>JADFNG010000052.1 GCA_022563505.1 Pseudomonadota bacterium | reverse complement strand
CGTTATGAGACTTTCGAGAGCAGCGACAGGCCGAACGTTAACTCGACGTTCACGAACGCGAATGGCGGCTTGCGTAACGACGCCAATATCGATCGACTGGATATTCTATTGCCGCGCCTCGGCTTTACCTGGGGCGCAAGAGATGACGTCAGTGTTCGCGGCGGTGTCGGTCTTTATACTGGCGGAAATCCGAACGTATGGCTCTCCAACGCGTGGAGTAACGACGGCCTGACAAACGTGCAGTTGCGGAATAATTATTTTGACTCGGCAACGGTATTACCCGGATTTGCCGATTCCCTGCCACTCGTTGGTTCCGGCAGGCCAGGTTATGATATTCCGCAAGAATTGTTCGACGAGGTGGCCGCAACCACGGCGGCAAACGCGTCCGACAGCCGCCTGGTATTGATCGATCCGAACTACAAACAACCTGCCCAGTGGAAGTACGCTTTGGGCGCTACCTGGGACATGCCGTGGTGGGAAATTACTGCGGACCTCGATGTACTGCATACGGAAGCGATCGATTCCGTCGTGTATGTCGATTTATCACAGGCTGTCGTTGGTACTACCATCACGGGGCAACCCATTTATGACTACGTAAATGGTCAACAAAATTATATGCTGACAAACAGCTCGGATAACGGTTCATCCACGCTCATCTCGGCCATTTTCAGAAAAGATTTTGATTCTGGTCTTGATGTGATGTTGGGTTACGCATTCACCGAGGCTGAGGATGTCAGTCCAATGACTTCATTTGTCGCCGGCTCAAATTTCGACAATCTTTCGTTACTCGACATCAATAATCCGAGCGCAGGGAATTCAAACTATGTCGTACCGCATCGCTTCACGCTGCGCGTAAGTCATGGCACGGAATTTTTCGGTGACTATACGACGCGATTTACGTTGTACGGATTTATTCAGGAGGGACGCCCGCAAAGTTACGTGATGAGTTCCGGTGATCTAGAGGGTGGCGGGCGCTTTGGGCGCCATCTCCTTTACGTGCCAAGTGGCCCAACAGATCCAAACGTTATATTCGATTCCGGTTTCGACCAGGATGCGTTCTTCAGATTTATCGCCTCTGAAGGGCTGAAAACCGGTTTTCAGGGTCGAAATGCGCAACATGCAGATTGGAGCAACCGTTTTGATATCGCCATCACCCAGGAGATACCTATATACGGTGACTTGAGAGGACAGGCATTCTTCAAGGTTTACAATGTCGGGAACATGCTGGACCCTGATTGGGGCAAACAGACGCAAGCCCAATTTTTCTCCGTCCAGGTCGTCGAGTCGTCAATTGACCCCGTCACCGGTCAGTATATTTTCGAGGACTTCTTTGATCGCGACATAAACAATCTGCTTGAGACTCGCTCATTGTGGCAAGCCCGCATCGGCATCAATATCAACTTCAACTAGACACAGATCATAGAGACATGGGCCAGCCTTCGGGCTGGCCTGTTTTTTGGGTGGGGCCTGTACATTTCGTACGCGACTGGTCCCTGCGATTATTATTGCGCGAGTACCCTAGTTGAAACAGCGTTCAGCATTAGCACTACGAAATGCAATGCGGGGGTTTTTCGGATCCACCAACATGCCCACTTTGGCTCCAGCCGCCTGGGCGCGAATGATGGCATCCATCACCAGGTACTTCAGTTCGGATGCCGGTCGTGAGCGCTCGCGGTGCTGTGGAAACTCGTAACCATCACCGCCACGGAGCAGGTAGTCGGGCGCGACCACTGAATACTCTCTGTCCGCATCAATATCGGCCCAACCATCCGCAGTGGGAACCTGCATTTGCACGATTCGCTCCCCATTTGGCCGATCCCGATCAATGCATACCCTGAATCCGGAAATCTGCGGAAAGTAACCCTTGCCCAGGCCAGTACCTCGATAACCCGCCTCAAGCGTAGTCCGGAACTCCGCACCGGTCATTTGCAGGTAACCCAGAAACGACGAGAAACCGAAGGTTCTGCCGATATCCTCAAACGTAATGTCTCCGGCAATGTAATCGTCAATGCGCAGCGTGCCACTATTGATAAAGGCGAGATCTACCGGTGGCTGACCAAACGCGCCGCGCATCTGATCGGCAATAAAGTTGCCCCAGCTGCTCTCTGCACTTCTGATTGCCACCTCCCGACCATCCAGCGGCACCGCTGCCTCACCAATTCTGCTGGTCAGAAAAGGCATTTTTGCGAGCAGTCGATCGCGCCATTTGTCAGCAATGACCTGGTATTCCGCATCCATCTCCACACTCGTATCGAGCGCGATCATCGTCGTTTCGATTGACGGCACATCGTTACTATTGAATGTCACATCGATTTGCCAGATGTTGCGGGCATTCGATGCACCTTTCATCACCTCTGCGGAAGAATCAGTGCCCACTTCATGTTCTGGTTCATGATCATGGCCGCCCACAACAAACAGAAACTTCGGATGCTTCGCTTTCAGTTCGGCAACCTTGATATCGTCCGCCAGCAAAAGATGTGTCAGTCCAATAATCAGATCGACACCCGCGGCCTCGAATCCTTTGATGACGCGCTCTGCTGCGGCTACATAGTCGGATTCATAGGACAGGTAATCGCGGCTATTGCCACCGTCCTGCGGAAGCGCCGTCAGTGCGAAGATACCGATTTTTCTACCCTCAATTTCTACGATGAACTGGCTGCGCAGTCGCTGATCGATTTCTGCGACTCCGGTAGCCAATCGCAGGTTGTCGGCGAGCCATTCAAATTTTGACTGGCGGATGGCGTTTATCACGGCCTCAGGTGTCCTGCGATCGAATTCATGATTGCCCGGCACAACAAACATTGGCGCAAGCTCATGCATGAAATTCATCCCCTCCACCATCTGCTCACCGTTCCAAAGCTGGCTTTCCAGGGACGGGTACAGAAAATCTCCGCCGTGGAGCAGACGAACCGTTTTACCCTGAGCTTGCAAAGTGCGGATGATCGTTGTCACGCGTCCGAAGCCGCCGCGGTTGCCATCTTCGACGGCCCCTACTCGATACGTGTCATTAAGGTGAAGAAAAGAAATTGTCCGACCCGGAGTGGCATCGATGTCGCCGACCGGAGATGCTGCGCAAGAACTCAACAGTACTGCGACGAAAATGGATAGCGCGCTACGTTTAAGAATTGATTTCATATCTGGTGATCCGTCTGGGTAACATTCATGGCGTCGATAGCCTTTGCTCAACAGTATACTTGCAGGAGCGTCTCCTGAGGCGCGATCAAACTCGGAGGGTCGCGCCTCAGGAGACGCTCCTACAATGTCGCCCGTAGCCATTCTGCAATACCGCCGTGAAATGAGAGAATTCGAGGAACCACCAGTTAAATCAGCGACATAGACTGCATCAATGCTGGCACAGCAACTCCCCATCGTGATACGCTCAAAAGTCCTTTCGCGGCAATCTGCACGAATGAAAGCAGGGCAACAGGGATCCTCATGGCACGAACTTTTTCTTTCTTTTTGCAGCTCGCGGCGTGTGTTTTTTTGCTGTCCGCTTGTGCGGCGACGTCACGGGATTCATCGCATGATGACCGTGGGCGAGGTGAAACCAGTCCCGGCATTATCTGGGTACAAACATCCGCGGAGTACGACGCGATCACACTATCGGTATACCGAACAGCTCAGGATGCCCTGGCGGAAAAAATTGCGGATAAGACCTGGAGTGCGCTGCCCTATCAAACCCATGCCGAAAACCTGCCCACTGCCATTATTCTGGACGTCGATGAAACGGTGGTCAGTAATGTCGAGTTTCAGCGATCCTTCATTCCGCCCTTCAGTGACGGCAAACTCGACGCCTGGAATCGGGCGAATCGTGCGGTACCCGTAAACGGTGTTGTTGAATTCGCGGAGCGAGCGCGGCAACTGGGCGTCACCCTGTTTTTTCTCACCAATCGCCCATGTGCTGCAACAGGTGACGATCCCTGCCCGCAAAAAACAACAACCCTCCAGGACATCAATGAAGCCGGCATAGCGGTGGACGCTGAATTCGTCATGTTGTCCGGCGAACGAGCGGAATGGGGCAAGGAAAAAAGCGTACGCCGTGATTATGTGGCGGAAAATTATCGGGTTATCATGCTTATGGGCGATGACCTGGGTGACTTCATTGCGTGTACAAGAAAAAACCCGCTCCATCCGTGCACCGAAGGCGCGACGATTGCGAGCCGCGAAGCGGCCACCCTGGAGCATCAGGATTATTGGGGCAACGGCTGGTATATATTGCCGAACCCGATGCACGGATCATGGACGTCCGTAAAATGAACATCGTGCAATCTGTTCGGTCAGATGCACAGGCAGTATATCGATAACGAATGTTGAGAGGGTGATATGCAAAAAGTGAAATGCGGCCTTATTCAGATGGGCCTCAAAGGGGATCCTCGATCCATGGGCCCGGAGCAGATTCGAGACCTGATGATCGAAGCACACATCCCGATGATCGAGGACGCCGCCCAACAAGGCGTGCAAGTACTTTGCTTCCAGGAAATTTTCACTCAGCCGTATTTCTGCCCGAGCCAGGATCGAAAATGGTACGCCGCTGCAGAACAAATACCGGACGGCCATACGACCCGGCTCATGCAGGAATATGCGAAGAAACACAACATGGTGATCATCGTACCGATTTACGAAGAAACCATGCCCGGCGTCTATTTCAATACCGCTGGCGTCATTGATGCCGATGGAACCTTCCTCGGCAAATACCGCAAGACACACATACCGCAGGTCGACCCTGGATTTTACGAAAAATTCTTTTTCAAACCCGGCGACCTGGGTTACCCCGTATTCAAAACAGCGTATTTGAATCTCGGCGTATACATTTGCTACGACCGGCACTTTCCGGAAGGTTGGCGCGCACTCGCATTGAACGGGGCCGAATACATTGTGAATCCATCGGCGACGGTAGCTGGGCTCAGTAAGTACCTGTGGGAACTTGAGCAACCGGCATCGGCGGCGGCGAATGGAGTATTTATCGGCGCCATTAATCGCATCGGCCAGGAGCAACCCTGGGCAGATGAATTCGGCATGGGTGAGTTTTATGGCTCGACCTACATCGTCAACCCACGCGGCGAGATCGAGGCACAGGCCAGTTACGACCAGGATGAACTGCTGGTGCACGAAATCGACCTCGACATGATTCGTGAGGTGCGCAACATCTGGCAGTTTTTCCGCGACCGTCGACCGGACATGTATGGCGATTTGCTTAAGCCTTGAGTTTGCTAACGGAAAGACGTTTGTAAGTCGGTAGAATGCCAGAATTGGATTGGGGTCGCGCCTCAGGAGACGCTCCTACAGGAGTGCCGGCAGGCGCGTCTCCTGAGGCGCGACCCCAGACTAGTAGACCAGCCATGACGTTTTTCGGGAAATGAAGAGATGACAGTATTAATTAAGGGTGGAACGATCGTCACAGCGGATCAGACCTATCGCGCAGACATTCTGTGTACCGACGGCAAGATTCGCTCCATTGGCGAAAACCTGGATGCGCCCACGGGAACCCGGACCGTCGATGCCGGCGGGCAGTACGTCATGCCCGGTGGCATCGATCCGCACACGCATATGCAACTGCCTTTCATGGGAACCGTGGCAATTGAGGACTTCTTCACCGGCACCGCGGCCGGTTTAGCCGGCGGCACGACCATGATTATGGATTTCGTTATTCCCGATCCGCAGCAATCCATCATGGAGGCTTACATGCAATGGCGCGAGTGGGCGGAGAAGTCGGTCGCCGACTATGCGTTCCACGTCGCGATTACCTGGTGGGATGACACCGTCAGTGCCGACATGGAAACGTTGGTAAAAGAGCACGGCGTCAACAGTTTCAAGCATTTCATGGCCTACAAGGGTGCAATTATGGCCGACGACGAGATTCTGGTGAACAGTTTCTCCAGGGCAGGAGAACTCGGTGCCATTGTTACGGTGCATGCGGAGAACGGCGACCTGGTCTACCGGCTGCAGCAAAAGATATTCGACATGGGAATCACCGGCCCGGAAGGTCATCCACTTTCACGCCCCCCGGAAGTCGAAGGAGAGGCGGCGAATCGGGCGATCCGCATTGCGGAAGTACTGGGTGTGCCGATCTACATCGTGCATAACTCTTGCCGACAGTCGCTCGAAGCGATTACACGTGCGCGCAATGAAGGTCAGCGTGTCTATGGCGAAGTGCTGGCCAGCCATCTGCTGATCGATGATTCGGTATACCGCAACACCGACTTCGACATTGCGGCCGCGCATGTCATGAGCCCGCCATTTAGACCCAAAGAGCACCAGAGCGCGTTGTGGCATGGCCTGCAGTCCGGCAATCTGCAAACCACGGCCACCGATCACTGCTGTTTCTGCGCAGACCAGAAAGGTGCTGGCAAGGATGATTTTCGCATGATCCCCAATGGCACTGCCGGAATTGAGAATCGACTCGAGGTCTTGTGGCACCACGGCGTCAGTAGCGGGCGTCTGACCATGAACGAGTTCGTGGCGGTCACTTCAACCAACGCCGCAAAGATATTCAACATTTATCCGCGTAAAGGAACGATTGCCGTTGGGGCCGATGCCGACATCGTAGTGTGGGACCCGGAGGCAACGAAAACCATATCCGCGAAAACACATAAGCAGAATATCGATTACAACATTTTCGAAGGCATGGAAGTTAAGGGCTGTGCGTCGCATACGCTCAGCCAGGGAAAGATCGTGTACGCCGATGGCGAACTCGATGTAGAACGCGGCGCCGGAAACTACATCGAAAAGCCCCCGTTCGCTGCTTATTACGACGCGTTGCGGAAGCGCGCCGAACAGAAGCGACCGACAGCCGTTAATCGTTAGGTGGGGCATGCTGACATGACAGACAATCCTTCGTCAGGGCGCCGAGCAGGCATCCGTACAGGGCGGCTTTCCAGCGCTGAAATTGAGCAAAACTTTAGCGATAAGTACCCGCCCCTGTCGCGCCCGGAAGCCCTGATAGAAGCGGATCGTTGTTACTTCTGCTACGACGCGCCGTGTACAAAAGCTTGCCCGACCGGGATTGATATTCCTGGCTTCATTCAACAAATTCGCAGCGACAACATCAAAGGTTCGGCACTAACCATCCTGACAGAAAACATCATGGGTGGTATGTGTGCACGTGTTTGCCCTACGGAAGTGCTGTGTGAAGAGGCGTGCGTGCGCAACAGCCATGAAGACAAGCCAGTAAGCATTGGCTTGCTGCAACGCTTCGCCACCGACCCGATTGTCGAAGGCGATACCGCGTTGTTTTGCCGAGCTGAAAGCAGCGGCCGGACCGTGGCCGTCGTTGGCGGCGGGCCGGCCGGATTATCCTGTGCACACCGCCTGTCCATGCTCGGGCACTCTGTCGTTTTGTTCAGTCGTGATCAAAAACTGGGCGGTCTGAATGAGTACGGCATTGCCGCCTACAAGACTGTCAACGATTTCGCGCAACGGGAAGTGGAATACATCCTGGCAATCGGTGGCATTGAGGTTAAGTCGGGTGTGTCCCTGGGCTCCGACCTGCCCCTGGCCGAACTGCAGCAGGAATATGCTGCCGTTTTTCTCGCCTTTGGCCTGAGCGGCGCCAACAAACTCGGCCTGCCGAATGAGGATATTGAGGGTGTTCTAAGTGCCGTGGATTACATTTCGGATCTCCGCCAGGCGGCTGACAAAGGGGACCTTCCCGTTGGTAATCGCGTCATCGTCATCGGTGGTGGCATGACGGCGATCGATATTGCCGTGCAAAGCAAACGACTGGGTGCCGAATTCGTCGATATCGTCTATCGACGCGGCGCGGTGCAGATGGGCGCCAGCCGCCACGAGCAGGAACTCGCACTGACCAGCGGCGTCTCGATCCGTCACTGGGCGCAACCGACAAAAATTCTGCTGGACGATCGCGTGACCGGCATGCAGTTCGAACGAACCGAACTCAATGCGGATGGCAAGCTGCACGGCACCGGCGAAATCTGGTCGCTGGATGCCGATGTCGTCTTCACCGCGGTCGGACAAACGCTTGCAGAGGATGTTCTTGGTGCGGCTGCCGGCATTTTCGAACACAAGCACGGCAAACTGCTGGTGGACGACAATCGACGAACATCGGAACCTGGCACCTGGGCCGGTGGGGACTGCATATTCGGGCACGATGACCTGACCGTAACAGCCGTGCAGGATGGCAAACTCGCAGCGATCGATATTGATCGCTTTCTTCGAGCGGAGAAGCAAGGGGACAACGCATGGCAGACCTGACCTCTGAATTCCTTGGCATCCAGTCACCTAATCCGTTCTGGCTTGCATCGGCACCGCCCACCGACAAGGCCTATAACGTCCATCGCGCTTTTGAGGCCGGTTGGGGCGGCGTCGTGTGGAAGACGCTCGGGGAAGATCCTCCCATCGTCAATGTCAGTGGGCCACGCTACAGCACGATGCTCAGTAACGACCGTCGTGTCATCGGCCTGAACAACATCGAATTGATCACGGACCGACCACTGCAAACCAATCTCGATGAGATGCGCCAGATCAAGAAGCAATGGCCGGACCGGGCTCTGATCGCATCGGTCATGTTGCCGATGAACGAGGCAACCTGGGCGAAGTACCTTCCCATGATCGAAGATACCGGCGCTGACGGTTTTGAACTCAATTTCGGTTGCCCGCACGGCATGTCGGAACGAGGCATGGGCGCCGCCGTTGGCCAGGTGCCCGAATACATTCAAATGGCAACGGAGTGGGCCAAAAAATTTACTCGAACGCCGGTGATCGTCAAGCTGACGCCAAACGTCACCAATATTTTGCCGGTCGCACAAGCGGCTGCCAAAGGCGGTGCAGACGCCGTGTCCCTGATCAACACCATCAACTCGATCATGCGCGTCAATTACGACACGTTGACGATGTATCCAACCACCGATGGCAAGGGTTCGCACGGCGGTTACTGTGGCGCCGCGGTCAAGCCCATTGCCCTGCACATGGTCGCCGAAATTGCGCGCAACAAGGAAACGGCCAGCCTGCCGATTTCCGGCATTGGTGGCATCGGTGACTGGCGCGATGCCGTCGACTTTTTCGCACTTGGGGCATCCAATGTGCAGATTTGTACGGCCGCGATGGTGTATGGATTCAAGATAATTGACGATCTGACCAGTGGCCTGAGTGATTTTCTCGACAAGAAGGGCATGCAATCCGTCAGCGATCTGGTGGGTAAAGCCGTACCGAGCGTCACGGACTGGCAACACCTGAACCTTAATTACGTCGAAAAGGCCGTGATCGATCAGGATTTATGCATCAAGTGCGGTCGATGTCATATCGTCTGCGAGGACACGGCGCACCAGGCTATAACGCATACCGTGAACGGTGAACGCCGGTTTGAAGTCATTGATGAAGAGTGCGTAGGCTGCAATTTATGTGTCAGTGTCTGCCCTGTCGATGGCTGTATCAGCATGCAGCAACTGGCCAGCGGCATCGACCCGAGGACGGGTCAGGAAATTAGTACAGAGAAGGCGAGCTGGACCACACACCCCAATAACCCGATGGCCAAGTAAATGACGATTGACTCCGACGCTCTTTTCACTGCTGCAAGATCCGTGCAATCCAATGCTCATGCGCGCTATTCGAATTACTTTGTCGGTGCGGCCATTCTTGACGAATCCGGAAACATTCACGTCGGCTGCAATGTTGAGAACGCCTCCTTTCCCGAGACCAGCTGCGCCGAAGCCTCAGCCATCGGGGCGATGGTGTCTTCCGGTGCGCGTAAGATCGTGGCTATCGCGGTCGTCGGCGGGATGGGTGATAACGCGAAGCGTGCTTTATTCGAGAGCGCCGGTGAGCTTGGCGCCTGTACACCGTGCGGCGGCTGCCGCCAGCGAATACTGGAGTTCGCCGACGAGGCGACTCAGATCATGGTGATTAATAATGATGGCAAGATGCAGGTCTTTGGCATCGATGAATTGCTGCCGGCGGCGTTTCGCGTTGCATAGATTTGAGGTCGCGCCTCAGGAGACGCTCCTACAGGAGTGCCAATAGAAAGGCTGTAGGAGCGTGACCTGACGCGCGAACCCGCTAAGTTTCGCCAAAACGAGCCAGTCGATCCGTGAGCAGATCGTAAAAACCGTCCGCATCCACCGCATGAATCCACGTCGCATTCACCTCGCGACCGCTGATACCCCAGAAATCAATGGCCGTATGCCCTATCGTCAGCGGTGACTCTGTTTCAACTTCAATATTGCATTCCTTGCCTTCAAACAGACCTGGCTGCAGTAACCAGGCGACCGTACAGGGATCATGCAAGGGAGCGCCATCGAAGCCGTACTTGGCCGAATCATGGCGATTGAAGAAATTCAGCATGCCCGCCGTTGCTGTTGCAGCAGGATTTCCTAGCGCCTCGATTCGCGCAACGCGATCTTTGGTCGCGATGACCTGGTGAGTGACGTCTAGCCCCATGGCAATAATGGGCCGGCCACAGGCGAAAACTACCTTCGCAGCATGCGGATCCACCAGGATATTGAATTCCGCGGACGGCGAGTAATTGCCACCCTCGCGCATCGCGCCACCCATGAGCACGATCCGTTTAATGCGGCTGAGAATAGACGGATCCTTGACCATGGCCATGCCGATATTAGTCAGCGGGCCGGTCGGTACGAGCGTGATTGACTCTTCTTCGGCACCCTTCAGCGTGTCGATGATAAAATCGACGGCGTGTTGCTGCTGCAAACGCTGCGTCGGATCGGTGACCTCCATACCATCAATGCCGGTATCGCCATGCACATTTTCTGCGGTCACCAGTTCGCGCACCAGCGGCCTCGAACAGCCGGCAAACACCGGCACGTCACCACGACCGCCAAGGTCGCACATCAAGCGCGCGTTTCGCTCGGTATGATGCAGTGGCACGTTTCCGGCAACCGCGGTAATACCGAGAAGCGCAAGCTCTTCCGGCGATGCCATGGCAAGCAACAGGGCGATCGCGTCATCCTGCCCCGGGTCGCAATCAATGATAATTTTTTCCTGCATTACAGCGCGTGATTCCGACCCATCAAATACTCAGCAGCATGCCGGCCAGCGCGGCACTCATCAGATTGGACAGGGAACCTGCAGCGACCGCCCTGAGACCAAAACGCGCGATTAATTCCCTCTTCTCGGGCACCAGGCTTCCCAGTCCACCGAGCAATATTGCGATCGAGGACAGATTGGCGAAACCACACAGGGAAAACGTCACTATGGCTTTCGTCCTGGCACTCATGCCAGCGAGATAATCGTTCAAATGGCTGTAGGCAACGAATTCATTCAGTATGATTTTTTCGCCAAAGAGTGAGCCTGCCGCCTGTGCTTCAGACCACGGGATGTTCAACAGATACATGATAGGTGCGAACAGCCAGCCGAGCATTTTTTGCAGGGAAAGATCTTCAATACCGACAAGCCCGGCAATACCGCCGACCAGACCGTTCACCAACGCAATCAATGCAATGAAGGTGATCAGCATAGCACCAATATTTACGGCCAATTTAACGCCATCGGTCGTGCCAACTGCTGCCGCAAGAATGACGTTTTCGTGCTCACTATCTGCCATCTCAAGATGATCATCGTCTTCCGCTGACGATTCTGCTTTCTCGTCCGGCATCATGATTTTCGCCATCAGCAACCCACCGGGCGCCGCCATGAAACTGGCGGCCAGCAGGTAACGCAACTCCGCCCCCATTTGGGCATACGCGAGCAAGACCGTGCCCGCAACGGACGCCAGCCCGGACACCATGATTGCGAACATTTGCGGTTCCGTCAGACCCTTGAGGAAAGGGCGGATGACCAGCGGCGCTTCCGTTTGACCGATAAAAATGTTGGCTGCGGCATTCACCGACTCCACCGATTTAGTACCGATCACAAAACGCAGCCCACGACCAATCAATTTGACGACCGGCTGCATGATGCGGAGGTGATAGAGAACCGTCGTCAGGGCCGAGAAGAAGATTATGATCGGCAGGACATTGACCGCGAAGCCCCAAATGCTGTCGCCCCTTGCGAGGGCACCTTCACCGGGAGCGACGAGAAATCCGTTCCCCGCGAGCCCGCCGAAAACAAATTCTATGCCTTCACGGGAATAATTCATTACATGCTGGACACCGGCGCTCATCTTCTCAATGAGGGTTTTTCCTGCATCCGAGTAAACCACGATAGCCGCGATGACCACTTGCAGGGCGAACGCCGCACCCACAATGCGAAGATTGATCGCTTTGCGGTCAGAGGAAAAAAGGACGGCGATACCGAGAATCACGATGATGCCCAGGATGCCAATATAGTTACCTGCCATGTTCACTCCCCCGCCATTGAATCGGCCCGGATTGCTGCATTGTTGTTTTCTCGCCCAGGCCCGAGCCTGGCCACAGGCGATTGCTTAACGGTCAGGATACCGGCAATACGCCAACATATCCTGCTAATCTGCCTCCAGCGTCTTATAAATTACGGGTCTGTCGGGTGGCGCGGACTCTCCAAGCACACAGGCTTCGCGGAGCATCTGAGACGCCAGCGCTGCGGTCTCATCATTGGCGGCATGTACGACCGCCAACGGACGACTACCATCAATTTTCGTACCAATCGGGGCGACGTCGACAAAGCCCACCGAAAGATCAAGCGCGTCGTCCACATTGCGACGACCGCCACCGAGCTCGATGATGGCATTGCCAAACTTGCGGCCATCGACATCCGTCAGAATGCCCTCCTGTTCGGCATACACCGCTTTGACCACTGCTGCGGCGGGCAAGTACTGATCGTAATTCTCGACAAAATCCAGCGGGCCGCCAAGTGCTGCCACCATCTGTGCGAACACTTCCGCCGCCCGGCCCGAGCCCACGGCTTCATCGGCACGCTGCTTCGCAGCATCCCGGTCACTCTCTATGCCGCCGACCAGCAGCATCTCTGCCACCAGACGGAGCGTAACCTCGTCAAGTCGCGCTTCACGATGATCACCCACCAGGTATTGCACGGATTCCCGAACTTCCACTGCGTTGCCTGCGGTCAGGCCAAGATTCTCATTCATATCGGTTAACAGCGCGTGTGTTTTCATGCCCGACGCCGCCGCGGTGCCAATAATACTGGCGGCCAGCGTCTCCGCCTCCCCGGTAGTCGACATGAAGGCGCCGGTGCCAAACTTGACGTCCATGATCAGCCCGTCGAGGCCTGCCGCCATTTTTTTCGAGAGGATGGATGCGGTGATCAATGGAACCGATTCGACCGTCGCCGTAACGTCCCGAATGGAATAAAGCCGCCGGTCAGCGGGAGCGAGATCACTTGTCTGACCGATAATTGCACAGCCCACCTCTTTTACGACTTTCTTGAACAACGCTGCATTCGGAATCGCTTCATACCCGGGAATGCTGGCGATTTTGTCGAGTGTGCCACCGCCGTGGCCGAGACCACGACCGGAGATCATGGGAACGTAGCAGCCGCAGGCAGCCGCAATGGGTGCCAGCATGAAACTGACCTTGTCGCCGATACCGCCGGTTGAATGTTTATCGACGACCGGACCATCAAGATGCTGATCCGACCAGTCGAGCATTGTGCCGGAGGCGGCCATGGCACGCGTGAGTATGCCTGCCTCGGTAAACGTCATCGTATTGAGAAAGATCGCCATCGCAAGTGCGGACACCTGTTCCGCAGGGATGCTGCCGTCGGCAAGTCCGTTCACAAAGTATTCTATTTCCTGTTGCGACAGCTCGTGGCCATCGCGCTTCTTGCGAATTACATCAACAAATAACATCGGGACTCCTGTCCATTATGTTCTCAAGCTCGCGCCGCAAATCCACGCAGCGGCAGATCGGCACCTCGCTGCAACCAGTTTTCAGCCGGATAATGGCAATTACGATCAATGACGTGGAGCGTATAGGCGTGTCTTGACGTGTCGGACAGGTTTGGACCGCTCATGTGCGGCGCTCGGCCATCGAATACGACCAGGGTACCGGCACGCGCGGGAGCGGCAACCTTCAAATGTTCGGGCCAGGGCTCGGTATCAAGCACTTCGGTCGTCAGCTTGTCTTCGCCCAGGCGATAGTTGCGCGCTTTTAATGGGCCACGATGCTGCCCGGGAATGAAGTACATGCAGCCATTTTCAGTCGTCGCATCTTCAAGAGCAAACCAGAAACCGATGCAGGATTGCGGGTCCGTGTATATATACGTCGAATCCTGGTGGCAAACCACTTCACCGCCAATCCGCGGTGGTTTGAAGATGTACATGGATTGGATGATGCCGGGATCTTTATTGCCGAGCCGGTCAGTTATTTCCGCCAGTGCCGGATTATGGGAAAAACGATCGAACACCGGGTCGATGTCGTGCATGGCGTGGCCCATCTTGTTCAGGCAATTTTCCTTCGTACTCCTTAATCGACCGGTTTCATCGAAGGCATCGTTCTCCAGAAAAAAACGGATCTTGTCCCCGGACTCGATGAAATAACGATCGTTCAGCTGCTCCTGATCGGTCGTGGAAAAAACACTTTTGACATCGGCCGGATCGAAGGCCTCGACCAGTTCGAGTGCCCGGGCACGCAATTCGTCGCATGCCTCGCGCGTCACAAAATCTTCGAGGATCAGGACGCCCTCCTGCCGATAGGCGCCGACCATCTCGGACGTGAGGCAGCCACCGGCAGGCGCCTTGAAGCACGGGAGGGCGGTTGGGGCTGTGTCAGTCAAATCAGGAATCCTTAAAATATGCGGCTCGCCGCCCTACTGTATGCGATTCCCTGCAGCGATCAAGACGACCGGATCGCGGCAGGGAACATTCGCGTCGGCTATGTGTCGTATATACAACAATATCGATGATGGACAGAACAAACTCTATACACAAAGGCAGAACGCGCGCTGTTTATTGTTGTATGATCCGCGCCGGTCGCAGAATATGAGTGCATTTTGACAGGCGTCATGGCTGTGACTTTTTTTTGAACATTGTATTTCTGTCGCCAGCGGCTGGCAGAGATGACTTAAGGAACCAACATGAATAAGAACTTTTTGACCGCAAGCGCAGTGAGCCTCGCCGTGCTGGGTGCCGGTCTTGCGCAGACGGCGATGGCGCAAGAGGACGGCGATAACCTCATATTCGAGGAAATCACCGTCACCGCCAAGAAACGCGAGCAGAGCATCTATGAAGTGCCTGTTGCCATGAGTGCTTTTACCGGAGCAACCATGGAGAAAAAGGGCATTCTCAACCTGGTGGATGTGGGCAAATTCGTGCCTAACCTCAATGTCACCACGTTCGGCGCGGGCCACACTTCGTCCGCCAACCCCTTCATTCGCGGTATTGGTCTGCAGGATCACCTGATCACGACCGATCCAGGCGTCGGCGTTTACGTCGATGGCGTATACCTCGGTCGGCAGATTGGTCAAAACTGGAGTTTGTCCAACATCGAACGCCTCGAGGTCCTCAGAGGACCGCAAGGCACGCTTTACGGGCGCAACTCCATTGGTGGCGCCATCAACATTATTACCAAGCGACCCGGCAGTACCGAAGGCGGCCGTGTCAGCCTGACCGTCGGCACAGAAGGCAGGGTCAATACGGAATTCTATGGGGACACGCGCCTGACCGACACCTTTGCAGTCTCCATCAATGGTGCATTCAAGCGACGTGGTGGTTCCGGAAAATTCCTGAATATCGAGAACGCGGACAAAGATGTTGGCGAGACGCAGGACATTTCTGCACGTATTGCCGCACTGTGGACACCGACGGAAGATTTCTCAATCCTGATCGCCGCCGACGGCAACGAGGGTGAGAACGGAATGAATCCGTACACCACGCTGATTGATGAATTGCCGAATGGCGCGGTTTATGGGGCCGGCTTCCGTAATTCGGACGTGTCCTCGAATCCGTATGACAACAACACCGGCCAGGAGAGTCAGGTCGTCGTGTTGAATCGGGCCTACGGTGTATCACTCACCGCCGATTACGCTCTGTCGGACGAACTCAGCCTGAAATTTATTGCCAGCGACCGTCATTCCGACTACGAGAGCGGGCTTGACGACGACAGCCTGTTCGAGGACTTCCTCTCGTTCCCCGAGGTCGGAAAAGCGGATCAGAACTCGTATGAATTGCAGATCAGCGGTGAATACGACCGCCTCGACTTTGTTGCCGGCCTGTACTTCTTCGAAGAAGACGGCATAAACGATCAGGATCCCACCGTATTCAATGGCGGCCTGGGTGACTTCACGTTGAGCCAGGACATGGAAAGCAAGGCTGTTTATGCCAACGTCGGCTATCAAGTGAACGATGCTTTCCACGTATCCGGTGGTATCCGCTTTACTGACGACGAGAAAACGGCCGCCATCATCATCAACAGCGGCCTGATTTCGACGAGCGCAAGCCGTGACTGGTCGGAAACGAGTTGGGAAATTGCCGGCACCTATGAACTCAATGACCGCATTAACGTCTATGGCACGATTCAGAACGGCTATCAGTCGGGTCAGTTTCCACCGCGACCGTTCTGTCTTTTCGGTTTTCTTGACTTCACCCAACCGGGCAATGTCAGCCAGCCCAACTGTTTCGTGGCCAATGACAACGTTACCGCCGTCAACTACGAAGTCGGCCTGAAAGGCACGCCGCTCGATACACTGCAATTGAGTGTCGCGATCTTTTACACGGATTACTCCGATTTGCCGTACCAGGTCAGCACAACGCAAGGCGGTGGATTCGACACGCGTAACATCATCGTCGACCAGACGTCGTTCGGCATCGAGTGGGAAAGTCTTTGGGCAATTACCAATGACTTCATGCTGCAAACGTCCATCGGCTACATTGACCCGGATGTCGATGATCCGGATGCCGTTGCGCCGCTTACGCCCGACCTGACGCTCTCCATCGCCCCTGAATACACGATCTCGATGGTGAATGGTGCAGATGTTGTTCTGCGTGCCGACTGGTCTTACCGTGATGATATGTTTGGCGAACCCACATCTGACCCGGGCCGATTTACGAAGATCGACAGCCGCAGTCTCTTGAATGTCAATGTCGCTTATCACTCACCCAATCGTGACTGGTCTGTAGCATTGTACGGTAAGAATATCACGGACGAGAAGTACGATAACGCGCGTCTCAATACAGGTGATTACATCCTGCGTATCCTGAATAACGACATTCGGGAATGGGGTTTTCGTTTCGTGCGGGAGTTTTAAGTAAGCTCAATCTGCTTTAGCGGAAGGAATGAGGGGGGCAGTCATTTCGGCTGCCCCGTTTTTTTTGACCTCGGTCGCGCCTGGTCCAGA
>JADFNG010000051.1 GCA_022563505.1 Pseudomonadota bacterium | reverse complement strand
GAAGTACGGGGTTAGTTCGCCATTGTGGGACTGGGTGTTCGGCACGCTGCACTAAACAAGTCCCCAGCCGATGGCGCAACAACACTTTCTCTTTTCTGTGCGACTGGTTGAGAAATTACCCTCGCTGCGCAACCTTAGCTGGCGGCTTGAGGCATTCATAGTCCGCTCTCTGCTGAAATTAATGCGAACTATGACGCCCGAGCGTGCGTCGAGATTCGCCAACTTCACCTGTAGAAATCTTCGCTTCGCCCTGCCGTTTACGAAGAAAATTCAGCGTAATCTGAGCGTCGCTTTTCCACAAAAGGACAAGCGGGAAATTCAACGACTCACGCGAAGTGTTTGCGGTAACCTGGGTAATGCGGCCGCCGAACTCGTATTTGCAGAACATATCTGGCTCGAGCGCGACGAACGCATTGAGTTTATTGTGGAAGACGGGGTCAACCTGGATGACTATCGAGACAACGCTGCCGTCATGGTAACCGGACATATCGGCGCCTGGCAGATTTCAACTTTCGTAGCCTCCCAGTACGAATTGCACGTTACCTCTATTTTCGCACCTGAAAAAAATCCGTTCCTGGCCGATCTTTTTTTAGGCCTGCGAACGGCGCTGCCCTGCCACTGGATTTCACGTGATGGCTGCATGCGAGGTCTGACACAGGAACTCAAACAAAAGCACATCGTGGGAATGGTCACCGATACACGCCTGGACAGTGGCGACCCGCTGGATTTTTTCGGCGTACCCACGCCAACCAATACGACCGCCGCTCGCCTCGCGCTGCGGCACAAATGTGACTTACTGCCAGTTCGGGCCGAGCGACTGCCGGACATGAGATTTCGTATAACGGTTTTCCCGCCGATCAAGGCCGGCAACCCTGACGGCACGGCCAATGAACAAGCCAATCGGATGACTCAGGAACTCCTGGCCCACTTTGAAAGCTGGGTAAGAGACACTCCCGATCAGTGGATGTGCTTTGGCAGACGCTGGCCTCATGAAGCTTATGCCGCTGTGGCGCGCAATACCCACCCGCCACCCTGAATTGCCCCGCTAACGGGAAACGCCCCCCTTTGCGGCTTGCTCCGGCGCAAATCCCCGTCGACCGTGGCTGTCCAAGGCGCTGCGGTCCTGCTCCTGAACTCAATCGAGCCACAGCCGTTGTAACCATTTGTGCGTTTCGGCAACTATACTTGGCATGGCAAGGCAACTTTTGCGCTTGCCCGTACTGCAATCCAACAGGGCACCCATGTTTCGCATACTAGGCTGGAAAATCCAAGCCGCCTTTTCCAAGACCCTCGTCAGCCTGCTGCAAATGATGCCGCCTGAACGCGCCGCCCGAGTGGCCAATTTTACCTTGCAAGGCTCAAACCTTTTCTGCCATTTACTAAAAAAATGCGCCGCAATCTTGCTCTCGCCTTCCCCGATAAGAACCGGCGCGAGATTGAGCTGCTCACCAGGGACGCCTGCGGCAACCTGGGTTGCGCCATCGCCGATCTGGCCTCGGCAGAGCGTATCTGGGCGGAACGTAACCAACGCATTGAATTTGTCATGGAAGATGGCGTGGATCTCCGCGAATACCGCGGCCGGCCCGCTGTCCTGGTTACAGGCCACATCGGTGCCTGGCAGATCGCAGGCTATATTGCCGCAGAGTACGCACTGCGCATAACCACCGTCTACGCACCCGAAAAAAACCCGTATTTGAGCGACTGGGCACTTAAACTACGCTCAACTCTGCCCTGCAACTTTATCTCGCGAGACGGTTGCATGCGCGGCCTGATGAAAGAACTGAAGCAGGGCTCAATCGTCGGGCTTACGTCGGACACTCGTCTGGACGGTGGCGACATGGTCCCGTTCTTCGGCATACCAACGCCAACCAATACGACTGCCGCCCGCCTCGCAATACACCATAAATGTGAATTATTTCCAGTACGTGCCGAACGCCTGCCCGGTATGCGCTTTCGAATAACTATTTACCGAGCTATTCGAGCGGATAACACGGCGGCATCGGTTTCGGAGCAGGCACGAAAAATGACCCAAAAACTGTTTGAACACTTTGAGGCCTGGATTCGGGAAACCCCGGATCAATGGATGTGCTTTGGCCGGCGGTGGCCGCAGGAGGCGTATGCCGACGCCGGGATTGACGCTCGCTGAAGCCATCAAACCTGCCTTGTTGGACGACCAGGAGCCTGCGCCTGATCGGAGTCCGGGGGTGCATTGCGGAGGCTTTTCGCAACCAGCCGGCCAATGCCCAGCAGCGTCACTGTCGCCGCAACGCAGGCTGCAATGCCCGGACCGATCAAGCCCATACGCGGAGTAAGCACCGAAAAAGCGGCCAGGTAAATGACCGCACTGACGAGGTGCAGCCGTAGTATCTCCCCGGCATGTCCGATGGCATAGCCGGCCGTACGCAGTACGACAGCCGCAAGTTCCAGCGTCGCAGATAGCAAGAGAAGCGTCAGCAATGGCGCTGCGTCGGCATAATCCGGACCCAGCACGCTGGTGAACAAAAGTCGCCCGCCAAAGAAAGAGCCGATGATGAAAACGAGGCCGAACAGGCCCGATATCATCAGTGCGCGCAACAGAATCATGCGGAAACTGTCAGCGCCACGACCCCAAAGCCGCACCAGGTCCGGAAATAAAACCTGTTGCAGCAATGCTCCGGGCTTCGACAAAATCTTGGTCGCTTCGCGCGCCAGGCGCAACATGCCAGCCGCTGCAGGACCCAGAAAAGAGCCGGCGAGCAGGGTGGAAACGTGCTTCGGCAGCATGTCGACATTGGTTTGCACGTAAACAATCGTTAGAAAAGCGCGCAGACCCGGAAAATCCTGCTGCCACGCTTTGAGCGACGGCCCGCGCAGCACGCTGCCGCCGATCCGACGCCGAAATTCCCGCCAGCCACGCGCGATCAGGTAGAAATTTCCCGCCAGGGTTCCTGCGGCCAGGACGGCAACGAGCCACAGCAGGCCGGCGTCCAGCGACAAGGCCGCAATGACGCCTGCAAGGCGCAGAACCGGGCTGACCATCAGTTGGATGCCGAGCACATCGAAGCGATCAAACAGGCGCAGTATGCCCTTCGGCGTGCCGATTCCTGCCGTCACCAGCACGCTGCTGTACAACATCGCAGCAAGCACCAGCGATGCATCCCAAGCGAGGAATCCGGCGACCAGCGGCGCGGCCAGCAGCGCAACCACGGTGGCCAGTGCGCTGGCGGCCAGATCGACAAAAAGCGTCAGGCGCAACAGCTTTCGCAATGAAACATCGTCATGCGCCTCGATCGCAGGCACGCCGAAACGTATCACCGCTTCAAACAACCTGAAGTTAAACAGTCCGCGGACGATCAGCACATACGTCTGGATCAACACGATCTGTCCAAATTCCGCGGGAGAGAGTGCTCGTGCCAGCAGCGCGATCGTCATTAATTCCAGTACCGCTGCAACGCCTCGCCCGCGCAGCAATCGTCCGAAATTTTTGGCGGCACGATCCAGCAATGACTGTTTTTCCGTCGGCCTGGTGTTCATTTCCGTGGCGGAGGCGGAAACCGGCTCAGCGCGCCCGATGCAGAGCGACCAGCGCCAGCATCAGCAAGAGCAAATCCGGCGCAAATGCGGCCGGTGCCGGGGGCAGCTCGAACAAAATGGCAAAATGTCCGATCATTTGCTCGGCAAGATAGAACAGAATGCCAATACATCCCCCAATCGCGGCACGCTGCCCCGCAGATACCGAGCGGCCCGACCCCAGCAGGAAGGGGAAGCCCAGCAATGCCATTGCCAGCAAGCCGACGGGAATGCTCAGCTGTTGCCACAAAATCACACGGTAGCGATGTGTATCGAGATCGTTCTCATCAAGCTGGCGGATATACCGATACAACGCCGATGGTGCCATTGCTTCGACCGGCACGATCAGCGCCGATGTTTGTTGCGCCGACAAGAAGCTACGCCATACCTTGCTTTGCAGATGTTCTTCCGTGATCTCGCCGGAGCGCAAATTCGTCACCGTGACGTCGCGGAGCAACCAATTACCACCGTCCAGAACCTGCACGCTGGTCGCTTGCATGACCTCTTGCAACTGCGCGTCTTCACCCAGATCGAAGATCTCTACATCGCGCAATTCGCCGTGTTGAATGATCTGCCCGATGCGAATAAAGCGGTTGCCGCTGCGCGTCCATGATTCGCCCTCATTGCTGACAATGGTGACATCCGTCGACGTCCTGGCGCGTACTCGCGCGGCGCTGAGTTCGAGTTCAGGAACCACAAAAAATTGCAGAATCAACACCATGGCGATCACCGCGAGGACAACCTCAATGACCGGCCAGGCAATGCGACCCACCGAATAACCGGCGGCCCGCAGGACGGTCAGTTCCTGGTTATTCGCCATCGCGCCGAGGCCTATCAGTACTCCCAGCAACGCCGTCACGGGCAGAAGGTCCAGCATCAGTCGCGGCAAGGCATAGCCGACGATCGCCAGTGCGTCGAATGTAGTGAACATCCCTTTGCCCACATCTTCAAGTGCTTCCGCGAGAGTCAGGAAGCCGAACAATGACAGCAGGATCATCAGGACAATCGATGACCCGCTGAGAAAATTTCGCGCGATGTATCGGTCAATGATCGACATTCTGAGCTTTCAATTTGTGGCGTCTTATCAGAATCTGCCAGGGTTCATAAAAAGCCATCACCAGCAATGCGAAGAGTCCAGGCACCCACCAGATCGAGCCAATCTTTTCCTGCTCTACCCAGGTTTTCGCCATCATGAGAAAATTCAGATACAAGGCATACACGAGCAACGCAATCATGGTTTTGGCGTAGCGTCCGCGACGCGGCAACGAACGACTCAGCGGAACCGCCGCCAGCGCGAGCAACAGGGTCGACACGGACGTTGATAATCGCCACTGGAACTCTGCTTTGTCCGCCGGCGTTTTTGCATTGAGTAACGAAAATGTTGATTGGGCCTTAACCTTGTGCCTGTTGAGCGCCGGCGTGGCCGCTGCCAGGAAAAGCGTGAGAGATTTGAATTGACCCAGCACGTTCGGACCGTCGTCAACTTTCTTGTACACAGAGGCATCTTTCAAGACGATCTTGTGGTGATTCTTTTTGGCATACGGCTCAAATCGCCCGGTCGCCGAGGAGACAACCTGGAGTCCCGTGTCATCACGGCTGCGCACGAATATACCCTGCAACTCCTGGCGATCATCGGACAGACCCTGGATAAAAACCGCCCGCCCCGCGTCTTCGTCGACATAGAATCGACCGGCCTTGATGCGTTCGAGTTCAGAGGATGCCGCGGCAATGGCACCGAGGTTATAAACTTGTTGATAAGCCCAGGGACGCGCGACCGTCGATATAAATCCGATGAAAATGGCTATCACGGCCGCGAAGCCGATCACGGGTCGCAGGAAACGACTCTCGCCGATCCCGGCAGACTGCAGCGCATACACCTCCGAGTCACTGTAAAGACGGCCCAATCCCAGAATGATTCCCAGGTACATGCCAACGGGCAACAACACCTCCAGCGCAACAATGGACTTGAGAAACGTCAGATGCGCCACTTCACCGGGATTCAGGAGTCCCGCACTGGCTTTGGCCAGCAATGCGGTGACGCTGTAGGTCAGAAAAATTGCCAGCAGCGCGCTGCTGACGCCGACAAAGGGTACACTCACTTCGCGCAGCAGATAGCGATCGACTAGCATATTGACCTCTCCATCGTAGCAGCGAACCGTGCGATCACAGGGAAACGTATTCGATATGGGTTGATTTCAATGGACGCGAAAACACCCCAATGAACCGACCGTAATTATGTCATGAGATATCTTGGAACCATAGCCATAATCGTTATTACGCTGCATGCCGGACATGGCGACGCGGCGGACATACTGCAACTGGCGGACGAAGACACCATTGTCGTGTCAGCCGATGAGGCCTGGGAGGATGCCGGGCAGGATATCCTGCACTTTCGCGGCCATTTTGAAATACGCACGCCGCGCTGGCGATTATCGGCGCACGAGGCAACCATCTACGGCAATCTGGACAACCCGCAACGCATTGTGGCCGATGGCATGGCTGACGGGCTCCCCGTGCAATTCTTTTTCCTCGGCTCCGATCTCGACAATGTGGTGGGCACCACAGGCGAAGGCCAGCATCTTGAATACGTGCAAGCAACCGGTTTGCTCACACTGTCCGGAAAAGCGAAGCTGAGCAGCGGCACACGGACCATGCGCAGCAGCACGATTCAATACGACCTTGAGAAACAACAACTCCAGGCCGGTGGCGAGGAAGGCGTTCAGGTGACCGTCGAGCCCGGTGACCTTAAAAAATGACGGAGCCCAGAGCCTGATCTTGTCTCAGCGGCGCAGGAGTCGCTTCGCCAGATGCCAGGCCGCGGGTAGCGGGCTCAATGGATTCCACTGTGCATAGCGCAATTCGCGATGCAGCGAATCCATCCGCGCGAGCATCGGAGCCAGCGCGCCAACACCGATCTTCAGCTCATCCCAGGCATCCCAAAGCGCACTCGCGGTCGGTTGAACGTCGTCGCGGGCCAACCGGTCGAGCCAGCCGTAGGCCTCTCGTACCAAGACGTTGATGTCCGCCGAGTTTTTCAGGTCATGCATTGAAAAGCGCGTGTGTTGCAAGCCACGTTGCAGGAATTTTTTGGCGAACACCTGGATTTCCTGGTGCGTTTCATCCGTTAAGGGCAATCCCAGTCGGCTCGCCATGCGCTCAAGTTGCTCAACCGGATGCTCCATCAGCGTATCGTAATCCACGACAACAAGTTGCCGTCCACGAACCTGATGGAAATAGGGGACGACGTTAACCAGCCACTCCAGATCGCTGTGTTCCTGCCGGCCGCGATGTGCATCGAGTTTAGCTCGCGACCGGGCTACGCTGAGGGGATTGCGTACCGGCATGATGTAGGCAGGCAAGATATCCATCTGCTCGAACAGCCGCACCCAAAACGGCAGCAAACGCATGGTGCGCGCATATTTGAACCCCCAGATCGGCGCGTGGCCGAAGCGCTCCCTGATGGTCGCCGCAAATTCCGCGTAATACGGCATGACTTGCGGGCTGCTCCATACCGAATCATCCAGCAGACGCAGGCTGTCGGGTCTTAAGCCCAGCGTACGACGCAGCCTCTTGCTCAGTTTGAGCAGCGCGGCATCCTCGAAGTAACCGCTAGGATTCTTGCGCGAAGGAGGTTTGAAATCGTTGCCCAGTTCAACGCCTGTTGCCTGCATCGCCCGGGTGATAATGCTGGTGCCGCTGCGTCCGGCCCCCAAAACCAGGACCGCGCGCTGGCGCGGCGACACTTCGCCTGGGTCTGCCACTATTGGTTCCTGATCCGGTTCAGCGCGCGCCGCGCCGCGTAAAGAACGGGTCGATTGATCACCACAATAAAAACTTTGCGGAGTTTATCGTCCGGACACTGCAGTTCGCGGACACCGTGCCAGGAGCGCACACGACGCCCGAACAAAGTACTGACATTGCCCATGCATTCACTGGTGATGATGCGGTCAAAGTCGTCAAACGCCGGCGCTGAATCCGCTGCGAAACGACCGTGATCCTCCAGAATCAGCGTGCCACCGCCCCAACTCGGGTCCCAGTCATCCTCCGTATTGAGATAAAAGATGTGCGAACCCCGCTTGTGCACCGCATCGCAATGCGGCGATACCGAGCAGCCCCTGGGAGCATAGTGCCAGTGCATGTTCAATCTGAATGATCTGCAGCGATACATGCGTTTGATGAAACGGCTGTATTCCGGCCCCTGCAATTCGGCGATGAATTCTTCCCAGGCAGGCGGCACCTGTTCGAGGCCCGCTGCATATTCGAGCAGGTAACGATCGTGCGAATACTGGCCGTGCGAGCGCTTACGGCCGAAACTGGGCGTCAATACGGAGACATCGAGCTGTTCGTGCTGCAGGCGTGCGTAACCTTCATCGGTCAGCAAGCCCGTCGGATTGACGAAAGGATAAGGCTTGGTGTGATTGAACGCATCGGCGTCCAAGGCGTCCAGCCTGGCGGTATCGAGATATTGCATTACGCTTCAATGGTCACGTTGTGAGAGAAAGAACTCGTTGCCGGTGTTTCCACATCATCTTGCGGCTGGGCAAGCATGATGCGCAAGCGGTGACCAAGATCGGCATTTGCGGGTACTTGCGCCGCTCCTTCTGCTGACAAGGACTGGCCGAACATTCTTGCCAGGCCCTTCTCCACCAGGCTGCGATGCAGCGCATCAAGATCCCGCGGTGGCAGGATCCATTCGCGTTTCAGAATACGGCTGCAGAAGTATTCAAAACCCTGCTGCGGTCTTTCGGTGCCGCGCCGGTTCTTGGGCGTACGCTCCGACCACTCCGCCAGCTTCGCACCCAATGCCAGCCATGGATTGAAATAAGTTTGCCGCAACGGGTAGATATATACCGGCTTGCCGGTCGCAACGGCATCCGTCAGCATGGATTCACTTTCCCCGGTGACGACCAAAACGTCTGCGGCGGCGAGATACGCCAGGTAAGGATTATCCGCCTCATGCCGCGACCACAGATGCACCTGCGCACTGCCCTGAAGTGCTGCCTGCAATGCCTTGCTCGCATCTGTCCCGGTACGCCGCGATGTCACTGCAAACAGCGTGCCGCCGGCTGCCTGCACCTGTTTCAGGACCTTGCGCCCCAGCGATGTTGTATCCGCCATGGAGAGGCTATGCTGCTTCGATGAACCGCCCAGCAGAAGCGCGACGCGCGGTCTTGCGGCGCCCCCCATCAATTGCTCCCCGCGTTCCCTGGCAGTCTCCAATGTCGACTCTGCAATGGGCTGTACCGGCAGCAGCGTCTCAATGCGCCGTTCATGAATCGGCAAATGAAAATGCCGGCAACTGACCAGGATATCGGTCGGGCTGCGCACCGGACCGCACTTGCGACCTGCGAGCAACAAGCGTACCCGCCCGCCGCTAACTGCCTTGATCCAGCGAGCCACCCGCGTCGGCCACCATCCGCAAGCGACGATGACGTTCGGCCATGGCGGCTTGAGCGGTGCTACTTCCCCGCTATGGATGCGCAATAACACGCGCAGCACAGCCCGCAGTGTTTGCGGGACCTGCATGAGCTGAAAGGGCCAGCCAATAATATCCGCCAGTGCGGTAGCCTGGCTGGTGTGACCGGGTTTTTGATTCGCGAGCACCCAGACCACGGCTTCGCGATCATGGCACTCGTTGCCTTCAATAATCAGCGGATCGCTGCGGTGCATGGCCTCATTTCCTTGCACACACAGGCGCCAGCGCACCGACGGATGATGTCTTGCAACAAGTTCGAATTCGTATTGCCACCATGCCGCCGTCCGCTTGCGACGCGCTACCAGGCTGCCATTCACGCGGCTCTGAGGCGATTCATCGACACCGCAATACAGCAGGTTTCTGGCGCGACTGAACAGCTCTTCCAGCAACCACGGCACGTCTTCGTCCGGCACGTACTCCAGCATTTGCAGGCAAACGACTGCATCAACATTCGCCGCCGCTGCAGCCGGCTTCGTTGGATCAAACGCGATTACCTGTTCGATGCCTGACGCCTCCGGAAGTCGCAGCGACGGATTTGCGGCAAGCGCAGGAATTCTGCAATCGAGCACGCTGCGCGCACGCTGTTCCTCGAGCAAATCAAGCAAGCCGCCATGCCCGGATATGCCGCCGCTTTGCTGCTCATGCTCGTGACCGCCCGGCGCTTCTGCTGCGCGCACAACACGACACAATGCGCGGAAGTCCTGGCTGGGATGCTCTGCAGTAAAGACCTGGTAGCCGGCTTCATTGGCACTTTCTTCAAGATCGAACCAGACATCGGCGACCGCGTTGGCCTGGTAAACGAATAAATCGGGGAACGGGTGCCAGGGTTGTCGATGCATCGAGGTGTAATGCAACACAGCCGATTCGCCGGCCACGTATTCACGGTCACGCGCATTCCAGCTGCCATCGAGCTTTCCCCACTGACCGGGCACACCGCTGGCGCGGGCCAACAATGGATTCTTGCGGCCTGTTTGCGCATCATCCAGGGTCCAGATGCGTGACATTTTCTCGCAATCGAACAGGGCGACCGAAGTATCACCGGCAGCGATGGCCAGATACGCGTGCTCGCCCATCTCCAGATCGAACAACTCAGCAGGATCCTTGAGATAAATCTGGTCCACATCGTTATAAATCGCACGCCCTGACTTGCCCGCAAAATGCGGAATGGCGAAACGATAATTGGTAAACCCGGTCAGCCAGAAACGGGAATGAAAACCGAGCAGGTGTTTCATCAGGTAAATTTCGTACACGCGTGATGGGTCACGCACCTGCTCAATCGACCAGATGAAGACGCGCTCCGCCTTGTACTGGGCAGTCTCGGTCCCCAGGAAAATTCTCACGGGCTGCTTGCCGCAAGGAGCAACCCCATCGCGAACCGGCAGCACCACGACCGCGGGCTCGGCACGAATCTGGCCCGCCCTGATGGTGGCAGAGCGGCGCAAAGCCGATTGGAGAATACGTTGCGTTAGAAAGGCCATATTTATCGAATATTAGTCAGTAACTTATTGAAAAAACGGAATTATACAGAGATATCAGCCAGCGGCCTGGGATTCCAGCAAGTTGACATAACGTGGCAGCACGTCCGCATCGGGCACATCCACGATCTCGGCAAGAAACAGCCTGCGATGCGCCTCGACATAGAATTGGTCACAACCATTATTGATGAAATCATCTACTTTTGAGTAAATATCGTCCCTGCAATGCAAAATACATTCCGGCATGTACTTACCCACGGTCGAGAGCCCGGCGTGCAGGTAGTCGGCCGCCAGCACCGGCTTTTTGCATTTGACCGCCTCGAACGCCACCGACGTGGCAATATCGACAATAACGTCAGCCCACTCAAGCAAATGCGCTGAATGCACTTTTGCGGCCACGAAGTGCACATTTTGCAACCGTCGCAAGCCCACACTGCGTGACAGGGGCTGCTTCCAGCCTCCCCGGGTATGCGCCTTGACGATCAGTTCCACTGCCGGGAATGCGGCCAAAAGGCGGATGACCCGCTCGACCTCCTCCCAGAAAATCGAAAAATCGCTTTTCCGCAGGAACATCACGATCTTGAGCTTGCCGGGCTTGTCCTGCAGGGGGTTATCCGGCAACAGTGTCGCCAGTTTTGCCAGCCATTCATCGCAATACCGGGGTGAGCCCAGCACCGCGACGGACGACTCATCGACAAACGGGCGAAAACGAGTGGCACATAACTCATTCGGTACCACGACTCGCGCGAACATGCTCGCCGGCGAAAATTTCGTGTGCGGCGTCAGCGTCAATTCCTCCACCCGCACCAGCAAATTCGCGTGCGGGCTGTCACCGTGCGGCAGCGAAACGGCGTTAAGGCCCATCTCTTTGGCGGTCGCGACCACCGTCTGCACAAACTCGATAGGGAATACCGAATTGCTGCTGATCCAGTCAAAGGTTACTACGCCCTTTTCGCCCGGAGAGAAACTCCGCCGCAGGATCAGCCGAGCCATTTTCTCCCAGAATCTCAGCCGCCGCTCGCGACCCAGCAGTCGGTCGATTAACCGCGTCACGAGTGGAGGGAGCAATGCACGCAGATTTCTGTCCTGCGCCAGCTTTTGCACGCGCATACGCGCAGATTGCCGGCGATTGAACAATGCATTGATGTGGGCAACACGAACGCCATCCAGGCCCGCCAGGAAGACAACTCTGAAATCCTCGCGAAAATGCGACTCGCCCAACAGGACCACATCGCAGCTATGGCCGCGCTCGATCCATTTGTAAACCACCGGCGTAACGTGATCAATATCATTATAATGGCGGAGGAAAAACAGTGCTTTCATGCTGCGGCCGAAGTTTGGGTGAAGTGTCATGCAGGGGCGATTATTTTACACGCACAAAATTGGATAATCATCAGGATGAAAATTGTTGCCATCATTCCAGCCAGAATGGGCTCGAGCCGCTTCCCCGGAAAACCTCTTACACCGATTCTCGGCAAGACAATGATCGAACACGTCTATCAGCGTGTCGCCCTGTGTGAGCAGCTCGATGAGACGGTTATCGCCACCTGCGATGAAGAGATTCGCCAGGCTGCCGAGGCATTCGGTGCCCGCGTCATCATGACATCCGATGATCACGAACGCGCCAGCGATCGGGTTGCAGAGGCTGCTCTGGAACTGGAGGCCGACATCATCGTGATGGTGCAAGGTGATGAACCGATGATCTACCCGGACATGATCGAGGCTGCGGTCGCGCCGTTGCGCGACAATGCCGAGCTGGGCTGCGTCAATCTGTCACGCAGAATTGAGAGCCTGGAGGAATACCGGAATCCCGACACAATCAAGGTCGTCAACGACCTCCAGGGCAATGCCCTGTACATGACCCGCGCGCCTGTACCGACATTGACCGCTGCAGGTCTCACCGATACGATTGCGCTGAAACAGGTCTGCGTCATCGTTTTCACGCGCAGCGAACTTGAGCTGTATACCCGTCTTGCTCCAACCCCTCTGGAACGATTCGAATCCGTTGATATGCTGCGACTACTGGAACATGGACGTACTGTTCATATGGTACCCACCGATCGGGATACGATTGCGGTCGACCATCCAAACGACGTTTTGCGGGTCGAAAAATTATTGGCAAACGATGCCCTGATGGCAAGCTACTGAGCAAACGGCTGGACCGAGCGGCAAGGACAGAAAAATGCGCACCGATGAAAACTCCAAATCAGCATCGCTGAAGCAACGACTGGCGAACAATGAACTCACGATCGGATCCTGGGTCACCCTGGGGCACCCCTCCATCGCCGAGATCATGGCGAGCGCCGGGTTCGACTGGCTGGTGCTTGATACAGAACACAGCGCCCTTGAGCTGTCCGACGTGCAGGCATTGATACAGGCCATGGACGCGCACGACTGCCCCGCCATCGTCCGTCTCACCTCCAACGACGCCAATCAGATCAAGCGTGTCATGGACGCCGGCGCCACCGGCATCATGGTGCCAATGGTGAATTGCGCTGCTGACGCTGAAGCCGCCGTACGTCATACCTACTATCCACCCAAAGGCACACGCGGTGTCGGACTGGCAAGAGCGCAAGGATATGGCGCGGGATTCAAAGCCTATCTTGAATGGTTGGAGCATCATGCCGTTGTCGTGGTGATGATTGAGCACAAGGATGCGGTGGAAAATATCGATGAAATCCTCAGCGTTCCGGGTGTCGATGCATTCATCATCGGACCCTACGATCTTTCTGCCTCCATGGGCATGCCCGGCGAGGTCACCCACCCGGACGTGCAAAAAGCGATCGCACGGGTCTGCGCAGCAGGCAAGGCGCTTAACAAAACCGGTGGGCTGCACGTGGTCGAACCCGATCTTGATGCCCTGTACGATATGATCGATTCCGGCTACCGGTTTATGGGCTACGCACTCGACATCCGTATTCTCGATTCACTGTGTCGCCGCGATCTTGGCGAAATTCGCAAACGCTATGACTGACATCTTAATCTCCACGTCGTCCTTCAATCTGGACGACAACCCGGGAATCGAGCAACTGCGGGCGGCAGGACTTTCTATCGCGACCAACCCGTTTGGCCGCAAACTGACCGAGGTCGAAATTGGCGATCTGCTGACCGATTCCGTGGTCGGATTGTTGGCCGGTGTCGAACCACTGACGGGACAGGTTATTGCCAATGCGAAGGGCCTGGCCGTCATATCCCGTCTTGGCGTAGGCCTGGACAATGTGGACCAGGCGGCTGCCAAAGAGTCCAATATCGGTGTCCTGTCGACACCGGATGCACCGGTCGATGCGGTCGTCGAAATGACCCTGGGATTGATGTTGGCCACGTTGCGTCAAATTCCTGCAGCGGATCGACAGGTTCGCGATGGCAAATGGCCGCGCCTCAAGGGTCGATTACTCAAATCGAAGACCGTGGGTATCCTGGGCCTGGGCCGAATTGGATCGCGGGTTGCGAGCCTGTGCTGCGCATTTGGCGCGCATGTCATCGCACATGACCCCGTCGCCGCTGACACGGATTCAGCCGTAAAAAGGGTTGCGCTTGCAGACCTCCTGGCGCAGGCGGATATTGTGAGCTTGCACATGCCGTACAATGCGGCCACGCATCATGTCATCAATGATGAAAGCCTGGCCGCCATGAAGCCGGGTGCAATTCTGATTAATACCGCACGCGGCGGTCTTGTCGATGAGGCGGCGTTATTGGCGGCACTGCAGAGCGACCGGCTTTCCGCGGCCGGGCTGGATGTGTTTGAAATCGAACCGTATAACGGCCCGTTGCGGGACCTGTCCCAAGTCGTACTGACTCCGCATCTCGCATCCAGCGCCATGGAGTCTCGACGACAGATGGAGCATGAAGCGGCCGAAAACCTCTATGCGGGCCTTCGCAAGGCCGGTGTCATAAAGAATGGAGAGCGATCGTGACGGCCGAAAAAGTTGTAGTTTTTGGTGGCAGTGGTTTTCTCGGCAGCCATGTCGCGGATACGCTTTCGGACGCCGGATACCGCGTGGTCATCTTCGATCAAGCGGAATCTCCCTACCTTCGCGACGATCAGGAAATGGTGACAGGCAGCATCACCGACCTGGAGCGGGCCCTCGATGCCGCAAAGGGTGCCGTCGCGCTGTACAATTTTGCCGCCGTCGCAGACATCGATGAAGCACACGACAATCCAATCAGGACCGCCGAGGTCAATGTCCTGGGTACGGTCACCCTCCTGGAGGCGGCACGCCTCGCCAAGGTCAAACGCTATGTGTTCGCCAGCAGCGTGTATGTATTTTCAGAATCCGGTTCGTTCTACCGTGCCAGCAAGCAGGGTGCCGAGCGCTTTGTTGAGACCTATCATTCGCGATATGGCCTCGATTACACCATCCTTCGCTACGGTTCCCTGTACGGACCCAGGGCCGATCCGAACAACGGCGTTTTTCGCATGCTGCAGCAGGCGATCAATGACCAATGCATCACCTATGGCGGCAACGGCGAGGCAATTCGTGAATACATCCATGTAACCGATGCGGCACGACTCAGCATGCAGATACTGGAACCCAAGTATGCAAACCGGCACCTGGTACTGACCGGAACGGAACGCATGCGAGTGCGCGACGTGATGCAAATGATTGCCGAAATTTTGCCCGGCGAGGTCAAACTCGAGTTCACCGAGGGCAATCCCGTCAGCCACTACACGATGACACCGTATGCCTACCAGCCCAACATTGGACACAAGCTGGTTGGTACCGATTTCGTGGATCTGGGTCAGGGCCTTCTACAGTGCATCGGCGAATTGCAGGCACACGGGGAATCCGACCGCCACGACCATGCGCGCGCAAACCTGCCGGAACTCGATTAAGTTCTGCATCGATGGTAGCCATGAATCTTGCAGGACTGGACGCGATTATTTTCGATTTTGACGGCGTGCTGGTCGAATCTGTCGACGTCAAGACACGCGCTTTTGCGTCCCTTTATGAGAAATATGGCGCTACGGTCGTCGCACAGGTTGAAGATTATCACCTGAACAATGGCGGCATAGCCCGGTTTGAGAAATTCCGCTATTTCCAGACCGAAATACTGGGCGAGCCTCCGCTCACGGATAGCGAGGCCGCGGCGCTCGCCGATGCGTTCTCGGCATTGGTGATGGAGCGGGTGGTCGAGGCACCGATGGTGATCGGCGCGCAGGCATTCCTGACCACTGCGGGTCGCCATTTGCCGCTCTTCGTCGTTTCGGGAACGCCGACAGCGGAACTGCATGAAATTATCCGGCGACGCCAATTGGGCACGGTTTTCTCCGGTATTTGGGGTTCACCCGGATCAAAGGCCGAAAACATTGCGGAATTGCTGCGGGAACATGGTTTGCCCGCCGACTGCTGCGTCATGATCGGCGATGCGATCGCGGACCTGGAAGGCGCCCGGGCCAATAATGTCCATTTCCTGGGGCGGGTGGCTGAAACCGACGACAATCTGTTTGCCTCTGATATCACGACATTCGTGGATTTTGAGCACTTGCCCGATGCGTGGCGCTAGCCAGAGCGCGGCAAAACCCGGCCTTGATATTGGCAACGATAATGACAGGTGCGTATAGTGGCGCCGGATAAGCCTGCAGAAACATGGAAATCGATCGACTTGAATACCAACTACGACCAAGTACTACCAAAAATAGTTACCATCGTGACCACTTTCGTAAAAGACGAAATGACCGTCGATCAGGATACCGGCTTGCAAGCGGACATTCGCATGGCATCGTTGCAGGTCATGGAACTGGTGCTCGAAGTTGAAGACGAATTTGATATCTCTTTTCCGCTGAACCGCCTTGCGGATATCCACACGGTCCGCGACCTGACACAGGAAGTTGTCATCGTCCTCAATCAATAAGCGCCAGATCCCAACATGAGCCTGTTTGACAAATTCAGCCAATTCGCAGAATTAAAACAGCGCTTCGAAAATGGCGGCATTTTGCCATTTGGCGTCGTCACCGAGAAAATCCTCTCACCCACCGAAGCCATCGTGAACGGACAGAAGGTTATTCTGGCCGGCACCAACAACTACCTGGGTCTGACCTTTGATCCGGAAGCCATCACCGCGGCACAGGAAGCCGTCAGTGAAAATGGCACCGGCACAACCGGCTCCCGCATGGCCAACGGAACTTTTGCCGACCACATCAGGCTCGAACAGGAATTAGCCGAGTTTTTCGGCACGCGCGCAGCCATTATATTTTCGACGGGATACGCGGCGACGATGGGCACGAGCGCCACGCTCGCAGGACCCGGCGACGTCATCATGCTGGATGCCGACTCCCACGCCAGCATTTACGACGGTGTACGGCTCAGCGGCGCAGACATCATTCGTTTCCGTCACAACGATCCCTCGGACCTGGAAAAGCGCCTGCGGCGACTTAAGAATCGCGACGGCGACACGCTCATCATTGTCGAGGGTATCTACAGCATGTTGGGCGACGTTGCGCCGCTTGTCGACATTGCGGCGCTCAAACGCGAATACGGTGCATACCTGCTGGTGGATGAAGCCCATTCAATGGGTGTCATGGGCGACAAGGGCCGTGGCGCTGCCGAAGCGGCGGGTATCGAAGCGGATGCCGACTTTCTCGTTGGAACGTTCAGCAAGAGCCTCGGCAGCATCGGCGGTTATTGCGTCAGCAATCACGCCGAGCTCGAGCTGATCCGCTTTGCGACGCGAGCGTATATTTTTACGGCATCCGCATCGCCTTCGGTCATCGCATCCACACGAACCACATTAAGGCTGCTGCGGGAACGTCCGGAGCTGCAAAAGAAATTGTGGATACATGCCAGGCAACTTTATGCGGAACTCAAGGCGCTGGGGTTTGAGGT
>JADFNG010000129.1 GCA_022563505.1 Pseudomonadota bacterium | reverse complement strand
GTGCTTACGACTTCGGCCTGGGTGCCGGTTTCTATGTGAATGCGACGGTGGCGCCCTGGAATCAGCACTACAACATGTACGACTACGTAACAAAGGAACTGGCCGAGGTTGTAGCCAGCGAATTTCCCGGTAATCCAGATCGACAGGGAATATTCGGACATTCCATGGGTGGTCACGGCGCGCTGACGCTGGGATTGAAAAATCCTGATGTCTTTTCGTCCATATCGGCATTTGCACCGATTTGCAGCCCGATTCATTGCCCGTGGGGGCAAAAAGCACTGGGCAATTATCTCGGTAGCGATGAGACGCAGTGGTCCGCATACGATGCGGCTGAGCTGGCGCGCAATGTCGGCGAGGCACGACCCGTCAATCCAATCCTGGTCGATCAGGGCCTGGGCGATCAGTTTCTCGAGCAGGAATTGAATCCGCATTTGCTGGAGGAGGCCTGCCGTGTCGGCGGTATCGATCTGGAGCTACGCCGTCACCCGGGATATGACCACGGCTATTACTTTATCTCCACGTTCATGGAAGATCATCTGCGACATCACGCGAAGTACCTGCAAGATTAGTCTGCAGAGCCAAGCCGATGACTGACTTGCTGATCCTTGCTGCCGTCATGCTTGCGACCGGTGCGGTCGGTGGAGTCCTCGCCGGATTGCTGGGTATTGGCGGCGGCATCGTCATCGTGCCGGCGCTCGATGCGGCGCTTTCTTTCCTGCAGGTCGATCCAGCCATTCGCATGCATATGGCGGTGGCCACATCGCTGGCCACGATTATTCCCACCTCGATCGCATCGTCACGAGCGCATCACAAACGTGCCGCGGTTGACATTGATCTGGTCAGGCGCTGGGCCATTTTCGTCATTCTGGGTTCCCTGTTGGGGAGCTTCATCGCGGCGCAGGTGGACAGCAGCGTGCTTTATATTGTGTTCGCGTCGGTCGCATTGATCATCGCCATAAAACAGGTGCTGCCGCTAAAAGGCAAAACGCTCAGCCAGGATGTGCCCCGCGGATCGTTAGTGCTGCTTGTGCCAACCGGCATTGGCACGATATCGAGCATGATGGGCATTGGTGGAGGCACGTTGAGTGTTGCCGCACTGACGCTCTTCAACCAGCCGATACACAAGGCGGTCGGAACCGCTGCATTGTTCGGCCTCGCGATCAGCTTGCCGGGGACGATCGGTTTCATGGTGGCGGGTTTCGACGATCCCAGGTTGCCAATGGGCAGTGTCGGTTACGTCAACCTGATCGGTTTTGCATTGATTTCACCCATGGCCGTTCTGACGGCCCCCATCGGGGCATCCATCGCACATCGCTTGTCGCAACGGCAGCTCAGCCTCGTGTTTGGAATTTTCTTGTTGGCCATGTCCGTTCGCATGATCTGGCGGGCCATCTGATACTCGGCTGCCGAATTCTCTGGGCTAAAGCTACGACTATCGGTTAGCGTCGCCAATGCCTGGGGCTTGTTACTCAAAGCGGAAGGCTACCGTATGGCCACCGCGGCCTCGGCGCCGGAAGCTCGTGCGGTGGTGCAACATCTTAACCATTCTCCGCTGCTGATTATCTCTGAGTTAGGCCTGCTGGACGGTTCCACTGGCATGTTTGCTCTTGGTGATGCTTACCGCCGGTTTCTGACGACCCGTCTTCGCTTGCAGGTATGATGCCCCCCTGACTCAGGGGGCATTTTATGATCTGGCTCAAGTGGAGCGCTTGCGGACTCTTCGGCATCATTGTCCTTGCCGGAGTAATGCTTCTGGTCGGTGCGCTGGCGTCGCTGGACTGGAAGAAACGGCATAGCGCGGCTACGGCCGCGCTCGATCCCTTGCGTGGGGCACACGCCCAGCGGGACGGCCTGACCATCATCCAGGTCGGCTCATTGAGCTTCCGCGCCCGGGTAGCGAACCTGGGCGGCACGGGTGACGCCATCATCCTGTTGCATGGATTCCCGCAGACGTCAGCAACCTGGCAACCGTTGATCGCCGCCGCCGCTGCGCGAGGCTATCGCGTGATTGCCTTTGATCTGAGGGGTTACAGCCCCGGCGCCCGACCGAAGGCCGTATCGGCCTACACCAGAGAGCCGCTTATCGAAGACGTGATTGGCGTTGCGGATGCGGCCGGATTCGACCGCTTTCACCTCGTTGGGCACGATTGGGGTTCTGCCATTGGATGGAGTGTCCTGCTTGAGCATCCAGAACGTGTTATTTCCTGGTCCTCATTGTCGATTGCTCATCCGTACGCATTTGAGGAAGCCGTAAAAACCGATCCCGACCAGAGAAAGCGCAGCCGCTATATTCAGTTTTTTCGCCTGCCGTGGTTGCCGGAGTTAATGCTGGCTTTTAATCGATTGCAGGTATTTCGCTCGCTGATGTATCACTGCATGCCGACAGAGCACGCTGACGAATACCTGCGTGTATTTGCCGAGCCCGGCGCGCTCACGGGCGTCCTCAACTACTACAGGGCACTGGGCCTGAGCAGGGCGCCACCCTCGGGGCCGAACGTCGACAGGCCCGTGCTGTTCATTTGGGGAAACCGCGACCCGGCAGCAGGACGCAAGGCGGTCGACGCACAAGATCAGTATATCAAAGGCCCTTACACCAAGCTTGAACTCGATGCCGGACACTGGCTGCTCGAACGGCGCACGGACGAAGTGATCGACGCCGTACTGGCGCATATCCAGTCGGCATCCGTCCTCTTATAGACGCATATTATCGAATATTGCCTTGTTATCGGCGATGATCCTGTCGGTAACATCGGCTTCCACGTGCGTGCTCCAGTCGTCGAATTGATAGGAGCCCCCCAGCAGAATCTCGCCTCTGCGCGGAAACATGTAGGTCACGTCCGAGCCGCCACCAATGGTCAGGTAATCCACCGCCGGGTCGGGTTGCATGAATACAAGCTGTCCTTTAATGGGCATCAGGTCTTCATCATCGAAAAGTGCTTTGGCGCCGAGTCCGGTGCAGTTGAAGATGACGGCCTCGTCGAGTGACAGAATCTCGGCTCGGTTGCTGAAATTTCTGACCACAATCGTGCCGCCGGCCAGATAAAAATCATCGCGAACGCGACGCAGAAATATTGCCGGCTGGACCAGCATCGTGACCATGCGTTCAACGTACGGAAACGGAAATGGATGTTCGTGCGGTTCGAGATGAGCGACGGAAGTGAATAGTTCCGGGAGTTCGCGCAAGTAATAGGATTCTTCCTGGGGTTCGTTGCCAAGAAAGTAGTTTTCTGCGAAGGATATGCCGTAGGCGGGATTGCCGCTCAGATTTTGAAAAGCGTGGTGGGCGATTCGCGCTGCGAATTTGTATTGTTCCTCGAATGCTTTTGAGGCGACACCTTCTTCGAAGACGCTGGTGGGCCCCCATTGTCCGGCACCCACATTGGAGGTTGTGTGCCGCGAGACGTCACGGGTATAAATGCTGACTTGCCAGCCTGCATCCTGCAGCAAGCGTGCGCTGGTCAGGCCCATAATGCCGCCACCGACCACGGCGGCCTTGCCTATGGGCATTCCCATCGCCTCACGCACGGCGAGAGCTGAAGATCCCCACGACAGCGAGATGCCACCGCCACCATGCCCATAGTTGTGGATAATCGTCTTGTCATCGAACTGCTCGCGCTTGACGACGAAGCCCTTGGGGCGAAACGGTCGCAGACCGGTTATGACCCGCACGATGCGATCATGTGAAATGCGCGGTGCGACAAAGGGCTGGCGCGACAATGGCCGGGCATAGCGGGCGCCAGTATTCTTCATCATCGCCGTGGCGCATCCACCGAGTGAAGCAAAGGCGGCAACGCCCAGCATCGACTTGAGTATATTTCGTCTGGATGAATTCTCTGCTGTGCACACGGTTCCCTCTCCTTGCCGATTGTGCTGCTTTGTTTTCGCTTGTTATCAACACGCCTGTCTGCAAACTACCATTTTTTGGCGTTATCGAACCGGAAAATCGCTCGATCTTGCAGATCGATGTCTCGCTACCGTGCCGCTGGATTCCCCTGAGCTTTCTGGTTTCGTCGAACCGCTGGATGAAATTAATGCGTTGGCTGATTCAGCGCCGGGATGCGTTTGGCGCCTGATGTCTGCAGCGGGTGACGCGACTACGGTTGAGCATCCCTTTGACACTGCGGACTCAGCCCATGAGTCATTGATCGTGGTGCGCAGGCGGTGGGTCGTATTGCCGTCCAGCCGCAAGACGCTTACTGTCGCCAGAGACGGGTGTTCTGTGCGATGGCTTCGAAATCGGAGCGGAACGGGTTGATATCGATGCCGCCGCGTCGGGTGTAGCGCGCATAGACCGTGAGTTGATCCGGTCTGCAGCATTTCTTGATGTCCGTGAACATGCGTTCCACGCAGGCTTCGTGAAAATCATTGTGCTGTCGATATGAGACGATGTATTGCAACAAGCTCGACCTGTTTATTTGCGGGCCACGGTAGCGGACCAATACGCTGCCGAGATCGGGTTGGTTCGTGACGGGGCCATTGCTGCGCAAGCGGTGGGAATGGAGTT
>JADFNG010000050.1 GCA_022563505.1 Pseudomonadota bacterium | reverse complement strand
GAACCAAATAGGAAAAGTGTCACAATCGCGAACGCGCAAGCAAATAAAATAGCGCCCGATGGTACGGTGCCTCGTGTCGATAATTTTCCCAGCACATTGAAGAAAGGCGCCATTCGGGTCGGTGCTGCGTGAGGCATGTATTCTGAAGCGGCCGCATAAAAGAGTCGCGGCAACGTCATTATCAACCCCCCTAACGCACCAAAAATCGATACCCACATTAAAAAACTCAGGATGCTTCCACCGATTTGGCCGAACGCTGCCTCGGCTACCGTGCTGGCAACGAGTGTTGGATTAGCGCGCATTGCCTCCAACGGCATGACCCGAAGAAATGTGTAGTTCACCAACAGATAGATGATCGTAATGCTGACGACACCAAGCCCCATTGCAAGTGGAAAGTTGCGCGTCGGGTTTCGAACCTCTCCGGCAACATTTGACGCATCGATCCAGCCATCGTAAGTAAAGAGAACTACCGCCACGCCAAGACCGACGAAACGCAAGAAGCCGAACAGGTCGTTGTCACCCGCAGTGTTCGCATCTTGAATCGCATTATCAGCAGGCGCAGCGAGGAACAGGCCTCCCGCGATTAATGCCAGCAGGCCGACGACCTTGATCGCGGTCAGCGTAATCTGCACGCGACCCCCCCACTCAACACCGCGCAGGTTGATGAGGGCAAAAAACCCGATTGCCGACACTGCCCAGACAAGTTGCATGCCGGGTGAACCGCTACCGAACACCTGGTTGGCCAACTCTCCGAAAAGAATCGCAACGCCGGCAATGGCACCGGGACCACTGACCAGGACCATCATCCAGGCTTGCATGAAGCCGGCGAATGGGCCGTAGGCTTCGGTCAGCGCGTGATATCCGACACCGGATCGAGGCAGCAAACCTGCCAACTCAGCCAGCGTCAGGGCACCGCAAAGTGTGATGATGCCGCACAAAGACCAGAAGAAATACACTTGCCACTCAGCCGTCGCTACCGCGGCAAGCTCGCCCGGGGTGAAGAAAATTCCCGAGCCGATCATGTCGCCCATCACGATCGCAAGGACGGTAAACAGGCCGAGTTTCCGCTGTAAGGTCACGGCAGCTGGTGCTCTAGCGGATAATCAACCGCAGCAAGAGCGCGTTTACGCAGGCAGTGGGGAGACGCCGGCAAAGTAAGGATGCAAGGCAATCAAGACCAGAAACACCACGACGCCAACCGTCGCACCGATGACTTCGCTCTTTACAGACGCTCGTTCGGGTTTGACCCACACTCCCTCACGATGATTGATGAGAGACATTTCGGCGGCAGCCCACAGGCCCAAGCCAGTAAACAATATCAACGAGCGCGAATCACCGTTGGAAACAATATGTGCGATTGCCCAAAAAAGCATGCCGGTCAACTGTGGGTGGCGAATAACACGTTTGATGTTCGTCTTTGCATGAGCGGCGCCGAATAAAACGACGGCAGCGAACATAAGTAGAAATGCAAAATTGGCACCCCAGGCGGGCGGAACATAAACCACCACAGGTATGAACGAGCGCCAACCCGCGATAATCATGATGAGTGCGGCGAGAACCACCAGTGCGAATACGCCGCTGTAGGGTTTCTCTCCCATTGTTGAGATCATTTTGCTGCGAAACCCGGGCAAAACAGAGGGCACGAAATGTATCGTCGCCCACAGTACTATCCCACTCAATAGCCATATCATCGTTATTGCCCTTTTTCTTGTTGAGGATACCGGCGGCCTCCATTATACAGACTCAGCGAGCTAGCGAGCCATATCGGAGACGGCCAATTTACCGGTGCACGGGTATACTGCATTGCCACAAGCATCCCCTGAATCACGATGAACATCATGCGGGCCGGTCGGACAATTGAATAAAAAATAATGAATCAACCGAAGTGGAAAATGCGGCTAAGAAAAAAACACGCGTCCGATCCTGAACGATCGGTTGCCAAAATCGATGTTCAGGCGTTGTTGGATGAACAATCGTTATCCCGCGCAGCGCTCGGCGCTGTGTTCGCACTCGTTATCCTGAATGCTATGTGGGCCTACTCGTCGTTACTTTTCGATCGGTTTTATCCGTGGGGTTCAATCATTCAGGGGCTCCTGTTTGGACGTGCTGTTCGCCGCTTCGGCCGTGGCATGAATTGGCGATATCCACTGCTTGCGGCCGCCTTCGCGGCTTGCGGTGCGTTGACCGGCAGTTTTGTCGCCTCACTCAATCTGACGGCACGCGAATTCAACACCAGCGCCCTCTCCCTGGTCAGCGAGGTCTCGTGGTATACGATTGAAACGTTTGTCACACGGGATTTTGGCGTGATAGGCCTGATTTACGCGGTGACGGCGGCAGTGCTTGCGGCGTTCTTCAGCAAACGTCGTCTCGATAAGTACGAGGAAGTGGCGCTGCAAAAGCACAGCGGTGCTGAAAAAACGTGATCGACATGGAAGGCCGACCGCAAAAACAAATGCAAGATCATGCAGAAAAACCTGCCACGGAGGACAGCGACAAGTGAATTCCAGGAAAGTCGATTATTTTTTTGATTACGTGAGTGCCTATTCTTATCTGGTGAATGGCCAGGTCGAAAAAATCGAAGGGGCAGTGGTGCAATATCGCCCGATGCTACTGGGGGCGGTCATGCAGGCCACGGGGAATAGCCCTCCTGGTACCGTAAAGGCCAAGGGAAAGTATCTGCTCACAGACCTGAAGCGATGGGCAACCCGATACGGCATACCGATTCACTTCAACTCGATATTTCCACAAAACACCATGTATGCCCTCAGGGTAGCTGTTGCGGCGCAGAGGCGGGGCGTGTTCCACGAGATTCACCAGGCATTCTTCGATGCGATGTTTGTACATGACCTTGACTTGAGCGATCGGGATGTGCTGCGCAAGATCATCTCGGCTGCAGGTCTTGATGCGGACGAACTGATGAGCGATATCGAAAACCAGTCAATCAAGGATGAACTTAAGGAAAACACCGAAGAAGCCATTCGTCGAGGAGCGTTCGGTGCCCCGACATTTTTCGTTGGCGACGAAATGTTTTTTGGAAATGATCGACTGGATTTTATTCGTGAAGTGCTGCAACACGAGGATTAATTCTTTGCCATATGGCCAGTGTTCAGGCCATTAACGCCTTTCGTGCGATGGTGTGATTGGCTGGCAACGCGGCGAGTTTCGAGGCAACAAGTTCGTCAACCTCATGCGGCGTTTCGCTGTTGCTGACGAAGAGCGGCGGATTGCGGCGTAGTAGACCCCAGTTTTCGGACTTAAGCACCCTCATCAAATGCGTCAGGTTATTCCTGATCGAATCGACGTAGGGATTTTGGCCATCAAACAGCGTTTCGATGTACCGATACACGCGATTGAACTTCTTTTGCAGGCGATCTCTCGACACATGTTCGTAAAACGATGGCGTCTGCCTGAGGAGGTCGATTCCTGATTCATAACGCACCGTATATTGACCGGGTCGTGCTTCCTTTATCGCGATGCCACCCAGGACGAATTCCTTGTACAGGCGATCACGGCATTTCTCGAGGTAACAGCGGTCCGCGAGCTGCGCAATCAGGTCGGCAGTGCCAAGCAGATGACCACAGATTGCATCGCGTGGATCGTCCAGTTCGATGCTATCGAGATCCACTTCGTAACCGGTAAAATGCACGATGACACTGGCGATAGCGACATCTTTGGCCAGGCCGAGATCCGGCAAATAGCCTCGCAGGAAGTCCGCACTTCTCGATACATGCTGCGACGTAAACACGGCGCCGTTCTGAAAATCTTTGTCTCGCTCCGCATGTCGAATGTAACCGGAATCATGAAACAGTGACGTAATGATAACCATCTGCGCTCGCGGCGCACCGAGCCGTTCATCGGGCTCAACCGTCTTCTCGTAGCCAGCGACCAGGCGCGCAAGCGCCAGGGTCATGTCGAGAGTGTGTTGCATATCGTGGTAAGTCGTATCGCAGCCCAGGTAACCAGGATAACGACCGGTGAAAAGGCGCTCGAAGTCATAGAACGCCAGCCACAGAGAATCGAAAGAAGCGCCGGGAAATGAGGCGTTAAACAATTCACGCACGGCATTGCGTACCGCGGCAGGGCTGCTCACCTGGACGGTATCGGTAACGTCGTAATCGTTGCGTCGGTCCTGCGACATAATGCGTTTCTTATTATTATTATTGTAGGTGCTCAATGCGCGCATGCTGGCAACAGCTTGGCGCCGCTGGTAACCGCTAGTCACATCGAACCCGCATTTTTACCGATTCACCCGTAGTTCAGGGATATCGGATAAGCATGATACACCGCAATGCCCTCCGGTTTTGCCACCAATTCAACAATAAGACCGTAAAAAGTCGTCTATTGATCGAATTTCGCGACGACAGGTGCGTGATCCGACGGCCGTTCCCAGCTCCTTGGTTCGCGGTCGATGTAGCAGGCGGTACATTTTTCCGCCAGTGCCGTGCTCGCCAGTATCAGGTCTATCCGCAGCCCGGCATTGCGGCGAAACCCCGCAGCCCGGTAGTCCCACCAGCTGAATTTTTTCTCCGCCTGCTCGAATTGCCGAAAAACATCGACGAGCCCGAGGCGGATGATGCCGCGCAGAGCCTTACGTTCGGCAGGGCTGCAGAGAATGCCTTCCCCCCATTGTTCGGGGTTATGGACGTCGCGATCCTCCGGGGCGATATTGAAGTCGCCGAGCACGACAAGATGCTCATGCGCTTCGAGTTCGGCCCGCAGGAACTCGTGCAAAGCGGCAAGCCAGCCAAGCTTGTAGGCGTATTTCTCGGAGCCGACGCTCTGCCCGTTTGGAACATACAGATTCACCACTCGTATGCCGTTGATTGTCGTCGCCAGGATACGTCGTTGCGGATCTTCGAAACCCGGGAAATCCGTCACTGCATCGGTGGGTGTGTCGCGGCACGCGACGGCGACCCCGTTATAGGTCTTCTGTCCGCTGGCAATTGACTGATAACCATCTTCAGCAAACGCTTGCGAATCGAATGCCTCCGTGACCTGCTTGATTTCCTGCAGCACGAGAATGTCCGGGGACGCGCTGCCGAGCCACTCGCGCACATGTCCAAGCCGAACATTCAGCGAGTTCACGTTCCATGTTGCAATTTTCACGCGGCTTCGCCGATCCCGCTGTGTCGAAGCAGTGCATCAAGCTGCGGTTCGCGCCCGCGGAATGCGACGAAGGCGTCCATGATGTCGCGACTGCCACCGATTTCCAGAATTTCTTCACGAAAACGCGCCGCCGTTTTTGCGTCAAACAGGCCGTTTTCTTCGAATGCGGAGAAGGCATCTGCGGCCAGGACTTCAGCCCATTTGTAACTGTAATAACCGGCGGCATAGCCACCGGCAAAAATATGCGAAAAGCTCATCGGAAAACGATTGAATTCAGGGTGCCGGATCAGTGCGACATCCTCTCGTACCAGGCGCAACACCTCCAGCGTTCGTGCGCCTTGATCCGGTTCGTAATCCGCATGGATACGAAAATCGAACAACGCAAACTCAAGTTGCCTGAACATGGCGAGCGCAGCGCCACACTTGCGACTTTCAAGGAGCCGTTCAAATATGTCTTTCGGTAATGGCTCTCCGGTTTCAACGTGTCCCGAGGTTTTTTTGAGAACCTCGTAACTCCACGCAAAGTTCTCCATGAACTGGCTCGGCAATTCCACGGCATCCCAGGGCACACCGTTCATGCCGGCGACGCTGGGGTAGTCCACTCGCGTCAGCAGGTGGTGCAGCATGTGACCAAACTCATGGAACAAAGTGATGACATCGACGTGTGTCAGCAGCGATATGCCATCCTTGTCGGGTGGCGGAAAGTTGCAAACCAGGTAACCGACCGGCTCGATTTTTTCCCCTGCAAGATTCTTGCGGACAATACACTCGTCGATCCAGGCGCCGCTCCTCTTGCCACTACGGGCATACAGATCGATGTAGAAGCCGCCAATGAGGGCGTCCTCGTTATCATGCACCTCGAAATATTGAACCGTCTCGTGCCAGCCGGCCACCGACTCAACCACCCTCAGCGTGACCCCATAAAGCTGATTGGCAAGATCAAACAGGCCTTCCTGTACGCGCTCCGCCGGAAAGTACCGGCGCAGCATTTCATCGGATACTGAATAGCGTTCGCACTTCAGTTTCTCAAGATAGTAAGAGGTGTCCCACGCTTCCAATGGCTCAACGGCTATTTTCTGCAATGCTTCCAGTTCCGCCTCAGCCCCGCAGCGGGTTCGATCAACCAGGTCACTCAGGAACTCTAGGACTTCATCCGTTGATGACGCCATCTTGGTGGCCAGGGAGTAATCGGCATAATTATCAAAGCCGACAAGCTGAGCCAGTTGGTGTCGGAGCGATAGTATTTTCTCGATGTTGTCGCTGTTGTCCCATTTCGCGTTCTCAGCATGATTCGAGGCGCGCGTGGTCCAGGCTCTGTAAAAAGTCTTGCGCAATTCGCGATCGTCCGCATGGGTAATCACGGCATGGTAGGTCGGGTAATCGAGAGTCAGTCGCCAGCCCCCATGTTTGTGTTCTGCCGCATCCATTTTAGCTCGGTCGAGAACAGACGTCGGCAAACCGGCCAGTACGTGCTCATCATCGACCTGCGTATGCCAGGCGTCGGTAGAGTCCTGCACATTCTGGTCGAACAGAGCCTGCGTTATCGCCAGCTGTTGTTTGGCCTCGCGGAATTGTTCCTTCTTCTCCGCTGAAAGTGCAACGCCGGCGAGACGAAAATCACGCAGAGCATTGTTGACGACCGCGCGACTCGCGGGCGTTGCATCGCTCGGCATCGATGCCGAGATTCGCTCGAAAGCCTGCTGCAACTTCGAGTTCTGTGATAATTCGGTGCCATGTGCGGTCAATAGTGGCAGGCAGGTATTGTAGGCATCGCGCCAGCCAGGATCGCCAAGTACGCTTTGCAAGTGACCCACGGGTGACCAGACTCTGCACAGTTCATGGTCCATCTCCTCGAGGCGTGTGACCAGCGAATCAAAATTCGTGGTGTCCGGGTTATCAAGGAGTGTTGCGAGCTTTTGACGATGCTCTGCGATAAGCTTCCGCAGCGCCGGTTCTGCGTGTTCTGGTGCCAGGTCCGCAAAGCGAGGCAACGCTGATGTATCCAGTAATGGGTTTGTCATAAACCAGGTGCCCTCCTTGCGCCGCAGAATAGTATCACAGGAAACGGGTCTATCGGACCAGATTCGGGCCGCTGAAACAGGAGAGGAAAGACGGGTGAGTGAGAATTTTGATCTGATTGTCATCGGCGGTGGCAGTGGTGGGCTGGCACATGCCCAGCGTGCAGCCGAGTATGGCGCAAAGGCAGCGGTTATTGAAAGTGCCCCGCTGGGCGGCACTTGCGTCAATGTTGGTTGCGTGCCAAAAAAAATTATGTGGTATGCGGCGGGCCACATGCACCACGCGAAGCTGGCCGAAGACTATGGCTTTGATATTACGCTGGCCGGCCATGACTGGGCGGCGTTGAAACAGCGTCGCGATGCCTATGTAAAGCGGCTGAACGGAATTTATGAAACGAACCTGGACAAACGCGGCGTCACGTTGATCCGTGGTTACGGGCAGTTTGTGAATGGTCACACTGTTCGTGTCGGTGAGCAGGAATACGCCGCGGATCGCCTCGTGATTGCCACCGGCGGCAGGCCGATCGTGCCAGGTATTCACGGTGCTGAGCTTGGTATCACCTCGGACGGTTTTTTTGAGCTGAAAGATTGTCCTAAGCGAGTTGCTCTTATCGGCAGCGGTTATATCGCGGTGGAATTCGCCGGCATGTTCTCGGCATTGGGTTCCGATACAACCATACTGGTGCGCAAGGATGGCGTGCTGCGTAATTTCGATTCGCTGATGCGCGAGGAATTGCAGCAATCTCTGGCACGGGAAAATATACAGCTCGAAACGGGTGTTATTCCGCATGAGATCAAAAAGTCCGATGACGGGCTCTGCCTGCACGCTGAGGATGGTCGCAAGTTTGGGCGCTACGATTGCATTGTGTGGGCCGTTGGTCGCGCGCCAAATACCGGGGACCTGAATGCGGAGGGCGCATTGCTGGAACTGGATGGCTACGGCTTCATACCAGTCGATGACTACCAGCAGACTAACGTGGAAAATATTTTCGCGCTTGGCGATGTGACCGGTAAAGATGCGCTCACACCGGTCGCCATTGCGGCAGGCCGTCGTCTTGCGGACAGACTATACGGTGGCATGACCGATCGGCGCCTCGAATACCGCAGCATTCCCTCGGTGGTTTTCAGTCACCCCCCCATCGGTACTGTGGGGCTGACCGAAGAAGAGGCAAGGAAGGAATACGGCAATGACGTTAAAATTTATACGTCGCGTTTCACGCCGATGATGTATGCGCTCGGTGGGGACAAGGTACCCTCAGCAATGAAACTGGTCACGGTCGGCAGCGATGAAAAAGTGGTTGGCTGCCATGTTATAGGCGACGGCGCGGATGAACTGATGCAGGGATTCGCGGTCGCGGTTCGTATGGGTGCGACGAAAAAAGATTTCGATGACACTGTGGCAATTCATCCGACGAGCGCCGAAGAACTCGTGACTATGCGGTAATTATCAGCTGCTTGAGAACGGCCGCAGTGTCGGGCCTCGTTCCTCGCCATAAATTGAATGATTCCGCAGCCTGCTCCACCAGCATGCCCCAGCCCATCACGGAGCGTGCGGCGCCGTGTGTGGCGGCCCACTGGCTGAATGGAGTCGGGTTCAGGCCGTAGGATAAATCGTAGCACTGCGTTGATGCGGTGATGGCTTCTTCGGGATAGGGTGGCATTTCCCCTTTGAGCCCCGCGGAGGTTGCATTGATGATGAGCTGGAACTCGGTTTTGCTCAGGTCATCCTCGAAGCGACATGCAGTGACCGGTCCGTAGGCGCCAAAGTGATCCGCCAGTCCCTTCGCTCGAGACAGGGTTCGGTTGGCGATGGTAAGCGATGCTGGATTGGCGGCAAGCAGAGGTTGAACGATGCCACGCGTCGCCCCACCTGCACCGAGAATCAGAATGTTTATGCCCTCAAGTTGGATGCCCAGGTTTTGCTGCAAGTCGCGCATCAGTCCGACACCGTCCGTGTTGTCGCCAAAAATCGCGTCATTATCAAACACCAGTGTATTCACGGCACCCGCGCTGCGTGCACGGTCACTTAGTGTGTCGGCCAGTCGGGCCACTTCACTCTTGTGCGGCACGGTGACGTTGAGTCCCTTGCCACCGGTTCGTTGAAACTGCCGCACGGCACTTTCGAGTTTTTCCGGTGGAACCTGCAACAATTCGTATTGCATGTTCTGCGCAGTCTGTAATGCGAACAGACGGTGGATGACGGGTGAGCGGCTGTGTGACACGGGGTAACCCATCACGCCGTAGCGATCCACGCTGATCACCATCCGTTATTTACTCCCGCATCCAGCGCGCCGCTTGCAGCGCGAAATAAGTCAGTATGGCGCTGGCACCGGCCCGCTTGATGGCGATCAGTGATTCAAGCACCACGGCCTTCTCGTCGAGCCAGCCTTGGCTCCCTGCGATACGCAGCATCGCATACTCGCCACTGACCTGGTAGGCGAATGTCGGTACGGCGAATCGGTCGCGCACGCGTCGAATGATGTCGAGATACGGCATGGCGGGTTTCACCATGACGATGTCCGCGCCTTCGGCAAGGTCGAGTGCGATTTCCCGTAACGCTTCATCCGAGTTGGCCGGATCCATCTGGTAGCTGTGCTTGTCGCCACCGCCAAGGTTTCCGGACGAGCCGACCGCATCGCGGAATGGCCCGTAAAAAGAGGAAGCATATTTCGCGGCATACGCAAGAATGAGCGTGTTGTGCGAGCCCTGCTCTTCCAGGGCGTTTCGAATTGCGCCGATGCGCCCGTCCATCATGTCCGAGGGGGCGACCACATCAGCGCCGGCCACGGCATGCGATAACGCCTGGCGAACCAGCATCTCCACGGTGACATCATTGAGGACATAGCCGTCGTTGTCGATGATGCCGTCCTGTCCATGCGTCGTGTAAGGATCCAGTGCGACGTCGGTGATGACGGTCAGCTCGGGGTACGCGGTCTTGAGGGCCTTGACCGTGCGTTGTACAAGGCCGTCCGGGTTGTAGCATTCCGCCGCATCCAGGCTCTTCTTGTCGGCCTCGACCACGGGAAACAGGGCCAGCGCCGGTATGCCCAGTTCGACTGCTTCGCCGGCCTCTTTGAGTATGCCGTCGATACTGTGCCGCTCGATGCCGGGCATCGAATCGACCGATTCTGCGCGCCCTTCGCCCTCGAGGACGAAAACCGGATAAATCAAATCATCCGGGCTGAGCGCTGTTTCGGCGACCAGGCGGCGCAAAGATGCACTGCGACGGGTGCGCCGCATGCGTGTGGCGGGGAACTGTGGCGTACTGGAATCACTCATATTGTGCATTACCAATAAGAAAGCTTGGATTTTCGCTGTATTTCGGTAGGGTTTCTACGCCTGAAGCACAAAAAGTCGAGTATCGGGTAATAATTTTCCAAGAGGGTAGGTCTTCTCGTATGAACAGCAGCTATGCGCACGATGCGCGGACCGGGCGCTTTAACAGGCTTGTCGGCGTGTTACACAAGGATATGTACCGCTATGCGGCCTGGTTGTGCCGGGATCCGAGTGTCGCGGAAGAGGTTGTTCAGGAAGCGTTGCTGCGGGCCTGGAAGTCACTGGATGCACTGCGGGAGGATGATGCCGCAAAGCAATGGCTGATGACGATTGTTCGCCGTGAAAATGCGCGGTATTTCGAGAGAAAACGGCTCGAAACGGTGGATATCGACCGTTTGACGCCTACGCAGGCTGCCATGCTGGTTGAAGGTGACGATGCGGAGTTGAACGCACTTAGAGAGGCTATTTACAGGCTGGACGATGACTATCGCGAGCCGCTGGTGTTGCAGGTCCTGATGGGACACAGCACCAAAGAGATCGCAGCGTTGATGGGTATTAATCCGGGCGCCGTGCTGACACGACTGCACCGGGCACGCCACAAGCTCAAAGCGGTGGTTGATGAGGCGGAGGCATGAGTCCCGCAGGATAAGGACATGAACTGTAACGACTACAAAGAAGCCATTGCAGCAGACCCGTCGGAGTCATTCGACGGCGGAACTGCGCATGCGTCGGCGTGTGAGTCTTGCAGTGACTATCGCGAAGAAATGCGCGCATTGAACGGCAAGATTGCCAGGGCACTGTCGATTGGAGTGCCGGAGCTGAAAATGCCGGAGCTGTCGCCCATCGAGGCGGATGCCAATGTCGTGAACTTGCCGTTTGGACGAAAAGTGCGCATTACGACGCCCACCTGGCTCGGCATAGCGGCCAGTTTCGTGATTGCCGCCGTTTTTGCTTCGCGGATGCTTGGCGGCGGCGCTGAATACTCGTCACTGGCCGACGAGGTGATTGCACATCTTGATTACGAACCACAGGCACTGCGTGTCGTATCGACACCGGTGTCCACACGAATGCTGAACAATGTGGTCCGTCCGGATGTGGCCGATGTCGGCGGCCTGGGCTTGATTACCTATGCACGCACGTGTCCCATTAATGGCAAACCGGTGCCGCACCTGGTTCTCCAGGGCGCAAAGGGTCCGATTACCTTGCTCCTGATGCCCGATGAGAAAATTGAACGTGCGGTGCCTTTGCTGGGCAAAGGAATCAAGGGCGTCATTCTGCCGGTCGGTAATGGCAGTATTGCGATCATCGGTGATCGGGATGAGGCGCTGGAACAATACGAACAACAGATCATTGACTCGGTGAGGTGGAGTACGTAACCAAAGTCTTTGAAATTTACGCCTGGCAACAGGCAAACAACAATGCCCGGCTTGGGCATGCAAACCAGAGGTAGGAGATAGAAATGTCTAACAAGCAAGTAGCAAAAGCAGTTGCAGCAGCAATCGGTACGGCATTGGTTGGCTCGTTCGCAGTATCCAGTGTTGCTAACGCTGATACTGGTGCTAGCCCGTTTGCAATGACCACGCTGAGTGCCGGCTATATGCTGGGTGCCGGTGAAGGTTCTTGTGGCGAAGGGAAGTGTGGCGGCGACAAAGACAGCGGCTCTGACGGCGATAAGGACGGTGAAGGTTCTTGTGGCGGTGACAAGGGCGACAAAGACGCCGAAGGAAGCTGTGGCGGTGACAAGGGCGACAAAGATGCCGAAGGAAGCTGTGGCGGTGACAAGGGCGACAAAGATGCCGAAGGAAGCTGTGGCGGTGACAAGGGTGACAAAGACGCAGAAGGTTCTTGTGGCGGCGACAAGGAAGACAAAGGCGCTGAAGGCAAATGCGGCGGTTCTGTATAAGAACATGAGCTAGGCTCAAGCCAAAAAGCCCGCGGGAGACTGCGGGCTTTTTTTTGCCTGCAGCCTTCCCAATCTTCCTCAAACCAGCAGTTTTGCGTACTGCCTGAGCCCCCCGACAATTGATATGCTCCCGACTGACAAAGAACACGGAAAGAGCGATGACCAAGAAAATAAAACGCTGCGCCTGGGCCGAGGGTGTCAGCCTCGACTACATTCAATATCACGATACAGAGTGGGGTGTGCCGGTCACCGATGATCAGACACAATTTGAGTTCCTGATTCTTGAAGGCGCGCAGGCCGGGTTGAGTTGGTCGACGATTTTAAACAAGCGCGCTGGTTATCGGAAATGCTTCGCCGAATTCGATGTGCAAAAGGTAGCCCGCTTCACACAGAAACGGATCGACAAGATTCTTCTGGACCCCGGCATCGTGCGCAACAAGCTCAAAGTGCACTCGGCCGTGTCAAACGCAAAGTTGTTCCTGAAAATCCAGAAAGAGTTTGGCAGCTTCAGCAAGTACATTTGGGGTTTCGTCGATCACAAACCCAGACAGAACCGCTTCCGCAAGGATTCCGATGTACCCGCAATGTCGCCCGAATCCGACGCGATGAGCAAAGACATGAAAAAGCGCGGCTTCAAGTTCGTCGGCAGCACCATCCTGTATGCACACATGCAGGCGACGGGCATGGTTAACGATCATGTTGCCGGGTGCTTTCGTTATCAGCCCTGCAAGGCGTTGGGCAAGGCGTTCAAATAAAGCACCGCTGTCGGCAGGACAGTAACCTAGTTACCGATTCGTTCGGCGTCTGCATCAGAAATGCCGATCTTCTGCAGCAAGGCTTCCCAACGTGGGTCCGGGTATAGTGCTTCAAGGAATATCCACAGCCGGATTTCGATCAGCCAGTGGTCCCGCATTTCGTACGCGTTTTCAAACTCCGCAAATGCTCTGTCGTGGTCGCCGACATAAGCGTAGATTGACGCAAGTTTTGATGTTTTCCCACCAGCATCCAGGAACACCTGGATTGCCGCATCAATTTCATCATCACGGCCCAGGTCATGCAGTGCGAGCACGCTACCCCAGTTGCCGACGCTACCCCCGATGTCTGTGAATTTCTCAAGGGCGGCCGCCGAATTACCGTTGAACAAGGTCAACCAAGCCTCACTATTTGCTATCCAGAAAGAGTTCGGCTCGATAGCGCGCATGTCGTCGATGCGCTCGGCCGCATCGCCGAGTCGCCCGGAGTCCAGGTACGCAATGGTCAGATTTGAGAGAATAATCATGGATAACGGATCAAGCTCAATCGCAGCCTTAAGCAACGAGATCTGCTGATCCTGTTGACCAAAGATGCCGGCTAAAATGGCGGCAGCATTCAGAACACTGACGTTATCGGGTTCGAGCTCCCTGGCGTTGCGAAGCAGTTGTGCGGCCTTGGAAAAATCCCAATCATGGAATATCGCGATCCAGCCAAGCCCGGATAAAGTGCGTGCGTCGTCAGGCTCGATCTGCAGCACTCGTTTAAACGAGATACGGGCACGCTCGAAACCGATTTTACCAGGCACATAACCGAGGCCGGCCTGGTTGATCTGGACAGCACCAAGCTCAGTCCACGCCTTCGCATAGTCCGGGTCGATCGCCAGCGCATCGTTGAGCAATAGCGCCGCTTCTGCAAGAGATTCCTTGGTGGACAGGTTCGCTAATGCTTTGCTCCGAAGATACAGTTCGTAGGCGCGTGCGTCCGTGACCCGGGCGTGCGGTACCTCACCTAACAATGTCACCTTTAATGCAGCAACAACCGCTGCAGCGATTTCATCCTGAATAGCAAACACATCCGTGAGCTTTCGGTCCCAGGATTTGGACCACAGGTGATAGCCGTTGGATGCCTTGATCAGCTGGGCCGTTATTCGAATGTTCTCGCCAGATTTTCTGACACTGCCCTCAAGCACGTGTGCAACTCGCAGCTTGCTGGCGATCTCCGGGATGCTGGCGTTAGAACCTTTGAAGCTGAACGTCGATGTTCTTGCCGCGACCTGCAACTCCGGAATCCTGGCAAGCAGATTAAGAAGCTCCTCAGACAGGCCATCGGAGAAATACTCGTTCTCCTCGTCGGCGCTCATGTTCACGAAAGGCAACACTGCGATCGACTGCTCGGACGGGCCAGCAGGATCGGGGGCCTCTGCAGCCGCTGAGCTGGCGGAAACCGTATCCTGCGGAATCAGCCGGTCCGCGACCATGCCTCCCAAAGCAAGTAACAGCAAGACCACGACGGCGACATTCAGTTTGCGCGCGGTGGCTGCGGTGGTCGAGGCATCGTGCGCGACATCTTTTTCCCGCCTGATGCCCTCCGGCGTTATCTCGTAGGCCCACGAGAAAACCATCACCAGTGGAAAACCGATGACGAGCAGGAGAAACACAAACCTGCCAGTCCAATCTGGCAGGCCGAGAAGCGAAACACCAACGTCGGCAACCTGAAGGATCATCCAGCTTGCAACAAGGTACAGGAGCGCAACACGGAAAATATTGCGGCGTTTCAGTTCTGAAAACAGTGACATGCCAATCCTGTTTAGGGCGCAGAGGGACTAGCACCGAGAATAACGCTTTTCTTACAACTATTCAGGGTCTTATGACTGTGGAGCAGCACCTTTGTTTACCGGCGTAAAACTCACTCCAATCCAAAAACATACAGGGTTCTACCCCCGGTCGTGACGACACGCTGTTTACCATCGACCGCGAATGACATTGGGTTGGTTCGGATCGCGGCACCGGACTGGAAATCCCATAGTGGCTTTCCGGTTTCGGCATCGAGTGCAAAGACGTTGCCTTCATTACTGCCGCCGAATACCAGGCCGCCCGCCGTTGCCATGACACCTGCCCATGGCGGGGAATGGAGCATGAACTCCCATTGTTGCCGACCGGTCAGCGCATCCAGCGCCCGAATGGCGCCGGAGGCATCGTCACCGGTGAGGGCCTGTTCCCCGCCACCGAAGAACGGTTGACCCTCTTCGTATTCCACATCCGCTTTGTAATAAACAGCACCCATTAGCCGAGTGGCGACAAAGAATTGCTCGGTTTCTGGATTGTAGGAAGGGCTGAACCAATTGGTCGCTCCCTGCAGGCTCGGCCAGATGAGATTGCCTTCGTAGGTCGGTTCGGTTCCCGGCAGAACGATCGGCCTGCCCGTTTCATCGAGACCAGCCGCCCAGGTCTGCTTCGAATACTCATTGCCATGCAGAAATTCTCCGGTCTCGCGATCCAGCAGATAGAAGAATGCATTTCGGTTGGCAAGTGCGATTAGCTTGCGCTCTTCGCCGTTGAACTCTGCATCAAATAGAATCGGTATCTGATTCGCATCCCAGTCATGCGTGTCGTGCGGCGTGAACTGGAAATACCAATTCATTTCTCCGGTTGCCGGGTCGAGAGCGACCAGGGAACAAGAGTAGAGGTTGTCTCCTGGGCGCATATCGCCATTCCAGTCCGGCGCGGGATTACCGACCGTCCAGTACAGCAAGTCAAGTTCGGGATCATAGGAACCGGTTAACCAGGTGGAGCCGCCACCCGTTAGCCAGTCATCGCCTTGCCAGGTCTCGCTACCGGGTTCGCCCGGCGCTGGGATCGTATAGGCACGCCACAACCTTTCGCCGGTCGCCGAATCATAGGCATCGATGAATCCGCGCACACCGGCTTCCGCGCCGCTGACACCAATGATGATCACGCCGTCAAGCGCAAGCGGCGCGAGAGTCAGCGAGAACCCAACCTTGTTGTCAGCCACTTCGATGTCCCAGCGCAGCGCACCGGTTGCCGCGTCGAGAGACACCAAGTGCGCGTCCAGCGTGCCAACATAGACAGCATCGCCGAACACAGCGACACCGCGATTGACCTGTGGAAAACCGATGTGAGTCGTTTCATCATCCATTTCCGGCGACCACGTCCAAAGCGCCTTGCCGGTTCGTGCATCAAGCGCGGTAACCGTACTAGGCGGTTCGGTGATGTACATTGTGCCATCAACCACAATCGGTGTGGTTTCGACCAGTCCCGCACCGCCGATGGTCGGCGGTTGCATCTGGTAAGCCCAGATAACTTTCAAGTCCGCAACATTGCTCTTGTTTATTTGCGACAAAGGAGAAAAACGTTCGGAGCGATAAGATCCGGAGTAAGTAAGCCAGTTGTGCGGTTCATCCGCCGCGTTAACCAATCGTTCGAAACCAACTTCCGCCTGCACGTTCAGCACAAAGCCTGCCAGAATCATCAAGCTAATTCGTTTCATGACTCGCTCCTCAGGCTCATCATGTAGGAAATCAGGTCATCCATATCATCGTCGGACAAGGCCGCGCTGTATTCTGGCATCAGGCTGTGAGCGAATACTTTCTCGAACTGCGTGAGTTCGTCTTTTCTGAAAGAGTGGATCGTTCCCGACATGTCCCTGACCTGCAAGGTAAATGCGTCCTCGTTAATACGCAGCCCTTCGACTTCCTTTTGCAGAGACTTGACGCGCACCGTCAGGAAATTTTTGTAGCCCCGGGTCTGCGACTGCGTTGCAGCCGGATCGGTCAACGATTGCCGTAAATAGTCGCGACCTCGTTGATCACCCACGTGCGTGAGCTCGGGCCCGATTCCGGTGCCATGGCCCGCAATTATGTGGCACGCCGGACAGCCACCCGAGCCTCGATAAATGTCCGCTCCACGGTTCGGATCGCCGGGCATTTCTTCCGCTTCCAGTCGGCCCAGTGTTCGAACGTAGCCCGCCACCTGCAGGCGTTTCTGGTCATCAATTAGCCAGATGGCTGGCATTCCGGTGCCGGGAATGCCTTCGGCCAATAAGGCGATCAATGCGTCATCATCGCTCGCGTATTTTAGCTTTGCGCGGACAAGATTCGATCCTTCGCCACCCTGACCCGCAATCCCATGGCAGCGTGCGCAGTGGACATTGAATACCTTTTTCCCATCGGCAATATCGGCTTCTGTCAGGCCATCCAACGGGGATTGAGCCCAGGTTGCCGCAGACATGCTGAGTAAAGCCAGATAAGAGAGCAAGCGATGAAACATAGCGATTACCTCTTTTGTGATGGGTAACGTCATGCGTCGTAACATTCCTGCCTATTTTCGAATCAAAATATGGCGTGCATTATTGACGTAGACCAGCTTCGCCGAACAATACTATCCGAAATGGGAATTCCGGGGACAGTTTACCTAACCAATTGAGTAAACTGTCCCCGAATTTCGCAAGCATCATCATCGCGGTTGGACTTGCACTGGACTGGCTGATCGGGGAGACTGCGTGTCCAGTCGTTAATCCGGGCGGTTCGCTCCGAGACCTGGCATCGTGAAGTCGCGCTGCTTTAACTTGCCGAGAAGTTCATGAC
>JADFNG010000049.1 GCA_022563505.1 Pseudomonadota bacterium | reverse complement strand
TGCGTACGCTCCATCCCGACCCGCGCCGCCAGTTTGCCGACCTTGCCGCCACACAACGTCAACTGTTGCCGCAGATAAGCGCGCTCGAATTCCTCGCGCGCCTCTCGCAATGGCAGGGACAACAGATCCTGCTTGACGAGTGGCTCCCCGGCGGTACCGCTTGCATTGATTTCTTCTTCTACTTCAGCGAGCGAGACTTCTTCGTCGCGGCCGGTGAGCAACAATCGCCTCACCAGGTTTTTCAATTCGCGGACATTGTCGGGCCAGGGATAGTTGCGCAAACGATTTTGCGCGGCAACGCTGAAATGGCGAAAGGACAGTGATTCAGCATCGACCAGTTTGTCGATATAGTAACTCAGCAGTTCCGGTACATCCTCTGCGTATTCCCGCAAAGGCGGCACTCGAAGTGTCAGTACATTCAGGCTCGATATTAATTCACGCCGAAGTGTGCCGGCAGCAATCGCAGCTTCGTAGTTTGAGTTGACGGTTCCGATGACCCTGGCACGAAACCTCACAGGCTCATGCCCTCCCTTGCGAATGAACTGGCTCTGGTCCAGGGTGCTGAGTATCAGTTTTTGCGCCTCATCCGTAAGGTCGGTCAGCTCTTCGATGATCAACGCGCCGTCTTCTGCGCATTCAAAAAAACCACGGTGCGTCGCGCCGGAAACTTCGCTGCCGACCAGCTGTTCCTCCGCATTTCCCTCGGTGAGTGATGTCGCAAGCACCCTGACCAGCGGCGCATCCGAAACAGCACTCAATGCATGCATGTAACGCGCAAAGGCAGCACGTCCCGTACCGGCTTCGCCAATCAGAAGAACCGGTGAATCAAGCCGCGCAAATTGCTGCACCTGTTCACGTAGATTTTTCATCACACGACTGCGACCGACAGGAGCGAGCAACGGTGGTAAAAGAGTGCGTGTCGACCCGGACTGCCGTTTGGCTGACTCAAGCCCACGCTCAACTGTTCGCAACAATTTTGCTATCGACAACGGCTTCTCAATAAAATCAAATGCGCCGAGCCGCGTGGCCTCCACAGCGGTATCAACCGTGCCATGTCCCGACATGATGACGACCGGACAGCGGGGTTCTCCCTCCTCCGACCATTCTCTCAAAAGCGTAATTCCATCGGTCTCCGGCATCCAGATATCCAGCAAAACCAGGTCAAACTTGTTTTGCTCATTGGCCGCCCGGGCTTCTGCTGCACTGGCCGCCACGGTGACCTCGTACCCCTCGTCAGTCAGAATCTCCTGGATCAGCCCGCGAATATCCGCTTCGTCATCCACGACCAACACATCTGCAGTACTCATGCTCTGTCCCTCCGCTTTTCAGCTATTGCCGGAAGCAGCGCGATCATCGCCTCACGCGCCTCATTATTAATTGGCAGGCGGATGCGAATCACCGCCCCACCTGCTTCACTGTTTTCCGCGTCGATCGTTCCGGCATGTTCTTCGACAAGCTTCTTCACAATCGCCAGCCCCAATCCCGTGCCCTTCGGCTTGGTTGTCACATAGGGATCGAATACCTGGCTGACGGATCCCGTCTGGAACCCGGGGCCATTGTCCTCAACAACGATCTCCACCATTTTGACCCCCTGAAAATCGACAGCACCAGCGCTGACATTGATACAACCGTCATCAGACATTTCCAGTGCTTCAATGGAGTTCCTGATCAGGTTGTGCAAAATCTGCCGCATGCGACCGACATCGGCTTCGAGATCCGGCAGTGTCGAATCCAGTGTCACGCGAATCTCAACGCTACGTTCCTGCGCCCGGTACAAATCAACCACCTCATGAATGAGTTTACTGAGGCTGAATCGATTCATATCCATATCAGGCACGCGCGCATAGTCGCTGAAGGCGTTAACCATTTCCTTCATCGCCTCGACCTGCTGCACGATAGTGTGCGTTGCCCGATCCAGAATCTGCCCTTCTTCGGGTGACATCTTATGCAGGTATTTGCGCCGCATTCGCTCTGCCGACAATTGAATCGGTGTCAGAGGGTTTTTAATTTCATGCGCCAGCCGGCGCGCGACCTCTCCCCAGGCCGCGTCGCGTTGTGCCTGCAGTAGCGCGGTGATGTCATCGAATACGATAACAATACCTGCATCGTGATCCTTGTCCCCGGGCAGTGTTGTACAGGCGCAAGAAAGGACTCGGCGACCCACCTCGCCACGCAGTACAATCTGCTCACGCCATTCCGTCTCGCCCTTGCCCAGGTGCATGCGCGCCACATCGACCAGTTGCTCGAGCAATGGTGCCGTTGTTGCAACCTCCGGCAGGAACTCGCCCACATGGTTTTCGAGATCGACATTGAGAATCGCACCGGCCGCCCGGTTTGCCGTACGTATGCGTAAATCGGCTTCCAGGGCGATAACACCGGTGGACAAACGCGCCAGTATGACCTCCAGGTTGGCTCGCTCGGCCTCGACCTGCGCCTGGCTGAGGGCAGTCTGACGTCGTGCGGTCGACAATCGCTGTGTCATGTCGTTGAAAGAATTAACCAGAAAACCGATTTCATCCCGGGACGGCGTTGGCAAGCGAGTATCGAAATCTCCCTTCGCGACCGCCCGCGTTCCGGCAACCAGATCCTGTATGGGGGCGACCAGGCGGCGGGAAAGAATGAACGCACCGTAGATGGATGCAAGCATGGTGAGCATCAATACCACCGTCAGCGTCAACGAAAAGGAGCGCTTCAGGGGTTCACGCAGATACACCACGCGCTTGTATTCACTGTAGGAAATATCGACGCTATTGACCATGCGACCGATTCGCTCGGCGACAGGAAAGCGTACGCGGATAAGACCAATGACCCGGGGTTGCATGGGATCCGTCAGGGGTACCGCGGTGCGAATCTCGTAGCGCCCGCGATCCAGTGGATCGAGACTGACGTAAGGGTGGTTTTGTCGTACCTGCAACAACACTTCGTCCTTTGGCGGCAGGGGCAAGCGGTTCGCAGCCTGGTCAGAACTGGTTGCAATAATCCGGCTGTTACGACCGAACATCGTAATTTCAGCGGCGCCGCTTTCTTGCCGCAACCTGCCAAGCTCCATGATCAGCTCGCGTCCGCTCTTGCCGCGCAGTCGCTTCGCGATCTGCACGGTTGTCCTTAGCTGATCGCGCATCTGCAACTCGAGCGCGGCCCGACTGAGCGCCAGCGCATCATCGAGGCCCGCTTCGACCTCCACATTGAACCAGGAGTCGATACCTCGATTGATGAATTGCATCGAGAAATAGAAGACGATCAGCAGAGGTACGACGGCCAGTCCGACGAACATGCCGACCATGCGAGCTTTTAATTTTGAGCCCGGAACATTGTTGCGGTAATCGCGAAAAAGTCGTGCCAGGTTGCCGACCAGAAGCAGCAGTAATACAAGGACGCCGGCAACATTGACCAGCAAAATCGTATTGCCGAGACGATCAAATTCCTCGGAGTTTTGTGCTGTCTGACTCAGCAGATACAACGCCGCCAGCGACAAACCGACGCCAATCACGCCGATTGTGCCGTAGAGCAAGCGTCTTATCGTTCGAGTCGCCATTCGTACCAGTCACTCTTGAGTTGCCATTCATCGCGCCAGAAAAACAAAAGACGCAGCGGTGCAGAGTATTGCCGCGTGCTGAGCAAGGCCCGCAAGCGGATTCGATATTTGCTGCCGGGCAAAAGCAATGAGTCGTCAATAATGGGCAAGCGCTGGATTCGACCCAGATTGTTCAGCGCCGAAAACAGCGTTGCGAAGGAATCCTGATCGCCGCTATTGATGTTGCGCACGATATAACGCTGACTCAGCGGTCGGTATTCAAGTTCGTACCGCAAACTCAGTTCAGCATCGACGGCATCAAGCATGAATCGGCGCACCCGGATCACTTCAACGTTGAGTTCTATTGTCAGTGGCACGCCGCTGCCCAGCGCATCGAGAGCATCCTCGCTAAGAATAAGCTGCAACCGCGCATCGAGCTCCTGTACGCCATTGACCAGCGTCGTCGATGCCGAGCGCACATTAAAATAACCGTGACGCTCTGCCTCGTCCTGGGCAAAGGCAAATGACACACAGGCCAGCAAGCCGCTGAGCAGCAGGCCGGAAAACCCTGTTTTCGATCGTCGTGTCATCATATTCAGTCAGGAATTTTTTCCAGACAGGCAAAATAGAAGCCGTCGAGTTCATGTGTTCCCGGCAAAACCTGGAAACCCTGCGACGTTGCAACCATTAGATCGCGGATGTTGTTATTTGGCAACACAGCGGCCTCAGATACATCTGCATGCCGTGCCTTGAATCGTGCCACGATGGCATCGTTTTCCTGACTTAGCACCGAACACGTCACATACAAGAGCCTGCCGCCCACCACCAGTAGCGACCACAGGGCCTCAAGCAGGCCAAGCTGCGCTCGAGCCAGTGCATCGACATCGCCGACTCGCCGTAAGTGCTTGATATCCGGATGCCGCCGGATGACGCCACTCGCCGAACACGGGGCATCCAGCAAGATGCGGTCAAACAACTCGCCATCCCACCAGTCGTCCTGGCGGCATGCATCAGCCGTCAGAACGGTCGCGCCGAGTCGCAACCGCGCAAGATTTTCATTGATCATGTCAACGCGAACCGGATCCGAATCGATTGCCGTTAGAGTGACCTCCGGTCCGGCCAGTTCCAGTAAATGCCCCGTTTTTCCGCCGGGCGCGGCGCAAGCATCAAGCACCCGGCCGCCACCGCCGGTCAACAACCACGGCGCCGCGATCTGGGCTGCGCCGTCCTGCACGGACACGTCGCCCTCCCTGAAACCCGGCAGGTCATCAACGGCCCACGGATGGGCCAGACAAATCGCCTGCGCGAAGCCCTCTGGTACCGTACCGATTTTCGTCTTGTCCACCCCTCGAGCGGTCGCAAGAATCTCAAGATACTGGTCAGCGGACATATGACGGCGATTGACCCGCAGCCACATGGGCGCGCGCTGGTTATTCGCCTGCAGAATGTGTTGCCATTGATCCGGCCAGTCCTTGCGCAAACTCTCGATGAACCACGACGGATGATTAAACTGAGTCTCTCCGCCATCGTCTTGCGGAGAGGGCTTGTCGCTACGCAGAAAATTTCGCAACACGGCATTGACCAGCGGCACCAGCTTGGGTCGTCGCAACATTCTCGCCGCTTCGGCCGTGAGTGATACGGCCGCGTGGTCCGATATTCGGGTATCGCCAAGCTGGAAAATACCGATCCGTAACAAGGCGTCGATAACGCTGTCACGCTTCTTTAATGGCCGGGCAAGAAGATTCGCGACCTGGGCCGCCAGGCGCCAGTGAAATCGAAGCGAGCCGTAACACAGCACCCGCAACAATGGGCGATCTGCCGGCGCAAGGTTGTTCTCCGCAACGGCGATCGCGGCATCGAGTGAACGACCGCTGGTAACAACCGCATCCACTGCCTCAGCGGCAGCTGCCCGTATCCGCGCACCTTTTTTTGAGTTGCTCATCGGTATTCTATTTATGCTGCAGTTCAATCCCGGCTAAGCGCGGTTCAGAAACAAGCTTCGCGAAAATCGAATTGCGCCGCAAACTCGGCGGCGGACACACGCCGTCTACCGGGCCTTTGCAATTGCGTTAGTCTCAGGCTGCCATTACCGCAGGCGACGACAATACCGTCTTTGTCCGCCGCCAGAATCCTGCCCGCCGGGTCGCCGCCAGCCTCTGCAGTTTCCGCTTGCCAGCATTTTATAACCTCGCCCTGGTACTCAAACCTGGCGCCAGGAACCGGGTTATAGGCGCGTACCGTGCGGTGCAATTCGAGCGCAGATTCGCTCCACACCAAGCGGGCGTCCGATGTCTTGATTTTCGGCGCATAGGTGACCCCGGCTTCGTCCTGCGACATCGCGGCTAACTCCCCGGCGAGGATCGCGCTCAGTTGTTCAGCCAGCAACTTCCCCCCGAATACGGCAAGACGATCGTGCAAGTCTCCCGCCGTTTCAGCCGCGCCGATAGCGAGCGGGGCACGTGCGAAGACCGGTCCGGTATCCAGGCCTGCCTCCATCTGCATCAGGCTGATGCCCGTTTCGTCGTCACCGTGCAAAATAGCCGCCTGAATCGGTGCTGCTCCCCGCCAGCGCGGCAAAAGCGATGCGTGTACATTCAGGCAACCAAGCCTGGGCACATCCAGGATCGCTTGCGGCAACAGCAGGCCGTACGCCGCGACAATCAGGAGGTCGGCTTCAAGCTTGCCAAGAACAGCAAGAATGTCCGCATCTTTCAGTGTCGCTGGCTGCCAAACCGGAATGTCGCGTGCGCGTGCAAAATGCTTTACCGGACTTGCCGTCAGTTTCTTGCCACGGCCGGCCGGCCGATCCGGCTGCGTCAGCACGGCCACCGGCGTGACACCCGCATTGACGAGCGCCTCAAGTGAGGCAAGCGCAAAATCCGGGGTGCCGGCGAATACGACTGTGGCATTTTTCATCGGGCGTTCCGGCGCGTTATACGACCGCCTGCAGGCGCCTGTCCTTTAGCAGTCGTTTGCGAATACGCTGCCGCTTGGCCTCCGACAGGTAGTCAACGAAAAGCCGGCCGTCAAGGTGATCGATCTCATGCTGGACACAGGCCGCCAGCAAGCCCGAAAATTCATTCTCAACAACAACGCCATCGCGATCGAGAAAACAGACGCGGATGTGCTCTGCCCGCTCCACCTCTTCGTAGAAGCCCGGCACCGACAGGCAACCCTCCTCGGTCACCTGGGTTCCGTCCTTTGCGAGGATTTGCGGATTGATCAGCACCTGCGGATCCGTCTGGTCTGCGGAAACGTCCGCAACCAGCAGCCGCTGGTGAATATCCACCTGAGTGGCCGCCAGACCGATGCCTGGTGCGGCGTACATGGTCTCGAACAGGTCATCAATAAGCTGTCGCAATGCAGCATCCACCTTTTCGACCGACCGGGCCTTCGTCCGCAGCCTGGGATCCGGGAATTCGAGTATTTTCAGTATGGCCATATTAAAGAGTGCCGCGCTTGCGGTGTCTGGAGTCAGTCAAAATGTTCATGGTGGCTGCATGGAAACCAAAAATCGACTTAATTGCCAAAAATAGCCCCCAAATTTTTGACTTTATTCAATAAGATAGCGGACAATGCTGATTGAATTTGCTGCTTTCAGACGCCGCTTGGGGCCGAAATTGTGACGCGTTTGGCAGCTAATGGGGCATCAACACGACATATTACAGTAACGTCTGCCCTGTGGCAGGCATGGATCACTATGATGGAGCGCGCGTCAATCATGTTTCCTAGCAGAAATAGCATCACTTTTAGCCGTCGGTTGGCTGCCATTGCGCTCGCCGCAACGCTGGCCGGTTGCTCTTTGAACCCGTTTACGAACGACGATCCGGTGTCACACGCATCGGTATCGCGCAGCGGCACATTGCAAAGCAGTTCTGCCGCTGAGCGAAGCGCGAATACCGTTCGCTCCCGGGCGGTACCCTCTGCGCCGGTCGCACAACGGGTGTCGAGGTCTGTCCCGCTGGCTGCAGGTCATCCGGATGAATATACCGTTCGAGAAGGCGACACCCTTTGGGACATTGCCGCCACCTTTCTCAAGGACCCCTGGTATTGGCCCGAAGTCTGGTACGTCAATCCACAGATCGAGAATCCACACCTTATCTACCCTGGTGATGTACTGGCCCTCGTAACGATTGACGGCCAGCAGCGGATCACCAATATTCGGGCATCAACCTACCGATTGTCACCGCAGGCTCGCATCACGCCGATTGATGAAGCGATCGCAAGCATCCCTTACGAAACCATCGTCGCTTTTCTCTCCAAAGGGCTGGTGCTGGAGAAATCGCAAGTCGATGAGCTCGCGTACATACTTTCTATCCGTGACGATCACATGATGGCAGCAGCGGGCAATGACATTTATATTCGCGGTGGCAACCCCGCAGCAATCGGAACACGCTACAGCATTGTGCACGTGGGTGATGAACTGGTTGACCCGGATGACGGCAAGACCATTGGCTACCAGGGGCTTTATGTTGGCAAGGGTACGCTGACGCGCGGTGGCGATCCCGCCACTGTCTCGCTGACGGATACCAGTCGCGAAGCTCTGCGGGGTGACCGCCTGATGCCTGAAACCGTGGATATTCCGCTCAATTTCTTCCCTAAAGCACCGGATTACGATATTGATGGACGCATCATTTCAGTACTAGATGGTGTCACACTGATTGGACAGTATCAGGTAGTCGTCATAAATCGGGGCGAGCGCGACGGACTCGCACCGGGCGATGTTCTGACGGTCTTCCAGACAGGCGATGTTGTCCGGGACCGCTATGCGTCCGGATCGTTTCTTGGCAAATCGTCCCTGTCAGGTGGAGAGAAAATCAGACTTCCGGACGAGGAAGCCGGTACTGTGATGATATTCAAGTTATACGACCGTATTGGCTACGGACTCGTGATGGAAGCGTATGGCGACATTCACGTACTCGACGCCGTACGTAACCCGAATTGATTGACGCTTAAGACAAGCCGGCGCTCTCAATCGGGGCGCCGGCTTTCTTGTGTCATTTTTATGAGGGTTTCGTGGCTATTATTTCGCAGCAAGAGTGGCTGACTGAGCCAAACCATCACGTCGTCACTGCGGCCACTGACGACTACCCGGATCTGCTGGAACGATTGCCGGACCACCCCGAAATGTTCTTCGTCAACGGCAACCTCGATGTGCTGCACTTGCCGGCAATCGCCATCGTAGGCAGTCGCAACCCGACCCGAGCCGGTCTGCAAAACGCATACGAATTTGCCCGTCATCTCGGCGGCTGTGGATTTTGTGTGGTCAGCGGTCTTGCTCAGGGCATCGATACCGCCGCGCACAGGGGAGCCCTGGCGGCTAACGCGCCCACCATTGCCGTACTCGGCCACGGCATTGATCGCGTATACCCCGCCGCAAACCGGGCGCTCGCGACAGACATTGCCACACACGGTGCATTGCTTTCCGAGTTTCCATTGGGCAGCGCACCTCGCCGCGAACACTTCCCGCAACGCAATCGCCTCATCAGCGGCCTGTCTCTGGGCACACTCGTCATCGAAGCAGCGAAAAGAAGCGGCTCGCTCATCACCGCTCGACTGGCAGGTGAACAGGGCCGCGAGGTATTTGCCATTCCCGGTTCAATTCACAACCCGTTGGCACGCGGCTGTCATCAACTGATTCGGCAGGGAGCGAAGCTCGTCGAGACCGCCGATGACATTCTCAACGAGCTCGCACCGTTGATTGATCGTCTTATGCAAAATCAGACAAACGGCGAACCCGCCGAACCCCGGATTGAGCGCGATGCCGATTATCAAAGGCTGCTCAATGCGCTTGGATTCGATCCGGCCAGCGTCGATCAGCTCGTGGAAACATCCGGTTTGACCATTGACCAAGTTTCCTCCATGCTTCTTATACTTGAGCTTGAGGGAGAGGTTGAAGCGCTGCATGGCGGTCTTTTCTCAAGCTTGAAACACCGGTAATCCCCTTGTCATAAGGAGCCAGTCCAAGCATGAAAGAAAATGTTCTCGACGTGTTGATGTACCTGTTCGAAACCTATGTCGACGCCGACGCAAAAGCGGAAGCGGATCAAAGCGAACTGCGGGGAGAACTTGTGCGGGCTGGATTTGGCGGCGTGGAAATCGATCGTGCGCTCGATTGGCTCGATGGCCTGGCAGAAAGTAATGGCGGGCACGTCTTGAACTCACAAACCGAGCAAGGCACGCGTGTTTACAATGACATCGAACTCGCGCGGCTCGATACCGGTTGCCGCGGTTTTATCGCTTACCTGGAGCAAATCGGAATTTTGTCGCCGCCACAACGCGAACTGCTGGTTGATCGCTTGCTGGCGCTGGATACAGCCGATATCGATGTAGAACAAATTCAGTGGGTCGTGCTGATGGTTCTTTTCAGTCAACCCGGGCAGGAAAGCGCCTACGCACGCATGGAAGACCTGGTGTTTGAAGAAGAAAACGGCTCTCTCCATTAGACCACTCAAGTTGCAAAACCGCTAACATGGCGGATCTTGTTTACTGGTGTTGCAGCACTGGATTGACGAATATTCCCTGGGGTCTGTGCAAAAATTTTCTTGACACTCGGTGATCAAGCCTGTAATTGAACCGCGGCGCAGTCTGCGGTTTTTTTCAAGCCCGTTAGATCCACAATGTATATGGAGTGAGGATGTCTGGCAATCTCGTCATCGTTGAGTCGCCCGCAAAGGCCACCACCATTAGTAAATACCTGGGCAAGGATTTTCATGTATTGGCGTCCTATGGCCACGTCCGCGACCTGATACCGAAAGTCGGCGCCGTCGACACTGAACACGGCTTCAGCATGAAATACCAGATCATCGAGCGCAACGAGAAACACGTGAACGCCATTATCCGCGCCCTTAAGAAAGCAGACGCTCTCTATCTCGCCACTGACCCGGATCGCGAGGGTGAAGCCATTGCCTGGCACCTGGTGGAACTTCTAAAAGAGAAAAACGCCTTGGGTGACAAACCGGTGCACCGCGTCGTCTTTCACGAAATCACCAAGGGTGCCGTCCAGGAAGCCATCAAACACCCTCGTGATATTTCCAATGATATGGTCAGCGCGCAACAGGCCCGACGGGCGCTCGACTACCTTGTTGGTTTCAACCTGTCGCCGCTACTGTGGAAAAAGGTCCAGCGCGGCCTGTCGGCGGGGCGCGTTCAAAGTCCTGCCCTGCGCATGATCGTCGAACGCGAACTGGAAATTGAGGCTTTCAAGGCGCGTGAGTACTGGAGCATTGAAGCAGACGCCAGCAAAAACGATTCACCTTTTATCTCTCGATTGGTGCGCTACAAGGGTGAAAAAGTCGAGCAATTCAGTTTCGAAGATGAAACATCCGCAAGGGAGGTCGAGAAGACCATTCTTGATGCCACGCAGGGCGTCTTGACCACCGTTAAGGTCGACAAGAAACAACGCCGGCGAAATCCGGCCGCGCCGTTTACGACCTCAACGCTGCAGCAGGAAGCATCGCGAAAACTGGGTTTCAACACGCAGTGGACCATGCGCGTGGCACAGCGGCTTTATGAAGGCATTGAACTCCCGGGTGAAGGCAACGTCGGTCTTATCAGTTATATGCGTACCGACTCCGTCACGCTCGCAGCGACCGCAGTTGAGGAACTCCGCAATGTTATCGGCGAGCGTTATGGTGCGGAGAATGTTCCTGACGAACTGCCCGTTTACAAGACAAAATCAAAGAATGCACAGGAGGCGCATGAAGCAATCCGGCCAACATCGGCCGCAATGACGCCGGAATTCCTGCAGGGAAAACTCGAGAAAGAGCAGTTGCGACTGTACACACTGATCTGGCAAAGAACGATGGCGTGTCAGATGGTGCCGGCAGTTTTCGATACCGTTGTACTCGAATTTGCGGCCGGACCCGACAGTGATGATGGACACCGCTTCAGGGCAAACGGTTCAGTTCTGGTGGAACCCGGTTTCATGGCGGTTTACCAGGAAAGCCAGGATGATGCGAAGACCGATGACGGTGACCGGCTGTTGCCGGAAATCAGTGTCGGCGACACCATCAAAATCGACGCATTGAGAACAGAACAGCATTTCACCGATCCGCCGCCGCGTTTCACGGAAGCAAGCCTGGTCAAAACGCTTGAAGAGTACGGCATCGGCCGGCCTTCCACCTACGCCAGCATCATCGCGACCTTGAAGAATCGCGAATACGTCGAGATGGATGGGAAACGATTTCATCCAACGGACATCGGCAGAATCGTCAATGGCTTCCTGACAGAGCATTTCGCACAATATGTGGATTACGACTTCACCGCGAAGCTTGAAGACGACCTTGACCTTGTGTCACTCGGCAAGAAGGAAATGGTGCCACTGCTCGAGGAGTTCTGGAAACCTTTCTCTCAACTGGTGGAGGAAAAGGAAGAAAGCGTTACTCGCGAGCAGGTTGCGATGGCGCGCGAACTGGGAACCGATCCAAAATCGGGCAAGCCGGTCACTGTTCGCGTGGGGCGTTACGGCCCATTTGTACAAATTGGCACCAAGGACGACGAAGACAAGCCGAAATTTGCGGGTCTGCGGCCCGGCCAGAAAATGGCCGACATTGATCTCAAGGCGGGTCTGGAGCTCTTCAAGCTACCGCGGAAACTCGGCTTAACGACGGACGGACTCGAAGTATCCGCAAGCGTCGGCCGATTTGGTCCGTACATCCGTTATGGCGACAAATTCGTGTCGATGAAAGAAGACGATCCGTACACCATCGAATTGCCGCGGGCGCTCGAGCTGGTCGAGGCGAAGAAAATAGAGGACGCGAATCGCCTCATCCAGGATTTTGAGGACGATGGAATCCAGGTTCTCAATGGTCGCTATGGTCCGTACATCACGGACAAGAGCAAAAATGCACGGATACCGAAAGATCGCGATCCCAAATCGCTGACACTGGAAGAATGTAAAGAGTTGCTCGCCGCCGCCCCGGCTCGTGGACGACGTGGCAAGAAAAAGAAAACCACTAAAGCAGTAGCCAAGAAGAAGGCGACGAAGAAAGTCGTAAAGAAAAAGGCAAAGAAGAAATCCAAATCAGCCAAGAAGAAAACCAGCGGCGGGGACGACTAGCAGCACACAACGAGGGCACATGAATTCGGTACCAATACGGCGGGCGGCATGGATTCTTCGCGATGGCGGGGTCGTCGCCTATCCGACTGAAGGTGTGTTCGGACTCGGTTGCCTGCCGGATGCCGCGGATGCCGTTGCACGAATTCTTGCTATCAAGAAACGGGACCCGACAAAGGGTTTGATATTAATTGCGTCGAAAGTAGCGCAACTCCAGGCGTGGATTGACCTGCCTGACGCCGATACCCTTTTGTCCGCCTCCGCAGAACATCCGATCACCTGGATCGTCCCACCGTCCAAACATCTGCCCAAATGGATCCGCGGCGAACACGCTGACGTTGCCGTGCGCATCACTTCACACGCGGTCGCTGCGGCCTTGTGCGACGCCGCCGATTCCGCACTGGTTTCCACCAGCGCCAATCTCTCTGGCCATGCCCCTGCCAGAAACCGTCACGTCCTGCGCCGCTACTTCCATGATTTAGTAGACTTCATCGTGCCGGGGCAGTGCGGGCCCATGACAATGCCAACCGAGATCCGGGAATTGGCGAGTGGCGCGGTGCTTCGTTCAGGAACAGTATGAGTAATGACGACATTTCAATGGGTCGGGTCGAGGAATACTTGCGCGGACTGCAACAACGCATCGTCGCGGCGCTCGAAGACGTGGATGGCAAGGAGACCTTTCGCCAGGACCGCTGGGACCGACCCGGAGGGGGTGGCGGGGAAAGCCGGGTATTGACCGACGGCGGCGTCTTCGAACAGGCTGGCGTGGGCTTTTCTCACGTATTCGGTGACCAGTTGCCGCCCTCGGCAACCCAGTCACGACCCGAACTCGTCGGCCGCAGTTTTGAGGGCATGGGTGTCTCACTCGTGTTACATCCACACAACCCCTATGTCCCGACCACCCATGCGAACTTCCGTTTCTTCCTGGCGGCGAACGAGAGTGATGAACCGGTCTGGTGGTTCGGCGGTGGCTTTGACCTGACGCCGTACTATCCGTTCAGGGAAGACGTTGTCAGTTGGCACCAGCATGCACACGATGCCTGCAGCGCGTTTGGCGACGACATATATCCCCGCTTCAAGAAGTGGTGCGACGATTATTTTTTTCTCAAGCATCGCAATGAGACTCGAGGCGTCGGCGGGCTTTTTTATGACGACTTGAACGAGTTCGGCTTTGAGCGATCCTTCGAATTCACGCGCACGCTTGGCGATCAGTTTCTTAAAGCCTATTTGCCCATTGTCAAGGCGCGTAAAGACCATCCGTTCGGCCAACGACAGCGGGAATTTCAGTTGTACCGCCGTGGGCGCTATGTGGAATTCAACCTGTTGTACGACCGCGGCACCCTGTTCGGCTTGCAATCAGGTGGGCGCACCGAGTCCATCCTGATGTCGTTGCCGCCGCGAGTGCGCTGGGAATATGACTGGCATCCGGAGCCGGGTTCGCCGGAGGCCATGCTATACGACGAATTCCTGCAACCACAGAACTGGCTTAACAACCCGGACGAAGCCGGGCCATCCTGATGATCAGTCATTAGAATGCGCTGGCGGCATTCTGCGCAATTATGGTAGATTTCTTGTAATACCGAGGCTTATATCGGTTTCTTCATTTTATCGTGCAGGAGCGCGTCAAAGCGCACCCGCATCAGGTTTGGCATCTCTGTGGCATCCATTCGCTCCCTGGTTATTTTCAGTCTCGCTTTAGCGGCTCCCGTCTTGGCGCAGCACGAAAGCGGAGTGCGCGAGGGTGGCTCGCTGGCCAGCCTCAATTTGCCCGGCCTTGGCGAACATGCCCTCGAAACAAGAGTCTATATCGTGCAACTCAAGACCCCCTCGGCAGCCGAGTACCATGCCAAAATGGTACGTTCGACATTCGGCAAGATAACGAGTGGCACCCGGACCGTCCTGCCTGGCTTCGATAAAAGCAGTGCAGCGATTCAAATCTACACCCAGCGCCTCGCCGTTGAACAGGACGAGGTGCTGGCACGGGCCGCACCTGCTGCCAAAAAAATCTACAGCTACCGGTTCAGCCTGAACGGTTTCGCTGTTCGCATGACCGAGGCGCAAGCCGTCAAGATGGAGCATATGCCGGAAGTACTGAATATCTGGGAAGATGAGATTCGGCCTTTGACGACGAACCACAGCGCGAAATTTCTCGGTTTGTTTGACGCTGATATCGGTCTCCGCGGTACGCCGGGGCTGGACGGCGATGGCATCGTCATCGGCGTTATCGATTCCGGAATTGCTCCGCAGCACCCCGCACTGGCAGACACAAAGACAGCCGATTTACCGCGTCTGTGCCGCAGCAGCTGGGGTAAAAGCAGTCTGCTTGGCCAGTGGTTGTGCAGACGCTTCACGAAAAGACCCGACCAGGTGTTGTTCGAGCCCCCCGAAAACTGGCACGGTATTTGTGATGCCGGACCGCAATTCACGGCAGAAGACTGCAATAACAAGCTCATCGGCGTACGATACTTTTTTGCTGGCGCCGTTGCCAGCGGCCCTATCGACAGCAAGGAAGTTTTCTCTGCTTTCGATGTCGATGGACACGGTACGCACACGGCAACGACGGCCGCAGGTAATAAAGTTGATGCGTCAATATTCGGCACCCTGCTGGGCCGGGTCGAGGGCATGGCGCCGCGAGCGCGAATCTCGGTCTACAAAGCCTGCTGGTTGCGCCCGGGTGAAACCCGTTCGAGCTGCAACACCTCCGATCTCGCTAACGCGATCGACATGGCCGTCGCCGATGGCGTGGATATCATCAATTATTCCGTTGGCAACACGCGACGTGATCTGACCGCACCCGACGATGTCGCATTGATGGCCGCCGCAAAGGCCGGCGTGCTCACGATCGTCGCGGCCGGCAACGAGGGGCCGAACCTGGGCACGATCGGATCTCCCGCCGGCTCACCCTGGATCATCACGGCTGCCGCCTCGAGTCGCGATGGTGATCATTCGGTTGAGGCGATGCAGGTTAATTCGCCGGCATCGGTCGCCGGGAAATACGCGGTTAAGGAAGCCAGTTTCACGCCCCCTCTGCTCGATCGCGATCCGCTGGAGGCCCGGCTTGTGCTTGTCGATGACGGCGACGACACCTTGACCGACGGCTCCAGTGGCACTACGTTCGATGGCTGCGAAGGCTTGCAAAACAGCGCGGATATCAGTGGCAACATCGCGTTCATTCAGCGCGGCGGCTGCAGCTTCGATATTAAAATCGGCTATGCTGAAGACGCAGGTGCTATCGCCGTCATCGTGTTTAACATCGCGGGTGACCCCATCGTGATGACGGGGCCGCCGGGCATCGCTGATATTCCGGCCCTGATGGTTGGGCAGGCCGACGGAAACCTGATTCTCGATGAAATCAATGCCGGCGAGGTCGTGAACATTGTCCTGGACAAGAGTTTTTTCCTGACTGTCAGTGACACGGGCAATGTCATGGGTACGTTTTCCTCTCGCGGGCCGGCACCGGTGCAGGACATTCTGAAGCCCGACGTCACAGCACCCGGCATCAATATTCTTGCGGGCTTCACGCCGGATTCCGCGAATTCCATGTCGGGTGAAAATTTTGCCTTTCTGACCGGCACTTCGATGTCGACACCGCACGTCGCCGGCGTTGCTGCACTCTTGAAACAGGCGCACCCGGAATGGTCCCCGGCAGTCTTGCGCTCGGCACTAATGACCAGCGCCTACCAGGGTGTCAACCAGCAAGATGGCACAACGCCCGCAAACCCATTCGACTTTGGTGCGGGCCATATCGATCCCAACAAAGCTGTCGATCCGGGACTCGTCTACGACGTAGCCGATGACGAGTTCGATGCTTATGCCTGTGGCATTGCCTCTCCTGCGGTCGCCCAAACGCGCTGCGATACGCTTGCCGGCAGCGGCTTCTCATTCGAAGCTGCCGATCTGAATCAACCCTCTATCGCGTTGTCCCGCCTGACCAATACACGCACGATTACTCGTCGCGTTACGAACGTCAACGACCTGCAGGAAACCTATCAGGCCGAAGTATCGGCACCTGTTGGCATTATGGTCTCTGTCACACCAGCCAGCATCACGCTGGGACCCGGACAATCCGTATCGTTCGACGTTACCTTCGTCTACGAGAGCGGCCCGCTGGACTTGTGGCGTTTCGGCAGCCTGACCTGGGTCAGCACTGATCATTCGGTCCGCAGTGTCCTGGCGGTTCGCCCGACTTCGATTACCGCACCGGCGGAGGTTGGTTCGTTCGGCGGTTCCGGTAGCCTGAGTTTCCCGGTTGAGTTCGGTTACAACGGCACGTATAACGCGAAAGTTCATGGCCTCCGATTGCCCCTGGTCCTGCCCGGCTTCGTAGACAGCGACCCCACCAAAACCTTTACGCCTCGCAATGGAAACGGCGTCACAAGCCATCTTTATGTCGTACCGGTTGAGCAGGCGTATTTGCGCTTCGCGCTCTTCGATTCGTTAACGGATGGCGATGACGATCTTGATATGTTCGTCTATTACTGCCCGGATGATATTAACTGCGAAAAAATCGGCGAAAGCGGCGGTCCGACTTCGGCAGAACAATTCAGTGTGTTGTTTCCCGCAGCGGGAACCTATGTTGTATTTGTACACGGCTTTGAAACCGACAACGCTAGCGGCGGCCCTGGAACGAATTATCAGATTGTCGCGTGGCAGTTCGGGCGCAACGATGACCAGGGAAATATGACGGTCACTGCGCCGGCCCTGGTAAGCGCGGGAACAACCAGTGACATCACCGTGAACTGGAACGGGCTGTTGCCCGATACGATTTATCTTGGCGGCATCTCGCACAATACGCCGCAAGGGTTTTCCAGTATCACCATCATAAGCATCCAGAACTGAAATCAATGAACCCATCACCTGAGCGCTTCTCCGGCGTATTAAGTCCGGTCGTTACACCTTTCAATGTTGACCTGAGTCCCGATCCAAGGCGCTTGCTCGCGCAGTGCAAATGGCTTTTGTCGCAGAACGTCGGGCTTGCCGTCTTCGGCACCAACAGTGAAGCGAACTCGATGTCTGTCGAAGAAAAGATGGCCTTGCTCGATTACCTCATTGAGGGTGGTATCGACCCGTCGCGCATGATGCCAGGCACTGGGTGTTGCGCACTGACGGATACCGTGCGGCTTACTGAGCACGCCATGCGATTCGGTTGTGCGGGCACACTCATGCTGCCGCCGTTTTACTACAAAGACGTTAGCGACGATGGACTGTTCCGCAGCTACGCGGAAGTTATCGAGCGTGTCGCCAGCAATGAACTACGTATCTATCTGTATCACATACCACCCATCGCAAAAGTCGGCTTGAGCCTCGATCTCATTGAACGCCTGATCAGGGCCTACCCCGAAACGGTAGTCGGCATTAAGGACAGCTCCGGAGACTGGAGCAACACGGAGAGCATGCTGCAACGTGGCTGGGACGATTTTCGTATCTTTGCAGGCGCTGAAAGTTTTCTCTTGCAGACGATGCGTGCCGGAGGTGCGGGATGCATCTCAGCAACAGCCAACATTAATCCGGCCGCCATCCATAAGCTTTACATGGAATGGGACACCGACGATGCAGAGCGTTTGCAACAGGAACTGAATCAGGTACGTGAGCTGGCATTGTCATATCCGATGATTCCTGCACTGAAAACAATCGTCGCAAGTTTTAGCGGTGACCCCGAGTGGGCGGTGGTACGCCCGCCACTCGTTGCACTCTCAGGCACCGAGCGTCATGAACTTCTCGACAAGTTAAAGCAGCGCGACTTCACGATGCCGGGTCTCGGAGCGAACCGCCCGGATTAGCGACTGGACACGCAGTCTCTCCGATCAGCTAGTCCAGCCT
>JADFNG010000008.1 GCA_022563505.1 Pseudomonadota bacterium | reverse complement strand
ATCTAGATCATTGGAAGCAGGAATATGCATCGAATTGGGCGGAGAGTGATATTTTGGCCGCTATCGTAGCCCGGCAATATCAGGAGGCGCATTTTCAGTCCTTAGACCCCCGGGCAGGTGCAAGGAGGTTGTATGGAGCGATATTGAAGGAATTTGAAGCTCTACTCGACTCCGAGCCCGGGCGGGAAGAAACTCTTCAAAGCTTCTTGCGAGACCACCCAGAAATTCTCTGTCCCACGCATACGAGGATGTGGCCGAAGCTGGCGCTTGGTGCAAAGAAGACCGACTTCGTTTTTCGCGATGCGGATCTGGACTATATCCTCGTCGAACTGGAAAAGTCGACACATAAACTCTTTCGTAAGGACGGCCACCCGTTCGCCAAATTAAACGAGGCGCGGGATCAAATCATAGACTGGAAGAGATATCTCGAGGTAAGCGCCAAATTAACCGCAGTCTATATATCTGATCCTTGTGCTTGCAAGCTGTGATTTTCAATTACAGTGGAGCAAGTTGATGGAATTATTGGCGGAGATGAAGCTGACGGAACGTCAGCAATACTGGCTGGAGCACATCCAGGCGTGCGAGGCCTCTGGCAAGAGCGTTACCACCTATGCCGCAGAGCATGGTTTTCATGTTGGGGCGATGTATGCCGGCAAGAAGATGCTGGTGAGGAAAGGCGCATTGCGAGGGGCGCAGCTCAGCCGGTTTCAACGTCTGCAAACGGTGCCGGTGACGGTCGATCAGAAGTGGCGTATCCAGTTACCGAACGGTGTGTTGGTGGATTTTTCCGGCACGGTCGAAGCCGGAGCATTGTTGACTGTGTTGAACACGGCGGCCGACCTCGAATGATGCGGCCATCGAACGATTTACCGGCGGTGTATCTTTGCAGGGACGTAGTCGATTTTCGCAAAGGTATAAATGGCTTAAGTATTTTGGTCGAAGAAGCGATGCTCAAGAACCCGTTTTCGGAACAATTATTTGTGTTCTGCAATCGTCGTCGCGATCGGGTAAAAATAATCTATTGGGAACGCAGCGGATTTTGCATGTGGCAAAAGCGCCTGGAGAAAGCGCGCTTCAAATGGCCACGCAATGTTGAAAGTGATGTGATTACCTTGAGCGGACAACAACTGAACTGGTTGCTCGATGGTTACGACGTAATGCGTTTTAAACCGCATCAACGTTTGCATTATTCCAGTGTTTTATAAGGCGTTAAAGTTAACGATCTGGTATAATGCAACGCATGCCAATTGCACTGCATCAACTGCCTGATGACGTTGATGCATTGAAATCTCTGGTCGTTGATCAACTTGTTCGCAACGAACAATTGCAAGTCGACAAGCAAGCGGTTGATCAAAAGATCGAACAACTCACGACAGAGAACCAGCGTTACAAGTTCCAGGTTCTCACCCTCACTGAACAACTGAATCTCGCTTTGGCGCGTCGTTATGCGGCGAGCAGCGAAAAGCTGTCGCCGGATCAGATCGGTCTGTTCGATGAGGCGGAGTTCGATAGTGACGCGGCCGCCGATGCGGAGGCAGACGGCGGTGATGAGATCACGATTGCCGCACACAAACGCAAGAAGCGTGGCAGGAAGCCAATACCGGATCACTTGCCACGCATCGATATCATTCACGAGCTGCCTGAGTCGGCACGCCGCTGCGAACATGACGGCCGGTTGCTGAGCGAGATCGGCGAGGTCATCTCGGAGCAGCTCGATATCATCCCGGCGAAGATCCAGGTACTGCGGCATATCCGCAAGAAATACGCCTGTGACTGTGGCCAATGCATCAGGACCGCCCCGTTACCGGCACAGCCGATTCCGAAAAGCATGGCGTCACCGGGCTTGCTGGCCCACATTGCCGTTTGCAAGTACCAGGATGCGCTGCCGCTGTATCGTCAGGAAACGATTTTGCAGCGTATTGGGGTGGAACTCCCGCGCGCAACCCTGGCCAACTGGATGATCCAGGCCGGCCAGCTGATCCAGCCGCTGATCAACCTGCTGCACGAGCGGCTTTTAAGCTATGACATCGTGCAGATGGATGAGACCACGGTGCAGGTGCTTAAAGAGCCCGGCAGGAAGCCCCAATCGAAATCCTACCTGTGGCTGCAACGCGGCGGTCCGCCGGATCGTCCGGTGGTGCTGTTTCACTACGATCCCGGGCGTGGCGCCGAGGTTGCCAAGCACTTGCTGGAAGGCTTCAAGGGATATTTACAAACAGACGGCTATGACGGTTACAACGCCGCCGTGGCAGAAAATGATCTCATCCACGTGGGTTGCATGGCGCATGCCAGACGCAAGTTCAGTGACGCGGTCAAGGCGCAGGGCAAGAACAAGAAGCATGGCAAGGCCCATCGCGGGCTTAATCTGATCCGCAAGCTCTACCGGGTGGAGAAGCAGGCACGCAAACTGGAACCTGAGGAACGGCAGGCGCACCGTGATCGGCATGCCCGGCCGATCCTTGATGAGATGCGTACTTGGCTGGATCAGGCAATGCCCCAGGTGCCGCCGACGAGCGCTACCGGAATAGCGCTTCACTACCTGCACAATGAATGGGACAAACTGATTGGCTACCTGGACGATGGCCGCCTCGAGATTGACAACAACTTAGCCGAGAATGCCATTCGACCTTTTGTGATTGGCAGAAATTATCCACGGTGGGTAATTATGGAAGGTAACCGCAGCTGACGGAGATCCGTTGGCGTGAGGGTCGATGCCAATGCGCATATTTTACGAGCGAAACGGCATCGACCGCCGCACTTTGTGCTGGTTCAGCACGGTAACAAGCTGTGCATAATTACAAGCTCTGCAAGAACTGCAGGACGCGATCCTTTGGCCGGTATCGGAGCGGTCTCTGGGAGGGAGCCTGAAGCGCCTTTAGCGCCTGCTCTTTCATCGCGAGATCCGCTTCGACATACCGATGCGTGGTCGCGGGGCTCTCGTGCCCGAGCCAAAGTGCGATGACCGTGATGTCGACACCGGCTTGCAGCATATGCATGGCAGTTGAGTGACGAATCAGGTGGGGAAAGACTCGTCGTTTGCCCAGTTCGGGAAATTGACTCGCGGCCCTCCTGGCGGCGAGCTTCAGTCGTTCCGTGAACCCGATGCGTGTCAGTGGGCCACCGGACCGGCCTGGGAAGAGGGGTTCTTGAGCTGACCGAGGGTATTCTCGCAGCCAGCGTTTGAGCTGCGCGGTGGTTGCCGACCAAAGTGGAACGGACCTGTGCTTGCGGCCTTTACCCCGAATAAGAACCGACCCACTGGGTTTAAGAATGAGATCGACTACCCGCATGCCGATCAACTCCGATACCCGCGCGCCGGTGTTGTAGAGCGTGGCCAGCATCACGCGATCGCGTTGCCCGGTCCATGTGTTTGGATCCGGCGCAGCAAGAATCGCTTCGACGTGCTCACGCGAGAGAAATCCGATCAGCGGTTGCTCGAAGCGTTTCATTGGTATTGCCAATACCGACCGTGTCAGAGCGAGTGCTGAGGGTTCCTGAAAAGCAACGTATTCCATGAAGGATCGGATCGCGGCGAAGCGGGCATTGCGACTGCGGACACAGTTGTGACGTTCCACCTCGAGATGGTTGAGAAACTCCAGAATAAATGACGCGTTCAGGTCATCCAGCGCAATATCGCTGGGTCGTTTACCCAGTCGCCGATGGGCGAAGGCCAGCAGCAAGCGGAAACTGTCGCGATAGGCCGCCACGGTACATGGGCTTGCCCGCTGTTGTTGCATCAGGCGTTGCATGAAAAACTGCTGCAACAAGCGGGCAAAGCTCAACGGCACCGGGGCGCTCATGAGACCGCTCCCGACGGGTCAGTAAAGCGCTTGGCCGCGATCGCCAGCAGCTCGGGAGTCGCGGTGAGGTACCAGTAGGTATCGGTCACTTTGGCGTGACCGATGTAGGTCGACAAGGCGAGGATGTGACGATCGACATCCAGGCCCTGCGCGGACCAGCGTTCAAGCCGATGGCAGACAAATGAATGCCGCAGATCATGGATACGGGGAGCCGCATGGTCGCCGCGGGGGCGCCACTTCAGTTGATCTCTCAATAACTGGAATGCGTACTGCAGACTCCTGCTTGAAGCGCATCGCCCATAGTCGAAGACAAAGAACGCCGCGGTGTTGGCGGTAAGGGGATCGCGGTCACGTTGTTGTGCATATCGTTGTAAGGCGTGTGTCGTGGTGGTGTGCATCGGCACCCAGCGTGACTTGCCGAACTTGGCGTGTTGGATGTGCAGCAAGCCGCGTTCGAGATCGACGTCCGGGCGCTTCAATCCCGTGGCCTCTGAGATCCGCAAGCCCGTTGCGGCGATGAGGCCGAAGATCGCGGCACAAGTAGCACCCCGCAAGCCGCTCGGTGGACACAGCTGTGCGCAGGCCGCCAGGAGGGCACGAATCTCGCCATCCATGAAAATATGCGGGGTCAGGCGACGATGAGCGCGCCCAAAGAGGCCCCGCGGCGGGATCTCGGTGTCTGGCTCAAACTGTTGACAGTAACGGGCAAAGGGTCGCAACACCTCGATACGCCGTGCGGCGGTGAGGCGTTTTGACTGACGTGACGCAGTGGCCCACTGCGTGGCCAGCTTGAGTGTCAACGGCCCCTGATGATCGGTGTTATCTGCAAAGCAAGCAAAACGGGCCAGTTGTTGGCCCTCAATCTTCAAAGTGAAGCCTGCCTGCCGGCGCAGCCTCAGATACGCCTCGACCTTTGAGGCCATCGTCTCAGGTGCGTTCATGGCTGCCTCCCGGGCCACGGCAAGGCAACACGCGACAACGCCTGCAGATCGACCTTGGCGTAGATGGTCGTTGTATCCAGGCAGCGGTGACGCAGCATGTCCGCGATCTGTTTGAAACCGGCGCCACTTTGCACCAGTCGAGCGGCCAGTGTGTGACGGAAGACATGCGTTCCTCGGATACGATGCTCAAGCCCGCAGCGTTTAGCCGCGTTGCGAGCCGCATTGCGTACAATATCGGCACTGGCCGGTGCGTTGATCGGTGGGCGGTGGCGCACGAACAACTCGCGGCGAGTCGTTTGTGGGCGGCCATTCTGCAAATACGCCGTGATTGCAGTACCGGTTTTTTGCGGCAACGGCAGCACATCGATGCGCTTGCCCTTGGTATGGATGCGCAGGGTTCCGGCGCGCCAATCCACATCCTCCAGCCGCAGACGGGCGACTTCGGTTCGGCGTAAGCCCAGGTCGAGGAGGCAGCGGACGATCGCATAGTCGCGTTGGCCGGTCGCAGCGCTGCGATCGAAGGCCTTCAGTAGCTGCGTGATCTCCTGCGCACAAAGCACTTGCGGTAATGGTGCAAGCCGCCATTGTGCGACACGAGGCAGGGCGGCCGCCAGCGCCTTGGTCTGCTCTCCCTGAGTGGCGCGGAAAGCGAAGTAACTTCGCAGTGAAGTGCCAGCTTGCTTGATCGACCCTGGTGCCCATCCTGATGTGTAATGCTCTATGAAGCAGATGACATCGGCCGGACCCAACGAACTCAGTTGCACCGGCCCGGTCCCAAAACGGTCGATGAGAAAATCTCGTAGACAGCGCAGCCGAGTGGAACGGGTGGCCGTTGACAACCCGCGCACGTCGCTGAGAAAACAGTCGAAGTGCTCAAGCTCTGCGGCTATCGCATCCGGCACTGTTGAATGCCGGGGCGCGCATTGCCCGTTGGCTCTGAGCATCTTGAGCAAATGCCCAAGCGCGGCTCGGCCGTCGGTTCGCATCCGCCTGCAACGTGGCGCGCAACGACAATGCAACAGGTGCCGGTCAAGGAAGCGACCGATCAGATCTTCTCCGATGTCGGCAAGGCCGGCCTCTTGTCCTGCCAGCCAATGCGCGAAATGGGCGATGCTGCCGAAATAACACTTGATCGTCCCAGCGGCATAACCGCGCTCGGTCAGGTATTGAACGTAGGTATCCGCATAGCAGGCAAGCGCTGACTTCGCTAACCACTCACTGGCAATCTGTGTATGCCTTGAACGTGCAGGATCAAACATGATGACTCTCCTTCGTGACGGTAGAACGTCAGAAAGAGAGCACCGAAAATTATGGAAAGCAAATCAGTGGCAGCTGCTGCGTGCGGGACTGGAAAAACTATGGCTTTGTGAAACCCTCTGACCCGAACCTTCCATAATTACCCACCGTGGATAATTGCGGTTGGACTAAACCGCTTCGCGGTAGTCAGAAGCACGAGCCCCGCAACTTCCCCGGTGTCATCCGTTTTTGACGTTTCCCCCTGTCCCGTTGCCCCTTTTGAGAAGTTTGAGAAGATGGAGCCGCTGCCTATGCAGCGCTTTCATCCAACGAAGGAGCTTACCCATGACACCGTTACGCAAACGTATGACCGAGGACATGCAGGTTCGCAACCTGTTGGGTGCGAATTAGTATTCAAGCCGCGACCGGGAGTTGATACAAACTACGGCAGCGTTTTTCCCAGCGATAATCGTCCAGGCGAGCGATCTTTCGATCAGCGTTGTCACTTTGTTCGTTGGGAGGAGCGCCGCCCAGTCCTCGGTGAACACGGTCCTTGTTGTAATAGTCCTGAAATGACATCAATTTTCTCTCCAGATCACGAGCACTCCAGAAAGGAACCTGATCGAGATATTCTCGACGAACTGTGCCAATCAGTCTTTCGACAAATGGGTGAGATAATGGCACGTATGGCACAGTTTTTACCTCTGCCACATCGAGTATTCGTAGATTGGCGCGCCATCGGTGAAACAGAAACAGAGGATCATTATCGGAGCTCAGGTATTGGGGCGCTCCGGACCCACTGACGATGCGATTGAACATTCGGCAGACCGATGGACCGTCGAGCGGCCCAGCATGGGAAGCAAAACCAACAATTCGGCGGCTAAATTGATCCATAACAACCATCACCCAGTGAGACTTGAGGATCAACGATTCACATCGAAAGAAGTCAACACTCCACAAGCTGTCTTTACTGTGGCCGAGGAACGTGAGCCAGGACGGACCATTAGATCCAGGCCGCGGTCGATAATGTCTGGCTAACACGCGCCGTACCACATCCTTATCAATTTCGACATCGAAGACTAAGGCGATTTGGTCGGCAATGCGCTGATAACCGAAGTTCGGGTTTCTGCGTTTCATCTCGACGATTGCTGAAATCAGCTCCGGAGCAGGTCCTGTAGGGCCCGGCTTGCCGCGGGTTTTCGGCGTGAACAGCAAGCTGTATTGACGTTTCACCATTGCACGATGGAAGTTGAGAATCGTGGCGGGCTTCAGGACAATGGCTGACCGTAACAGGCGAGCAGGGCGCATGACGATTGCGCAAAGCCCAACAATGACTCGGTCTGTCGGTCGAAGGACCGGCGCCCGGGCTCTGGAGCGATTGACGATCAGAAGCTGATGTTTGACGAGGAGCGATTCGGCGACCACGGACCGAGCACCACCAGGTCCAAGCACGCGGGCGATTGTTACGAGAAGGTGGATGAAAATTATGGCGAGATCACGCATCACTGAATCATCGTAACCGAATCGGCGCGCATGACAAGAATTGGAAATCTCTCGGATTTATGCGATGAATAGGAATTCGCACCCCACACGTGGAGCATCGACAAATCAAAGATGACGCAGTCTGGAAATAAACGATTGACCTTAGACGTCTAGACGTCTAAGATGGCTTTCTATGAGCATTCAAAAAAATCCCCCAGGCCGTGTCCGGGATGCAATCCTTCAGGTTCTTGCTCAATCAACAACGCCAATGTCAATGCCCACCATCAAGGACGCGGTGGAACAAATCATTGGAGTTACTCCCCAGTCGTCCATCCGGTCATACTTGAGATTGAATACTCCGAAACTGTTTGTCAGAGAGGCCCGAGGAATATACAAGGTTCGAGGTGGATCTCAAAGTGCTCTGCAACAAAAGCTTACCGCCTTGGATGATGAACAAGCGCACGAAACCTTCCGGTTTCAAAAGTCGACGTTGCACCACACTGACTGCTTTTCTTGGCTTCAGTCTCAACGCAAGAACTCAATACATGCCGTCGTGACTGACCCACCTTACGGACTTCATGAATATGCAGAAGATCAGCAAACTAAATTGAGAAATGGTAACGGTGGAGTATGGAGAATTCCTCCATCATTTGACGGCCACCGTCGATCTCCTTTACCACGCTTCACGACGCTGACGAAGGATCAACTTCAAGAATTAAGTATTTTTTTTAGGGGATGGGGGAGACTGCTGATTCCGTGCCTCGTTCCGGGCGCAAACGTGATCGTTGCGTCAAACCCGTTGGTATCTCATCTAGTTTCGAATGCGCTATCGGAAGCCGGGCTAGAACGGCGTGGCGAAATTATCCGACTAACGATGACTATGCGTGGCGGAGATAGACCAAAATCTGCCCACGAGGAATTTAGCGACGTAAGCGTGATGCCGCGGTCAATGTGGGAGCCTTGGTTAGTTTATCGAAAACCTATCGAAGGTCGAGTTCAAGATAATTTGAGAAAATGGAAAACGGGTGGATTCAGACGACCTGCAAAAGATAAGCCGTTCGGTGACGTTATCCAGTCTTCCCCTACTAGGAAGAGTGAACGTAAGTTGGCCGCTCACCCCAGTCTTAAACCGCAGCTATTCTTGCGTCAGCTTGTCCGCGCCGCACTCCCGCTTGGAAAAGGTATCATCCTCGATCCATTCGCTGGAGCCGGTTCGACTTTGGCTGCCTGTAACGCTATTGGATCACGTAGCGTCGGTGTAGAGAAAGATTCCCACTACTATCAGATCGCGGTAAATGCTATCCCTAGACTTACAGAGTATTCTGGCAATGGAACTGCTAGGCCTTATACACCCAACTCTGTCTGAGTTTTGCAATTCCATCTTTGTGCAGTGTAGCTGTACGGGTTCCTAGTTCGCCGCGAGAATTTTTTCTAAAATCGTTAATCGTCACCTTGCCAAGATAGACCTCTGTGAATGACATCGGTCTCCTGTCGATGGCTGGCTCGGTTTCCGTGTCGACTTTGTACACGAAAACACAAAGCCATTGATTTCTCGCACCATGCGTATCTACGGCACCACCTTTTTTCCGCGTTGTTTTTATTTCAACTCCTTTGACGCCAGATTTTGCCGAATTTTCTGGATAAATCCCTTGCACGATTAGGTCCGGATGGCCGTTGAAATAATTGTTTTCAACCAGAACGCGTGCGTGGGTCGCAAGGCTTGCGTTCAGCATGTCTGACAATACACCTGACATGATTGCCGGCCTTAACATGTCGTCCAGACGTTGCAGCCCCTTGGACGTCAGGTGAGAATTCACGTCATAAAAAAAGTCATACACATCTTGCATTGCTGCCCGAAAATCGCTTTTTCGCAGCTGATAGGGCAACTTTAGTTTCGGATTGAAGCACTTATCAGCGACTTTATTTTTCTTGATCCCTGCCATCAACTACCGCCTTGTTATTGAAAATGGTCAACTGGCAATTCTCCGACGTGATAGAGACTTGCACAAAACTCAGCAAAATAAACAGAATCGCGTCGAATTCTATTGTACGTCAAACGGATCGGTGACTGCGTAGAAATTGCTTTGGTAGTTGATGTTGACGAACTCTTGCGGCTGTGGGGTGCGAATTCCTATTCGTAACCTGAAACGCTGTGGTGTCGACACTATTGTGGCATTCACATTGCCTAAGCCGGTATGGCTATTCAGGATCTCTTTCTGTTGCTTTTCCATCTTATCGTGTCTGTCATTCGTTTATTGCGTCCAGGCGGTGCCCGTTCCGTCGTTGCCGAGTCGTTACTCCTAAAGCACCAACTCTTGATCCTCAACCGCCCTCGACAGCGGGCACCCGATTTGCGGCCGGTTGACCGAATCGTCGCTGGTCTGTGCGCCGGTATGATCCACCCCGCTCGCCTACTTCGCTCAGCCATCGTTCTGAAACCCGCGACGATTCTGAGCTTTCATCGAGCACTGGTGAAGTGCAAGTACCGAGAGCTGTTTTCACCCAGCAGGCGTGGCAGGCCGGGGCCCAAAGGGCCATCTCGGGAACTAGTTGCAGCCATCGTGGCAATGAAGAAGAGGAATCCCCGCTTTGGACACCAGCGGATCGCCGATCAGATTTCCTTGAGTTTCGGCATCCCGGTCAATAAGGACACCGTGCGGCGAGTGCTGACCAAGTACTACCGACCCGATCCTGGCTCGGGTGGTCCGTCCTGGCTAACATGCCTCGGCCACAGTAAAGACAGTTTGTGGAGTGTGGATCTGTTTCGCTGTGAATCGTTGATCCTAAAAACACACTGGGTGATGGTCGTCATTGATCAGTGCACCAGACGAATCATTGGATTCGCCATTCACAAGGGAGCACCCGCACCAAGGGCTGGACGGCACAACGCCAAACTCTAGCCTTGGCATAGCGGGTCAGAGCACAGCTCGCCTGAACAACTATCGCTGGAAATCATTCTGCCGTGGCCTTTACCAGCTGCCAATAGCCGCCTAAGTAGCAATTCGCACCTCACAGGCAGCTAACGACTGATTAATATCCTTCTTATGATACTCACTGAAGAATCGACGGTGGCGTATTCTTGCAAAATCACGTATCTGCACTTATTGAAACGCTGCTTATTGGCTGAATCAATCCGATGAACCTATTCTGGACTTGGTGGGGCATTCCAAGCGCGTTTGCATTCGTCGCTGCTTGGGTCTGTGCAATCTTTGCCTTGCGAACTGATCCCGGAAGACCTCTTAATAGATCACTGAGTTTGATCCTTATCTTAGAGGGTCTTTTTTCTTTCATGACGGGAATTCTGTTCTTTTTCGAGGATCCGTTCATTGTCATCGCGTTGATCACGGCCGGATCGGCTGCAATGGTGGCATTGCCATTTCAATACCTGTGTTTCTTGGCTATCGCTCTGGATTCGCCGCTGGTCAAACTGTTTCGCTCACGATCAGCAATAGTCCTGTTGGGTGTTTTAAGTGTTCTGGCTGCGGTGCTCGTGTTCGTAAAGCCCGAGTGGTTTTTTTCGGAGCTTTATAGCCCTGGCTGGGCTCCATGGAATTTTCAGCTCGTCGATTTTGGTGAACGCACATTACAATTGCTCGGCGCCGTTTACCTGTTCGGCTTCGTTGTCGCAATGACCGCATTCTTTAGTGCGCGAAGAGGATCCGCAGCCCGAAATAGTGCGATGTGGTTTGCAATTGCCTTTGGAGTTCGCGATGCATACATCGGTCTCGTACAGTTACTGTATCCGATTCTTCGCCCAATAGAATTCTGGGGTGATTTTATCTTCAACCCAGGCCACGCTGTGGCGTACTTCATATATTTCCTTCTGTTGGCATATGCAGTCCTGCGCTCTCAGCTATTCAACATTGATCTTAAAGTCAAATTCGCTTTGCAACAAAGTGCCGTCGGTACACTGATAATAGGGGGCTTCATTGTAGGAAGCGAAGTTCTTGAATCGCTTGTTCCTGTGAGCGGGACGGTCTTGAACATCATTGTCGCCATTGCAATTTTGGTCATGCTGAGACCGATGCAACGATTGGCTCTGCGTATGACTGACCGCCTCATGCACAGTGTTCAGAATACACCTGAATACCTGGACTTACGAAGGCTCGAGGTCTACCGCGCCACATTGGAGGGCGCTGTCGAAGACGGACTTGTAACGGACGGCGAAAGGAGAATCCTGGATAACTTACGCGACAAACTTGGAATTTCTTCAAAAGAAGCAGTCGCTTTAGAAAATGAACTCAAACAGTGATGGCAGGTGATTATCCATTGTTGACCGAACAGAAAAAAGTGTCAGGTTTATTTGTGATATTTTCTGGATCCAACAGCCTACAATTCGGCAGCGCCACGATATCGCTCAAATGCCGCTATGAGTACATTGCCAATCCAGCGAAACGGTTCAGTTGGCATCCAGCCTGCCTGGCCAAATAACGATTCGACCTCCGACACTGGCTGACCGCTTGCGTAATCTGCAAGCAAGCGCCCGAACAACGTCCCTTTGACAATGCCACCCCCGTTACAGCCTGCCGACACAAATAGTCCCGGTTTTACTTCTCCCCACACAGGCGATCCATTGATCGTCAAGCCTGTAGCACCGGACCACACGGAATGAAATTTCGTGTCAGCGAGAATCGGGAAACGACGCTTGAGACTCTGCCGCAGGATTTCTTCAATCTTCTTGTTGTCGAGTTCCTGTTCGTAACCCCAAAATGCTCGAACCAGGACTCGCCCATCTTCGGTTCGACGAAATGTACTTCCTACCCGAAGCGCCGGCAACAAACCCCAATTAGTGTCCGCTCCCATCGCCTGCAGTAGTTCTTCGTCCAAAGGCTCCGTCAGCGCCGCGTAGGTATAAATCACCGCAATTCGCCGGCTGGCACGAACCAGTTTCCTGCTGTAAGCATTATTCGCAAGGATAACGCGCTCCGCGTGAACACAACCGACAGGTGTCGTTATTTTCCAACCTGTACCCGCTTTGTCCAATCGAATAGCGGGGCTGTTTTCATACAATGCCACTGACGGTGGCAGGCTATCTGCCAGCCCCCGAACCAGAGCCGCAGGCTGCACCAGGTAACAGTGGGGGGAGTAAATTCCAATGCGGTAAAAATCGGTGCCAATTCTATCGGCCAGTTCCTCCCGATTGAGCGTTACATGCTCCAGATTCGCCGCCTGGAGAAAGGACCGATATTTTTCTATGGCTTTCTCACCACGAATCCCGGCGGCGGCGCGATAGGTGCCGGTACGGATCATGCCGCAGCGAATGTCCTCACGGTCGACGATTTCCCGAAAGTCATCGATCGCAGTTCCGATCAGCCGATTGCACTCGTGCATGCGTGAGACTTGAGCGGCATTGGCATCATCGGCCATCATTATTTCGATAAGGAACCCCGAATTCCTGCCGGGACTTCCTTCGCCTACTTCGCTCGATTCAAGAACCACGACACGATCATCGCCAGCCAGGGATGCCCAGCGCCGAGCAGCAGCAAGCCCGGTATATCCAGCACCCACGATCGCCAACTCGCAGCTTACTGTTGTCGTCAGTGAGCTTTTTGGTACTCGCTTGGGCAGCAACGCGTTCCACCCACATGGCCTCTCGTAAGTGGGATAGTGTTCATCGGCCATGGGCGTTTCTACTACTGACTTGCATCAACCCTGAACTCAATGTAGGTCGCATTCTTCCTGTCGTGATGAATGCTGTGCGTCTGGGCCTGGTACGCCTCCTCCGGTGCAAACATGATGCTTTCGACGTAGGTTTGCGGGTTGCGGTCGTATAAAGGAAACCAGGTGCTCTGAATTTGCACCATCAAACGATGGCCTTTGGCAATGGTGTGATTCGCGTGCGGCAGCGGGATCGTGTATTCCAGCACAACATCGGGTTCAATCGGCTGCGGGTTCTCATAGTCTTCGCGATACCGACCGCGGAATATGTCGCCGCTCACCATGAACTGGTAGCCCGACTGAACCAGTCCTGGCGCCGGGTCGGGGAAGACGTCAATCAATTTGACAACCCAGTCCGCATCGGTGCCTGTCGTTTCCGCAAATACATGCGCGGTGAGTCCACCGCGAATGGTCAAGGGTTCCTGCAGCGGTTCGCTGATCCAGTTCACAACATCTGGACGATGATCTGCAAAACGCTGATCGGTCACCAGCCAGGTCCGCCAGGCATCAACGGTCACATCGACGTCGTAATTGACGGCAAGATTCGGCCGTGGTGCATAGGGAACCGGATTGGCGGGATCGGACACGTAATGTGTTGCAGATTCTTCGCCTTTCGGTCGGTCGAAGCTGAGCTTGCCGTCAGCCTGAAGATACAGCCGAACGGTATCTCCAGCCGGCGGCCATTTCTCGAATTCACGCCAGCGATTGACACCGGTTTCAAAAACCGTGACCGGCGCGATCGCTGGAGCATCCTCGCCGTGCAGATAACGACGCAAAAACGGTTTGAGAACGTCTTCGCGAAACCGCACCGAGGTCGACTCATCAAAATCGATGTCGCCCAAATGGTCGCCGGTAGCAAAATGCTGACCGTGGTACCACGGACCGGCAACAAAAAAGTTGGTATCGTTTTTTCGATCGTGTTTTTCGAGCGCCGCGTACACGGCGGGTGAACCGTAGATATCCTCCTGATCCCAGAAACCATGCACGTGCAGCGTCGGCACCAGGCGGCTCGGCGAATCGAACCACTGATCGGCGGCAATCGCCTGCCACTCCGGTCCGTACGCGGGATTCTCCACGATCCGTGTCCACATCTCATGGCGCTCGTCGAGTTGATCGTTAAGCGCACTACCGAGCGCACCGTATTCCATCATCAATTGGTAAAAATCGAATTTCTCATAGGGGTAGCGGGTAAATTCATCCGTTCTCGACTGCATTGAGTAGATGAAGCCAAACGCAAATGCACCACGAAATGCGCCCCAGTGAAACCAGTCATCGGCTTTCCATACGTCGACCACCGGATTGAATGGTACAGCCGCTGCAAGTGCGGGATGCGGGTCTTTCAGTGCCGCCAGCGTCAACCAGCCGGGATAGGACGTACCCCAGACACCCACCCGCCCGTTTGAATCAACGTTATTGATCAGCCACTCAATCGTATCCCACGTATCCGTCGTGTGATCGGTGTCGGAATCATTCAGCGGTCCGATCGGATGCCGGAACATGACGTAATCGCCCTCCGACTTGAAGCGGCCACGAATATCCTGCGACACATAGATGTAATCGTTGCCAAGAAACCGGGTACCAACATTCACGCCCAGTTTCGTCGACGCCGGTCCTGCCAGGATGCCGCCTGCGTCATACGGAGTTCGGGTCATCATAATCGGCAGATGACCGTCCGAATTTTTCGGCACCATGATGATGGTGTACAGCTTTACGCCGTCACGCATCGGAATCATTTCTTCCCGGATAACGAAGTCATCGCCAGGAACCGGCTCCCTAAGCGACTTGTCCCTGGCATCAGCGATGGTGCTGAAGGCGATGCACAACAAAGCACCCAATAGCATGGAATATGGAAGATTCTTTGACACTGCATGGCTGTGACGCATTGAGATTTCCTGCCGACTGTTTTGAATTTAATTGTGGCCCCGATACTACTCCAGCAAATTGCAAGCGTGAAGTTGCCGCTTCAATTCGGCCGGCACCGCGGCTACGGCAACCGAGTCAAGCGAATTTGCCAGTCCGCTCCGGCAGCGATGTCGTATTGCGTCGCAAAATCCCCGTTATTCACCGCAAGCCCGATCGTCTTCAACGAATCTGCGTATAGCATTGGCAATCCTTGTGCGACCTGGCCGAAAGTCGTCACGTAGGGCACATTCTCCGAGAAAACTGTCCGACCTGAATGACTGATTTCGACCAGTACGTCGACACGATCTTCGGTGGTGACACCCAGGTCAGCCAGCATAGCCTTCGGGATGTTCGTCACAATATTTCCGAACGGTTTTTCGACATGCACGACATTGCCGACCATTACGCCCTCGGCGATGAGCGCAGGTCGCTGATAAGGCAACTGTTTGACTGACGGCTCAAGCAACGGCCCTACCGCATCGAATGCGATGACACCTGCTGCCAGTCTTGCGCCGGTATAAGCGTAAACATCGCGCCCATCAAACGTATGGAAGTCTTCGGAACCGCGCAATCGATTAACGGACTCGTCAATCTCACGCAGGGCAACAATCCCTTGTCGTTCTGCAACGAGGGTCAAACTGCCATTATCCGGCGTGACCACGAAATGACCGGAGGCAGTTTGCAAGACCACTGACCTGCGGTCCGTACCAACACCCGGATCCACGACCGACACGAACACCGTCCCTTGCGGCCAGTAATCGATGGTGCCCGCCAACATATAGGATGCCTGCCAGACATTGAATGGTTCAATCTGGTGTGTCAGATCGTGTAATTGCAGTGTCGGATCCACCGACATCGCAACGCCCTTCATGCTGGCGACAAATCGCTCCGTCAAGCCGAAATCCGACAAGAAAACCAGTGCGTGCTTGTCACGTCGCTCGCCAGATTGTGCCATACAGGAACAAAGCAGCAACATTATCAGGGATGAGAATCTCTTATAGCTCATGCGCTATCGTGCACCTCGAAATTAAAATCAGCTTTGCCTTTAATTATTGACCAGGGCGAGTTGTCTCCCATTAATGCCGCGGTGGCCGATAAGCTCAAATTCGGACAGGATCGTCCTGTCCGATGATACGCCAAGCGGCCAGCATGAGGGAGACCGAAACAATGACAGACAAATTAAGCAGAAGGGAATTTGTACTGCCCGGCGCTGCCGCAGGGCTGGCAGCGACGGTGGTCAGCACCGCGAAAGCAGCAGCGCCCGCCGTACACACAGGCGCCAGCAGACCGGTTGTTGTGTCATCATTCAATGGTTTCACCATCAAGAACGGCGGCGCGGCAAAAGCCCGCGGGACGCAGGCATGGAAGCCTTGCGACGCATACGGCAATACACGATCGAAAAGCGTCTCTTGAACAGCAGAGGGCTGCCTAATTTCAACGTGAACTTCTACGTTCTTAATAAAGCCGGCGAATACGCGGGTGTCGCAATGTATTCGCATAACGAAGAAGGACGTTACGCTGTGTGCACGGAGAATGGCGCTGAACTGGCAAAAGTCGAGGCTTTGCTCGAAGGATCTTCTTCTTCCTGAGACCTGAGTTCCGCAGCGCTCACAGGAACGTGTAAGGCATAAGTACGCGAATGGCCATCAGCAGGTATTTCGGGCGGTATTATCAGACGATCCGATCGCTTGCAAACGTCGGGCAACACTCCGAATATGCAAGCAACGAACAAGATGGGGAAAACGATGACAAGAATGCAGCGATCGGCACTGCTTGCAGTGCTGCTAGTGGCTGGCGGCAACGTGATTGCCGAAGATACGGTCCGCTATGTGCGCTACGCCCATGAAGACACTGTCAGTTATGGCGTCCAGGAAGGCGATACCATTCGCCAGTTATCTGCAGCGCCCTATCTGGGTGGAACAACGACCGGTGTATCGGTCGCACTGGCGGATGTGCAATTGCTGGCGCCGGCGGAACCCTCCAAAGTTTTCGCCGTCGGCTATAACTATGACAGTCACCGCGGCGATCGGGTGCTGCCACCGCATCCACCCATTTTTCTGAAACTGCCGACCACCATTATTGGTCCTGGCGCCGACATTGTTTACCCGGATGGCGCGACGGACGTTCATTATGAAGCCGAACTGGTTGTCGTCATTGGCAAGACTGCGAGCAAGGTATCCGTTGAGGATGCCAGCGATTATATTTTTGGCATAACCGCGGGCAACGATGTCAGTGAGAGAAACTGGCAAGCAAACGACTTGCAGTGGTTTCGCGGCAAAGCGACGGACACTTTTGGTCCGCTTGGGCCGGCCATTGTCACGGGACTTGACTACAAGAATCTGCTGGTTCAGTCCCGACTCAATGGGAAGGTCATGCAGTCGCAAAGTACGCGAGATCACATTCACGACATTGATGCCATTGTCAGTTTTATCAGCCAGACATCGACCTTGTATCCCGGCGACGTGATTTACACGGGCACACCTGGCAGCACATCCGCGATGCAACCTGGCGACATCATAGAAATCGAGGTTGAGGGCGTGGGCGTATTACGAAACCAGATTGCACGTTAGACGAAACGGTCGATTGTGCAGCAGATTTAACGAACAGGGGAAGAATTGAATGTCAGTCCGGAACGTAAGAAAACCTGCAGCGCTGTTGGTGACCTTGATCGGTACATTGTTTGTCACCAACGCCGGCGCACAAAACCACGCGCCCAACCCATACGAAACCATTGAAGGCTGGGCCAGGATACCGGTCGGGCGTGAATGGGGTGCGACGAGTGCCATCTATCCTGCCAATGACGGCAAGCACATCTGGATCGCTGAACGCTGCGGTACCAACCTCTGCGTCGGCAGTGACGTCGATCCGGTCATGTTGTTTGACCTTGATGGAAATGTTGTCAAGAGTTTCGGTGCCGGTTTGATTACCTGGCCGCATGGCATGTACGTCGATGCGGACGACAACGTATGGATCGCCGATGCAGTCGGTTATGCCCCGGTTCCGGACGGTGTCGGTCACACGGTCATGAAATTCAGCCCTGACGGCGAATTACTCATGACGCTCGGCAAGAAAGGTGTCGCAGGGACCGGTCATGATTTATTCACCAAGCCCTCTGACGTCCTGGTTGCACCGAACGGCGACATTTTTGTGGCCGATGGCCATGACGCGGGCGGTAACAACCGCATCGTCAAGTTCTCTGCCGACGGCAGCTACCTGGGTGAATGGGGAACAACCGGGAACGGCAGCGGACAGTTCCGCGACCCGCACGCACTGGCGATGGACTCAAGGGGAAGACTGTTTGTCGCTGATCGCAGCAACCGGCGCATTCAGATTTTCGATCAGGGCGGCGAACACCTCGCCACCTGGACACAGTTTGGCGGACCGAGCGGACTCTATATTGATGACGATGACATCCTTTATGCAGCCGACTCCGAGTCGAATGAGCGGCGCAATCCTGGCTGGAAACGCGGCATCCGCATCGGCAGCACCGTGGATGGATTTGTGACGATGTTCATCCCCGACCCGGAAATGGATCAGGATAATTCTCCCACCAGCGGGGCGGAAGGTGTCGCGCTGGACATCCATGGCAATATTTACGGCGCCGAAGTAGGGCCGCGTGCAGTCAAGAAATATATGAAAAAATAGCTTGACTATTCAATGAGTTGAAAGGTATATGCATCAAGACACATAGCCTGTCGAGCCGACAATCGCTGCCCGCATTGCAATGACAAAGAAAAGCCGCATATCTCGCGGGAACCGCGGGGCAGGTGCGCCTGTCTATACGGTAATAATGCTAACATCGTGGACATGAATATCATCAGGAGTTTCGCAGTATGAGTGGTAACGTCAATTATCTGGCCCCGGTCTCGAGTCTCAGCGTCGCGGATCGATCAAGCTTCATCTGGAAGTGCTACGCACATGTCATGGGTGCAATTCTCGCCTTTGCCGCAATTGAGATGTATTTTTTCCAGACCGGTATTGCAGAACGCATCGCGATGCCGATGCTGCAAAACTGGTGGATGGTCATGGGAGCATTCATTCTTTGCGGTTGGGGTGCGACTCGCCTGGCCCATCGTCTTGAATCCAGGAATGCACAATATGCGGCCTTCGCTGCATTTATCGTCATGGAAGCCCTGATTTTCGTGCCGATGCTTTATATCGCCAACGCCAAGGCACCCGGCATGATCGAAAGCGCCGCCGGCGTTACTGTTCTGGGCGTCGTTGGACTCGTCGCAACCGTAATGATCACCCGCAAGGATTTTTCATTCCTGCGCGGCATGATGATTTGGGGCTTCATGCTCGCCATCGTTGCTATTATCAGCAGCTTCATATTCGGCTTCGAACTGGGCACCTGGTTCTCCATCGGCATGATCGGTTTTGCCGGTGCCGCCATTCTCTACGACACGTCCAACATCATGCATCACTACCCGCAGGACAAATACGTCGCTGCATCCATGCAGTTGTTTGCCTCGATCGCGATGATGTTCTGGTACATCCTGCGACTCTTCATGGGTCGCCACTAAATCCTTGCGGTCCAGGGCGGAGGTTGGCATGCCGACCTCCGCCTTTTTGCCGGGCGCCGCGCACTGTATACTGCGGCCGTGCCCATCGAAATGCTGACAGCCAGACCATGACGCCGGTGACGAAATCTCCGCGACTCCTTGTTTCTGTCGTCAGCGCATTATTGCTGTTTTGCTCTTACGCCCCCCATGCTCAGGAAGAGGATCAGTTTGATCCTATTGCCGCCAGTGCCGAACTTGATGCGATTAACAAGCAACTCGATGCGGAAGATTTCGAACCCACTTTCCTGACCGAAGCACGAACCCTGGCCGTACAGATCGGTGGCAGCGCCAGCGAGTGCGCGGCACATTCAACACAAGAGCGCACGCGCCTGGAGGCACGTTTCGAGCCTTTAAAGGACGTTGACGCAGATGTCGCACCGGCCGTATTCGACCAGCGAACCGAGGTTCGGGGCTTGCTTGATGAGGCGATCGCCCTGCAAGCATCTTGCACCGGCCTGGAAGACAGCGCCACAACGCTGATTGCACGCATTGCCGAAACACAGACCAAACTGTCACAACAATTCCTGTCGAATCGGGCTAACAGTGTCTTCGAATCGATCCAGTCATTCCCGCAGCGCATGCGGGCATGGCCACAGCAAGTACGCAGCGCCAACGAGTTGGAGCTCGTTGATGGCGTCACGCCGCTTGATCTTCTATGGTTGTTAATTGGTGGCGGCATATTAGCGGCAAGTCTGGGCTTGTTTATCCGACATCGATTCAATCGCTGGTTCAATACGGCAGGTGGAGACGGGGATTCGCCCAAGCTGCGATTTTTGTTTCCAAAGCCGCTTGCAAGGTACTCACCGTCTCTCCTGATCGGCCTTACATTCCTCTCAGTACTGTATTTGACGATTCTGGAGCCATCCCTCGACCTGGCTGTCGTTCGAATTGCGCTTGGCATATTTCTGTTCGGCATGGGCAGCGTCATCGTCAGCTGGGCCACGGGACCGTTGTCTCCGTCCGCAGGCGTGAAGGGGCTGATACCTCATCACGTCAAACCGTTGCGTTTCCGCTTGCGAATTCTGATTTTCACCCTCGTCGCAAGTTTCGTCATTCTGGGGACCAACTGGCTGACCATCCGCATGGTCGACCCGGAAGTAACCGGCCGCGCGGCAATGATTTTCTTCGTTGCGATCTCGCTCCTGTATGTATTCCTCTATCTGCGCCGCATTCCCGGACTGCGCGATCATTTCCGGTTGATACGCTTGACCGCCACACTCGCTTTACTGATCGGCAGCATTGCGGTACTCGCCGGATACCAGAATTTTGCGGGATATTTGATTCACGGCGTCGCCCGCACCTCGATGGCGTTCTTCATCATCTGGATACTACTGTGGCTCATCAAGAGCGCTTTCGACTATCTGGTCGATCAGGACACGCCAACTGCCGACCGATTTCGCGCGAATCTTGGCGTCACGAAGCTGGGCTCGCGCAGCGGCCTGGGCATCATACAGCTGATTGGCGATCTCGTTATCTGGCTCAGTTTATTGGTCTATCTGATCTACGTCTGGGACCAGTCCGGCACGACACTACAGAAACTGGTCGATCTGGTTGTACTTGGCGGCACGGTCGGCAACATCCATCTTGTACCGGCTAAAATCATTGGCGGCATGCTGGTTTTTGCCGCGCTTCTCATCGTCATCGGCTGGGTCAAGGGCTGGATCGATCGCCGCTGGCTGCAGCACATCGTCATCGAACGTGGTGCGCGCGAAGCCCTGATCACTTTGTTTGGCTATGTCGCCTTCATCATCGCGCTGCTGGTTGGATTGACGCAGGCGGGTGTTGACCTGAGCGGCCTGGTGTTCGTATCGAGCGCCCTGGCTCTTGGCATTGGTTTCGGCATGCAGGCAATCGCAAATAACATTGTGTCGGGTTTGATCCTTCTGTTTGAGCGGCCAATACGGACGGGCGATTTCATATCCGTCGGCGATATTGAAGGCTTCGTTCGGAAAATCAGTATCCGTGCGACCGAAATCGAGACCATGGACAATCAGAATGTGCTGGTCCCCAATTCCGAGCTTGTCTCAGGCAGGGTGACCAACTGGGTATTGCACGATACCTACGGACGACTCCGAATACTCGTCGGCGTCGCCTACGGATCCGATACCGAAAACGTGCGTGAAATTCTGGAGCGGGTTGCCTGTGAGCATGCGGATGTGATCACCGACGGTCGTGCGCCGGCGCCGCGTGCGTTGTTTATGGGCTTCGGTGATTCATCGCTCGATTTCGAATTGCGCTGCCGAATCAATCGCATCGATCGACGCTTTACGGTCATCAGCGACATCAATTTCGGTATTGATGCCGCATTCCGCGAAGCCGGCATCACGATCCCGTTCCCGCAACGCGATCTGCACATCGTCTCCTACCCGGAAGCCGACGCCACACCGGTGACCGCCGCGGCACAGCGAACGGAGGACACTGCCGGCGCGCAAACCTTGCGACAGATGGAGAACGTTACCCGCAGCCACTCTCAGAATATGACGATTTCGACGGAGATCAGCGACGTTTGGCGTGCGTTAACCGATATTGAGAGCATTAAGCAATGGATCGGCGGCGATGGCAGCTTCGCACCGTACATTGGCGGAGCCTATGATCTCACCTTCAGAGACGGCATCCAAAACCGTGGCCGCATCGATATTTTCATGCCGCCGCGCCGCATGCGACTGGTACAAGCGCCGCCAGAGGGCGAGAAGCCGCTCTCAACCGGCCCCATGACGGTGGAATTTCGACTCTTTGAGGAAGACGGCAAGACCGAGCTGACGGTCATCGTTGCCGGGATACCGGCCACCGAGGATTTCGAGGAAGATTACAACCGCTCGCAAACGCAGTGGCAGGATGCACTGGTTGAGCTTAAGGACTTGCTCTCCAAAAAATAGGCGTGAACTTGAGCTTGGCGACAGTCGCGCCTCAGGTGACGCTCCTACAATCTTTCTATTGGCACTCCTGTAGGAGCGTCTCCTGAGGCGCGACTGTAGTAAATGCAAACTAAACTTTTTTGCTAATGACCTCGAGCCCATTCATATAAGGCACCAACACGTCCGGAATACGGATATTGCCGTCTTTGTCCTGGTAATTCTCCATGACTGCAACTAATGCGCGACCGGCGGCGAGCGCCGATCCGTTCAAGGTATGCAACAATTCCGGCCGCCCGGATTCGGGATTACGCCAGCGAGCCTGCATGCGGCGCGCCTGAAAGTCCGTGCAACAGCTGCACGATGAAATCTCGCGGTAGTTATTCTGCCCTGGCAACCAGACTTCGAGATCGTAGGTCTTGCTGGAACCGAAGCCCAGGTCCCCGGCGCACAAAATAACGACGCGGTACGCAAGACCGAGTCGTTGCAGGATCTGCTCCGCATGTCCGGTCAATGCCTCGAGCGCGTCGTTCGAATCGGCGGGCGCAACCATTTGCACCAGTTCCACTTTCTCAAATTGATGCTGACGAATCATGCCCCGCGTGTCCTTGCCGTAGGAACCGGCTTCAGAGCGAAAACACGGCGTATGAGCAACGTATCGCCGCGGCAGACTGTCCGCATCCAGTATCTGCTCGCGCACGAGGTTGGTCAGCGGCACCTCGGCAGTGGGAATCAGGTAATACGGCGTGTCGCCACTGGTCTTGAACAGGTCTTCTTCGAACTTCGGTAATTGCGAAGTACCGAACAATGCTTGCTCCTGCACCAGGTAAGGGACATAAACCTCCTGGTAGCCGTGTTCAATGGTGTGCACATCCAGCATGAACTGGATCAAAGCGCGTTGCAGTCGCGCCAGCGGACCGTGCATGACGGTGAAACGGGAGCCTGAAATCCGGCTTGCTGCGTCAAAATCCAACAGACCGAGTCCGGCACCGAGATCAACATGATCAACGGCCTTGAAATCGAACTCGGGCACGTCACCCCAGCGGCGCAACTCCCGATTATCCTCTTCGCTGTTACCTTCCGGCACGTCGTCATGCATCAGGTTTGGCAGGTCGAGCTCAATCGTGTGTAATTCAGCCTGAATGGACTGCAGCCGGGCTTCGGAAGCATCCAGACGATCACCCAGATCCTTGACCGCCACGAGCAGCGGCGCAACATCTTCGCCCTGGGATTTCGCTTTGCCGATCTGCCTGGCACTGGAATTCCGCTCATTCCGCAGCGATTCCGTATCCACCTGGAGCGTCTTGCGTTGCTCCTCCAGCACGGCATAGGCAGCCGCGTCGAATGTGAAGCCTCGCCTGGCAAGGTTTGCTTTTACATCCGCCGGCGACTGGCGCAATAGTTTGGAATCAATCATGTCCGGATTTCTGTCAGCTCATCGTTGTTTATCGTCGGCGTCTCTTGCCTGTTTTTTCTTGCTCTTATTTCGTTTCGCGATCTCGGCCAGTTTCTCCCCGATCTTAAGTTCAAGACCGCGCGCAACCGGATGATAATACGTCCGCTCCGGCATGTCGTCGGGGAAATACTGCTCTCCGTAAGCCACGCCATCGTCTTCGTCATGAGCGTATCGATAATCACTGCCGTAGCCGAGTTCCTCCATGAGCTTTGTCGGCGCATTGCGCAGGTGCATCGGGACCTCCAGGGAACCAAAGTCCCGTGCATCTTTGGCGGCCAGCCCGGCCGCCTTGTACACGGCATTACTTTTCGCTGCACACGCCAGGAAGACAACGGCCTGGGCAAGTGCCAGCTCTCCTTCCGGGCTGCCGAGGCGCTTGAGCACATCCCAGGCGTCGAGGCACAGCCGCAGTGCGCGCGGATCAGCATTGCCGATATCTTCCGACGCAACGCGGATCATGCGGCGGGCAACGTACAAAGGATCGCAACCGCCGTCCAGCATCCGCATCAGCCAATACAAAGAAGCGTCAGGGTCGGACCCCCGGATCGACTTGTGCAGCGCCGAAATCTGCTCGTAAAAATATTCACCCCGTTTGTCGAAGCGGCGGTGGCTGCCTTGCGCGACCTCCTCCGCGTGTGCGATATGGATGACGCCGTGGTCCTCACTGTCCATGGCAAGATCGGCCGCAATCTCCAGCAGGTTAAGTGCCCGCCGCGCATCGCCATCCGCCGCCAGCACAATCAGGGCCAGCGCGTCATCGTCCGCCGTAATGGCGGCGCCAAGGCCACGATCCTTGTCGTCAAGTGCCTGCTTGACGATCTCAAGAAGTGCCGTCTCGTCGAGAGATTTGAGGACGTAAACACGCGCCCGGGACAACAGGGCGTTATTGAGCTCGAACGACGGGTTCTCCGTCGTCGCACCAATGAAAGTGAGCGTGCCATCTTCCACGAAAGGCAGGAACGCATCCTGCTGTGACTTGTTGAAGCGATGCACCTCATCAAGAAACAACACCGTTGAGCGGCCACTCATCTCCTTGTACTGCCGCGCCTCGGCAACGGACGCACGAATATCCTTCACACCGGCCATCACAGCGGATAAGCCGATGAAGTGAGCATCGGTCGTCCGGGAAATCAGCCGGGCCAGCGTCGTCTTGCCGGTTCCGGGCGGGCCCCAAAGAACCATTGAATGAGCCTTGCCCTGTTCGATCGCCCGACGGAGAGGCTTGCCCTCACCCAGCAGATGCTCCTGACCGTAAAATTCATCAAGTGTGGCGGGCCGCATACGATCCGCAAGCGGTTGTCCCGCTGAGCCGGCATCGCCCTCGCCCGCTGCGTTGGAAAAAAGATCGCTCATGAGCCGGTCATTGACCCTGTTTGCGGTGGGCGAGTCGTTCCTCGAAGCGCAAACTCCAGCCACCTGCCCCAAAAACGGCGATGGCCAGACCGATGACAATGCCAACGGTATCGGCAACCAAATCCATCAGTTCCGCCGTGCGATATGAGACCATGCGTTGACATAATTCGATGATGATACCGAACGCAAACAAGCCGGCGCCGATGCGAACATAGCGGTCGCGTGAGTATTGCCCTGAAAACCATACGGCCAAAAAGAGAAACGTGATGCCGTGTAACCACTTGTCAAATGCAAACAGCGTGACTCGGGTGAATGTCGGCCAAAGCCAGAACGCCGGTATCAGTGTTGCTGCAAAAACGCCCAGCAAGACGATCGCACCGGCAATTTGCCAACGTCGATGATAACGGAGCGACAGCACCTACCGATCTGCTGCACTGTCTGGAACGGCAATGACCGGTACGCCAACCAGATCAACATCGTCTGGCAGCACAAACACAAAAAACTCGTCGGCCTGCCTTTTGTTTATCGTGACATCCAGCAACGCAATCAGCGTCGTTTGCCCCAGTGCATCATCAAACATCATGCGCGACAGCGTGCCGTCCGTGAAACCGAGTTCTACTTTGCTGAACCCGTGAGCCGAATTGCCGGGCTTCAACCGCACCCATACCGTCCCGCGATCCTCATAACTGCCCATGTAGTCGAAGTCATCCAGTACGTTATCAGCGCCCCCGAGTAACAGCGCGGGCGTGTTGCGCAGCAATTCCGCCTGGGGATTGACGGTCACTTGCGCCAGGTCGACGTCGTAACTCCACACGTTGAGACCATCAGCCACCAGATGCTGCTCGTACGGTTGCAAATAGGTCCAACGAAAGCGGCCGGGACGGCGAATATCCACTGTGCCGCTGGCGGTTTCCAGAACGTCACCGTTCGCATCGATCAATGACTGTTCGAAGCGAGCCGACAACGATTTCACATCATTGACGAAATCATGCAACAACTGCTGTCCCGCATCGAACTCCTGCGCGAGCGACGCATTCGCAACGCAGAATCCGAGCAGCAAGAACAGCCCACGTGCCGCAAAATTCCGGCCGACTCGCATGACCAAAAAACCGCTATTCATTTGCCGGCAACTCCTTTGCCGTCGGTGCCATCAGAATTTCCCTGGAACCATTCGACTGTAATGGACCCACCAGCCCGGCCGCCTCCATCGCTTCCACCATGCGAGCCGCACGATTGTAGCCAATCTTCAAGCGACGCTGCACGCCCGAAATGGATGCCTTGCGCGTATCCAGGACAATTTGCACGGCCTGATCGTACAACGCATCCTGTTCTGCATCACCGCCATCAATGTCTGACCTATCAATACCGGTGAGCCCGGGTGTTGGACTCGTCGGCGTCTGCAAAATTTCATCGATATAGCGGGGTGTGCCGCTTTTTTTCAGGTGGCGCACCACCGCGTGAACCTCGTTGTCGGAGACAAACGCGCCATGCACACGCGTGGGCAGCGACGTGCCGGGCGGCAAATACAGCATGTCGCCATGTCCGAGCAGGTTTTCAGCCCCCATCTGATCGAGAATCGTGCGGGAATCCACCTTGGCCGACACCTGGAACGCGATGCGCGTGGGAATATTCGCTTTGATGAGCCCGGTAATCACGTCAACCGACGGGCGCTGTGTCGCAAGCAACATGTGGATGCCCGACGCGCGCGCTTTCTGTGCCAACCGCGCGATCAGTTCTTCCACCTTCTTGCCGACGATCATCATCAGATCGGCAAGTTCATCAATAATGACGACGATGAACGGCAATGTCATCAGTTCCGGATGCTCAACGGGCTTGTCCGGATCCAGTAACTCCGGTGGTTTGAATATCGGGTCCAGAATCGGCTCGCCCGCGGCAATCGCATCATTGACCTTGCGGTTGTAACCGCCAATGTTGCGCACGCCCAGGGCGGCCATCAGACGATAACGCCGGTCCATCTCACCGACACACCAGCGCAGCGCGTTTGCCGCTTCTTTCATATCCGTGACGACCGGCGTCAGGAGATGCGGAATACCCTCATACACGGACAACTCAAGCATCTTGGGGTCAATCATGATCAGCCGAACATGCTCGGGTTTTGCCTTGTACACGAGACTCAACACCATGGCATTGATCGCCACCGATTTACCCGACCCGGTGGTACCGGCAATCAGCAAATGCGGCATCCGCGACAGGTCAGCAACAACCGAGTTGCCACTGATGTCTTTGCCGAGGGCCAGCGTCAACGGGGAAGCAAGCTCATCGTAGGCTTTTGACTTGAGGATTTCGCCCAGCGTAACCAATTCACGAATTTCATTCGGGATCTCGAGGCCGATGTACGACTTGCCCGGAATCACTTCAACGATGCGCACGCTGACGACCGACAGTGAGCGGGCCAGATCCTTGGCCAGGCTGGCAATCTGGCTGACTTTTACACCCGGCGCGGGATCCAGTTCGAAGCGCGTGATGACGGGCCCCGGTGATACCGAGACCACCTGGACGTCGATGTTAAAATCCTTGAGTTTGATTTCGACCAGGCGCGACATCGCCTCGAGCGATTCGTCGGAATAACCTCGAATTCGCGGTGGTGGATCGTCGAGCAGTGAAAAAGGGGGTAATTCGCCGGCAGACGGCGGGTCGAATAATGGCACTTGCCGTTCTTTCTCAACCCTATCACTCTTTTCAAGCGCAGCGATCACCGGTTCGATGCGCGGAGGTTTTCTGCCCGCCGTGCGTTTCTTTTCCGCAGCGAACACATCCTGACGTGCCGCTTGCTGGCGCCGGCCTTCGGCCCGATCCCGCAATTCATCGATCTTGCTGCGTGCCCGGTCCCAGCCTTGCAGGCTCCAGCGACCCACACGGTCCATGACACCCAGCCACGAAATACCCAGGAACACAGAGATAGAGGCCAGCCACAAAAAGAACAACAGCGTACTGGCACCCAGCAGCTTCATGACGGATTCAAGAAAACCACCAGAGAGTTGTCCAATGACCCCACCGGCGGTCTCGCGAAAACCCCGCGCAGAGAAATGCAATGTCGCCAGCGCACAACTGGTTACAAGCGTCGCCAGAAACCCGCCGATTCGCAAGGCAAAATCAGCACGCGTCAGATGCTGTTGAGTCTTCTGCTCGTTAAATATCATCCAGCCAAAATAGAACACCATGACCGTGAACAGATACGCGGGTCGACCAAACAGGTTGAACAGGACGTCAGCGATCAGTGCCCCGACGCGACCCACTCCATTACTGATTTCCGTCGCACTGCTTGCCTGGGTAAATCCTGGATCCGCCGGATTATAGGTAAACAGGGCAACCCACAGAATGGCCGCAAGCGCGCCAAACACCCACAACGCACCCTCGCGCAGCGAACGAACCAGGTGCGCTGAGATTCCATTTTGTGATTTGCTTGACGGGCGGGTTTTGGCCATAATTAAAGTGAATGGGGATGATTCATACCTAAGGTAATGATTCTAATACACCTTGGAAGATCCGTCTCCTGTTATGGGGGCCTCCCCCGGCAAGGGCAAGGCGGATGACTTTTGCTAGCAGAAAGTCTTTTCCCTACACTTGCCGTTCGATCCACTGCCCAGCACGCTGATCGCTCACCGCCCATCTTGAAGATACCGGGAACGGACATACTTCATGAGCTTCAGGCTGGGAGAGCCACCGGCTGCCCGGCGAATTTCATGCAGGCGAAGTATACATGAGCGAAACCAAACATTGCCGCGTTCTCATTCTGGGATCCGGACCTGCGGGCTACTCGGCCGCTGTCTACGCATCACGAGCCAATCTCAATCCGGTGATGGTCACCGGCATCGAACAAGGTGGTCAGCTGATGACCACGACCGATGTCGATAACTGGCCGGGCGATGTTGAAGGACTGCAGGGACCCGAATTGATGGAGCGGATGTTGCGCCATGCCGAACGCTTCAACACTGAAATTGTCAACGATCACATCAACAAGGTGGACTTGTCCGTGCGCCCGTTCCTGCTCGAAGGCGACTATCGACATTACACCTGCGACGCACTGATTATTGCTACCGGCGCTACCGCCATGTATCTCGGTCTTCCCTCCGAGGAAGCATTCAAGGGTCGCGGTGTTTCCGCCTGCGCTACTTGCGACGGCTTTTTCTATCGTGGCCAGGAGGTCGCCGTTGTCGGCGGTGGCAATACTGCCGTCGAAGAAGCACTGTACCTGAGCAACATCGCAAGCAAGGTCACGTTGGTGCATCGACGCGATGCATTGCGCTCGGAAAAAATCCTGCAGGATCAACTGTTCCAGAAAGCGGCAGAAGGCAACGTCGAGTTGCTTTGGGATCACGTGGTCGATGAGGTTCTGGGCGATGATGCCGGCGTAACCGGGCTGCGCGTGCGCAGCACCAAAGATGAAACCAAAACACAGGACCTGAAATTGTCCGGTGTCTTTATCGCCATCGGTCATAGCCCGAATACCGGTCTGTTTACAGATCAACTGGACATGAAAAATGGTTACATCACCATCAAGAGCGGTCTCACCGGTGACGCCACCGCTACCAGCATCCAGGGTGTCTTCGCGGCCGGCGACGTCGCCGACCAGGTCTACCGTCAGGCGATAACGTCAGCGGGTGCCGGCTGTATGGCGGCACTGGATGCGGAGAAATATCTTGATGCCCAGGCAGCGACTGCAAAGAGCGCCACAACCACCTGATGCCGATGCCTGAAGGGCTCAAGTCATGAGAATCGAGATAGTCGAAGACATTTCGCAACTCGAAGAGCGAGCCTGGAATCGCCTCAACCATGAGCAGTATCCGTTCCTGCACCACCAATTTTTACTGGCGGCAGAACGCAGCGGTTGCGTGTCCCCGGCCAGCGGCTGGACGCCACGCCACATTGCACTGTTCGACGACAGAGGCATACTCCAGGCGGCTATGCCGCTCTACGAGAAAACACATTCCTGGGGTGAATTCGTATTCGACTGGGCCTGGGCACAGGCCTATGAACGCGCAGGCCTGGAGTATTACCCGAAGCTGGTCGCCGCCGCCGCATTTACCCCGGCACCCAGCCGGCGAATTTTGCTGGCCGATGACGCCGACACTGATGCAGCAAACCAGGTGCTTGAGAGCGCATTGGAGTTGGCGCAGAAAGAGCAATTCTCGTCCCTGCACATTCAGTTTCCGCATCCTGATGAGCTGCCGCTGCTGGCAAAGGCCGGCTTCAAACTGCGCAAGGACTGTCAGTTCCACTGGCACAACCGGGGTTACGCTTCGTTCGATGCATTCCTGCAACAATTCAGTTCCGCCAAACGCAAGAAAGTGCGCCGGGACCGTCGCCGTGTTGCGGAACAGGGCATTGAATTACGCTGGCTGCACGGAGGCGACATGGACGCATCACTTTGGAATGACGTCTTCGCCCTCATCAGTACGACATTTCGCCGCCGTGGGTCGATACCCTACTTCAACCTCGATTTTTTTATCGAAGTCTCACGTCGACTAGCCGATAAAATTGCCGTTGTGATTGCAGAACACCAGCAGCAAACCATCGCGGCGGCTGTATTTTACGTCGGTGGTCATTCCTTGTACGGGCGCTACTGGGGCAGCCATGCACCCTATGACGCACTGCATTTTGAAACCTGTTACTACCAGGGTATTGAGTATTGCATCGCCCATCGTCTGCAACACTTTGAGCCCGGAACCCAGGGTGAACACAAGATCAGCCGCGGTTTCAGTCCGGTCACGACCTGGTCGGCACATTGGCTCAAACACGCGCAATTCTTCGCGGCCATTGGTCACTATCTCGACGCAGAACAGCGTCATATTGAAGACTACGTTGATGCGGTGCATCGCCACAGCCCGTATCGGAAAAGCAGCGGGAATCCGGCTCCGGAAGACTCATCTTGAGTTCGCCGCGCATTCACTGGATCAGCAGCGACGATCCACCGCAAGCCTTCCCGGACGTGTCGGAGGCATGTACCGAGCCCGATGGATTACTCGCGGCGGGCGGTGACCTGTCGCCCGAGCGTCTTCTCTATGCCTACCGACACGGCATATTCCCCTGGTACAGTGAAGGACAGGCCATTCTCTGGTGGTCTCCTGATCCGCGCTGCATCCTCAAGCCCGGCGAATTTCATGTTTCGCGCCGGCTAAAGCGCGAACTGCGAAAATCCGACTACCAATTCTCTTTCAACCAAGACTTTACCCATGTTGTTGCCGCCTGTGCCACGGCTCGTTCCAGCCAGGACGGTACCTGGATCACCGCTGATATGGCGACCGCCTACGGTGACCTGCACGCGAGCGGATGGGCGCATTCTGTCGAACTCTGGCATCGGGACGAACTCGTCGGCGGACTGTACGGTCTTGCAATCGGGCGTATTTTTTTTGCTGAATCGATGTTCAGTCAAGTCAAAAATGCCTCTAAAATCGCGATGTTGGCGCTGAATCAACTCTTGCTCGAATACGCATTTTCGGCGCTGGATTGCCAGCTGGTTTCACCGCATCTCCTGACTCTCGGGGCTCGGCCGATGCCACGGCCGGAGTTCCAGGACATGCTGGAATCGGCTTGCAATCCGCCACTGCGTGTTATTGAGTGGCCTGAAGAACGCACATCCGTAGCGACCCTGGTCTGATTTCTGCCTGGCAAGCCCAATGGCGCATTGCAATAGAGGCCCTGTTTCTGCACAATTCGCGGGCCTTAACAACCAGAGACAGAAGAACCTTGGCAAAAGAAGAAGCCCTGCAGATGGAAGGTGTGGTCAAAGAGACCCTGCCCAACACAACATTTCGCGTCGAACTCGAAAATGGCCACGTGGTGATCGCACACATCTCGGGAAAGATGCGCAAGCACTATATTCGCATCCTCACCGGCGATAGTGTGACCGTCGAACTGACACCGTATGACCTGAGCAAGGGTCGCATCATCTACCGCGGGCGATAGGCGCTACGGCTGCGTGCCTGGCAGGTGCTCCAGCTCCCTGACGATCGGTTCCAGATTGAGCAGCAGCTCGCCGTCGGGTCCGACGGTAATGCGCACGTGACCGCCTTCGGCCAGTTTGCCAAACAAGAGTTCTTCCGCCAGCGGCCGCTTGATGTGTTCCTGAATCACCCGCGCCATGGGCCGGGCACCCATTTTCGGATCGTAACCCCGATCAGCAATCCATGACCGAGCCTCGTCGTCAAGTTCCAGCGTCACTTCGTTCGACTCCAGCTTTACCTCAAGCTCGACCACCAGCTTGTCCACCACGCGTGCGATCGAGCGCGCATCCAGGGCTGCAAACTGAATAATTGAATCGAGTCGGTTGCGGAATTCTGGCGAGAACGTCTTCTTGATGATTTCCATGCCATCCGCAGTATGATCCTGGTGAGTGAAACCAATCGATGCCCTGCTCATCTCCCGCGCACCGGCATTGGTCGTCATCACCAACACGATATTGCGAAAATCGGCCTTGCGTCCGTTGTTGTCGGTCAATGTACCGTGATCCATCACCTGCAACAGCAGGTTGAATACTTCCGGATGCGCTTTCTCGATCTCATCCAGCAAGATGACGGCATGCGGATTCTTGCTGACCGCTTCGGTCAGCAGCCCCCCCTGGTCATAACCCACATATCCGGGAGGCGCACCAATGAGACGGGACACCGTGTGCCGTTCCATGTATTCAGACATATCGAACCGAATCAGCTCGACGCCCAGTATCATTGCAAGTTGCCGCGTCACTTCCGTCTTGCCAACGCCTGTCGGACCGGAAAACAGGAATGATCCGATCGGCTTCTCATCGTCTGTCAATCCCGAGCGTGCCATCTTGATGGACGCGCTCAGCGCTTCAATCGCCTTGTCCTGTCCGAAAATCACCAACTTCAAATCCCGTTCGAGGCTGCGCATTACGTTCTTGTCCGACGTGGACACGCTCTTCGGTGGAATCCGCGCCATCTTTGCGACGATATTTTCGACCAGTGTGAGCGTGACGCGATCGACGCGATCTTCGCCTGTCTGCAGTCGCAGGCTGGCACCTGCCTCATCAATCACATCAATCGCCTTGTCCGGCAAATTCCGGTCGTTAATGTATTTTGCCGACAACTCGGCCGCGCCTGTGAGCGCCTCCGGCTCGTAGGTAACGCCATGGTATTCTTCGAAGCGGCTTTTCAGCCCCTGCAAAATCTCCACCGTTTCCGCAATACTCGGTTCCGGTATGTCGATCTTCTGGAAACGACGTGCCAGCGCGTGATCCTTCTCAAAAACACCGCGATATTCAGTATAGGTGGTCGACCCGATACAGCGCATTTCGCCGTTCGCCAGCGCCGGCTTAATGAGATTTGATGCATCCATGACACCACCGGATACCGCACCCGCACCAATCACCGTGTGAATTTCATCGATAAACAAAATGGCGCCCGGATCATCGCGAATTTCGCCAATCACCGCCTTGAGTCGTTTCTCGAAATCACCGCGGTATTTCGTACCCGCCACCAATGAGCCCAGATCGAGCGCATAGATGGTGCTGTTCGCCAGCACCTCGGGCACCCGGTCTTCCACAATCAATCTTGCCAATCCTTCCGCCAGGGCGGTCTTGCCAACGCCGGCTTCGCCAACGTACAGGGGATTGTTTTTGCGACGTCGACACAGGATCTGCACCGTACGTTCAATCTCCATCTCGCGGCCAATCAGTGGATCAATCTTTCCCTCTATGGCCCGTTGATTCAGGTTGGTGGCAAATTTTGACAACGCACTTGCGTCAGGCGCCTCATCGGCACCCATCGACCCCTCGTCTGCTTCCGGGCCGTTCTCGCCCGGCACCTGGGGCAGTCCGTGAGAAATAAAATTGACCACATCGAGACGCGTGATGTCCTGCTCGTTCAGGAAATAGACCGCCTGTGACTGTTTCTCGCTGAATATCGCGACCAGCACATTGCTGCCGCTTACTTCCTTACGGCCACTCGATTGCACGTGAAAAACCGCACGCTGCAGTACGCGCTGAAAACCAAGCGTGGACTGCACGTCACCGTCATCGTCGGGTGCCATCAATGGCGTCGCTTCATCGATGAATTCGGTCAGCTGTCGTCGCAACTCCTCAATGTTCACATCACAATTCTTGAGTATTTCATACACTCGCGGGATATCGATCAGGGCGAGCAATAAATGCTCCACCGTCATGAATTCATGCTGACGATCGCGGGCACGTTGATACGCTTCATGCAGACAAAATTCGAGTTCGCTACTTAACATATTCTTGCTTGCCGCCCTTATTCATGTTCGAGAATCACGTTTCTTCCATCGTGCAAAGCAGTGGATGCTGCTGCTGCTCTGCAATCAAATTAACCTGCGCTACCTTCGTTTCGGCGATTTCATGGGTGTATTCGCCGCAAATTCCTTTGCCCTGAGTATGCACTTCCAGCATGACGCGGGTCGCGCTGGTGCGTTCCATGCGAAACACCCCCTGCAGAATCTCGACGACGAACTCCATTGGCGTAAAATCATCGTTAACGAGTATGACCCGGTAGAGCGGCGGTCGTTTCAGTTTTGGGCGCGCCTCCTCGACCGCGAGACCGTGGCTGCCGGGAGGATCGTCTTCGTACTTGCGCTCAGGCATGATGACGGGATCTGCTCATAACAATAATAAAAGTTCCAGAGTATCTGCTCCAGGGGTCGAAGTGCCATTATATATGGGCCCGGCCACTCAATCTCCAAGCCTGTTCGCATAATTATCGCAAAAAATCCCCTGTCACGGCTCCAGTTAGTCGGTTATGGGTGTAATTCTGACGGTATACTCTTGTCTGCGCTTGATTTTTTCGAGTTATTTTACTTGTTTGACACTGTGCGGAAACCTTATCATCAGGCGTCTGCGTTAGTAGATTGTGACCGGCAACGTACTTAAATGACCAGGAACCGCTGAATCAACTGATTCTCAACGATGGCAATCAACATTAAAAAATCTGCTCTCGAGTCTTTGGGTAACATCGACAACCAACAATTGCTGGCATTCGCCCGTGCTCGTTTGCCCGCCTGGATGACACTCATCCTGGTCGTGGCGATTGCCTGGCAACTGGCGCACATTGTGTGGGCCCTGGTTCCCGGATCATCACTCGGCGAGACCATCGAAGCAACGCCTCTGCCTCTCGGCATTGGCGGCAATGCTGGGAGCCCTGCTGGTGGCAATGACGTGCAGGCAATTGCCAGCACACACCTGTTCGGTAAAGCATCGACAGAAACGGTCGAAGTGATTCCCCAGGGGCCGGTTGAAAACCTCGCAGAGACGCGTCTCGCACTGACGCTCAAAGGCATCATGGCGGGGAGCGACGACAGCTTGTCGCTGGCGATCATCGCAGACAACCGCAACGAGGAAAAAATCTATGCGATCAATGATGCGGTCGTCCCGGGAACAATCCTTCACGCGATCTACAAGGAACAGATTGTCCTGAATCGCAGCGGCAATCTGGAAGCCCTGAGATTGCCGAAGGATTTTCCCAAATCCAGCACGCCCATACGGCGGAATCAGACGTCACTGCGGCGCACCACCACCGCCAACAGACGTTCGAACAGCGCCAGTATTCAGAACATTCTCGCGCAGAATGTCACAAAACTCGCAGACGTCATTCGACCGACGCCGTATTTCGTTGGCGGGCAACAGCAAGGCTACCGGGTTTACCCGGGTCGCGATCGGAAAAAATTTGCCGCATTGGGACTGCGCCCCGGCGACCTGATCAAGGACATTGACGGTGCGGCGTTAACGGATCCTCAGCAGGCGATGAAAATATTTGAAAATCTTGGCAATGCGGATCAGGTTTCCGTCACGGTGGAACGAAACGGACAACCGATGGTATTAATTCTCAGCACCAGTCAACTCAATCTCGACGACGACAAGTAGGCATCAAAATTGAATATACGGCAATTTAGCTGCAAGGATTTCGGTACGCACACGGTATGTGCAATGTTGCTGTCTCTGCTTTCCCTGTCCAGTGCACTGGCGCAACAGCAGTTGATCACGCCCAATTACGTTGGCGCTGAATTGCGCGCTATCGTGCAGGCAGTCAGTGCCGTAACGGGCAAGAACTTCATTATTGATCCAAGAGTCCGGGCCGAAGTGACGATGCTGTCGTCGACGCCGATGACGCCTGATGCGTTCTATGCAGCGTTTTTGTCGATTCTGCAGGTACACGGATTCGTCGCAATCACGTCCGGAGATATCATCAAGATTGTCCCCGATGCCAGCGCACGCCAGTACCCCAGCTACACCAACACTGACGGTACGGCCGGCGATGACATCGTGACCCAGGTCATCCAGGTACACAATGTGGGCGCCGCCCAGCTGGTACCTATTTTGCGGCCCCTGGTCCCGCAGTACGGCCATCTGGTGGCGCACCCCGGTTCCAACATGCTGATCATTTCCGATCGGGCCGGAAACGTGAAACGACTCCTTTCAATCATCCGCCGCATCGATCAGTCGAATGATGAGGATATCGAAGTCGTCCCCATGGCCAACGCATCTGCTACTGACATTGTGCGCGTCCTGACGGCGCTTACGCAGTCTCCCCGGGCTGATGGTGCACCCGTCACCATCAACCTGGTGGCCGATGCACGCACCAACAGCGTGCTGATCGGTGGGGACAAGAGTGAACGCTTGCGATTGCGTGCACTGATTGCCCATCTTGATACGCCGCTGGAAGACGGCGGTGACACGCAAGTGCGTTATCTGCGCTATGCGGACGCCGAAGAACTGGCGCCCAAGTTGCAGCAACATTTTGCGCAGCAACAAGGAGTGGCTGTCGCTGGCGGCGCGGCAGCAGGCGGTAGCGGCCAGATCAGCGTTTGGGCCGACGCGCAAAATAATGCAATCGTCGTGAATGCACCGCCGAAAATGATGCGCTCACTGATGATGATCGTTGACAAACTGGATATACGTCGTCTGCAGGTACTGGTCGAGGCGATCATCGTCGAAGTCATTGTTGACCGAACGGCGCAACTGGGCATCACCTGGGCAGTGGACGGCAGCAACCGTGGCAACAGCCCCGTCGCCGTGACCAATTTTCCGGATAGCGGGGCTGGCGTCGTGCAATTGGCCGGCGCGGCTGCCGGTGACGGCAATATCAATCCAGCCGGCCTCATTGGTTCGGGACTCACGTTCGGCGTAGGCCACATCAGCGACAATGGCATCAGCTTCGCTGCAATCCTGCACGCTTTGGAAGGTGACGCCAACACCAATATTATTTCGACACCGAGCATCGTCACCACCGACAACGTAGAGGCCACTTTGAGCGTCGGGCAGGAAGTACCCTTTGTCACGGGTTCGTTTTCCAATACCGGCAGCGTCGGCGGTGCCGTGAATCCGTTTCAGACCATTCAACGGCAAAAAATAGGCGTCAAACTTACCATCACACCACAAATTAACGCGGGCAATTCCCTGCTGCTGAAAATTTCACAGGAAATTTCGAGTATCGCCCAGTCTGCCGCCGGTGCAGTGGATTTGATTACGAACGAACGTACGATCGAAACGACGGTCATCATAGACGACGGGCAAATACTGGTGCTTGGAGGATTGCTCGAGGATCAGCTGCGCGAGAGCGATCAACGGGTGCCGATTCTCGGCAGCATTCCGATCATTGGCGCCCTCTTTCGCAGCCGCAAGACCGATAAAATAAAAACCAACCTGATGGTTTTCATTCGCGCGAAAATTCTTCGTAACAGCGCGCAGACTGCAATCGAAACTAATGCAAAATACAACTACATGCGCGATGTCCTGCGGGGAGGCCGCGGAGCCGAATTCGGTGGCGGCGTTGCAATTATGCCGTTTACGGAACGTCCCACGCTGCCGCCACTCCAAGAGTACCTGGGAGAGAAATCAAGCGGTGGGTCCGCGTCAGACGACTCTTCGCAATGAGCGTAAGCAACGTGTCCGAACCGATGAACGACGGCGCAGACAGCATGCCTGGAAAAGACCCTGAGCCCATTGTTGAGCCGAGCGCGCCGCTGGAAAGAGCCCTGCCCTTCTCGTTTGCAAAGCGACACGGGATATTGATTCGTGAAATCACGGATGGCGTTGCGGACACCGTATACCGCAGCGGCGTAGCACCGTTGATTCTTGCAGAAGCACGGCGCTTCGCCGAAATTCCATTGAAGCTGACCCCGGTGTCCGCCGAAACGTTTGACAAAATGCTGCAACAAACGTACGAACAAGGCAGCCACAAAGCGATACAGATGGTCGGCGACCTCGACGAGAGCACCGATTTACTGCGCGTCGCCCAGGAAATGCCGGAGCCATCCGATTTGCTGGAAAGCGATGACGATGCACCGATCATTCGCTTCATCAATGCCGTCCTGACCGAAGCCATTAAGGAAAATGCGTCGGACGTGCATATCGAACCTTACGAAAACCGACTTGCGGTTCGCTTCCGCGTCGACGGCGTTTTGCGAGAGGTCCTGCAGACGCGGCGGGCCCTGGCGCCGCTGGTCGTTTCGCGTGTCAAGGTCATGTCCAAACTCGACATCGCCGAAAAACGCCTGCCACAAGATGGTCGCATTTCCCTGAAAATCGCGGGTCGGGCCGTCGATGTTCGAGTGTCCACGATTCCATCCGGTCACGGCGAGCGAGTGGTGCTGCGCCTGCTCGATAAACAGGCGGGCCGATTGGATCTTGGCTCGCTCGGCATGGAGAAAAAAGCACAAGCGGTCATGGATGACCTGATTCATAGACCACATGGCATCATCCTGGTCACCGGACCAACGGGCTCGGGCAAGACGACGACGCTTTACGCAGCGCTTGCCCGTATTAACGATTTAAGCCGCAACATCATGACTGTCGAAGACCCGATCGAGTATTTCGTCGACGGCATCGGTCAGACCCAGGTCAACAACAAAGTCCAGATGACTTTCGCCCGGGGCCTGCGCGCCATTTTGCGACAGGACCCGGACATCGTCATGATCGGTGAGATACGCGATCTGGAAACCGCCGAGATCGCCGTACAGGCGAGTCTTACCGGCCATCTCGTCTTGTCGACACTGCATACCAATACCGCCGTCGGTTCGGTAACGCGATTACGGGACATGGGCGTTGAACCTTTCCTGCTCTCCTCGAGCCTGATCGGCGTACTGGCACAACGCCTGGTGCGCGTACTGGACCCCAAAACAAGAATTGCTTACACCGCCAGTGAATACGAATGTCGTGAACTCCACGTGGATGCGGACAATCCACCCACCTTGTATCGACCCGCAGATGCGGCAGACACCGGCTTCCGCGGCCGCACGGGCATCTATGAAATCATCGCCGTCGATAACGAGATGCGAGCGATGATTCACGATGGTGCCAGTGAGCAAGCGCTTGAACGCCATGCACGCAAGAGCAGCCTGAGCATTCGCGCCGATGGGCGTCGACGTGTTCTGGACGGGACAACGACACTGGAAGAAGTGCTGCGCGTCTCACGAGACGACTAGCAACAACATCATCACACTGAGAATCGCGCATGGGTGCTTTCGAATTCGTTGCTCTTAACAAGTCCGGAAAAGAATCAAAGGGACTGATCGAGGGCGACACACCAAGACACGTTCGGCAGATCTTACGCGAACGCCAGCTGCTGCCCATCAAAGTCACGGAGGTCGCACAAAAGGATGCTTCGGGAAGAAGAAGCATCAATGTCCGCCGCGGCCTGTCTGCCAACGAACTTGCATTGCTCACCCGACAGCTCGCGACACTGGCCGAGGCTGGCCTGCCACTTGAGGAAGCGCTACTGGCAGTCAGCGAGCAAAACGAAAATCCGCGTGCCAAGAGCATTCTTCTCGGCGTTCGATCGCGCGTGCTGGAGGGCCACACGCTGGCCGACGGGCTCGCCGATTTTCCGCAAGCTTTTCCAGAGATTTATCGAGCCACTGTTGCGGCCGGCGAACAATCAGGTCATCTTGATATGGTTCTCGAGCGGCTGGCCGAGTTCACGGAATCACGACAGATCCTGCAACAGCAGATTCGTAACGCAATGATCTACCCGATTGCACTGGTCCTCACCGCAATCGGAATTATCAGTTTCATGCTGTCCTATGTCGTACCGAAAGTGGTTTATGTATTTGAAAATTACGGCCAGGAATTGCCCCTGCTGACACGTATCATGATTGCATCCAGCGATTTCTTGCGCGACTACTGGTTGTTTCTGATCGTCGGCATCGTCGCGACCATTTATGGCTTGCGCCAATTACTCCGCAGGGAAGGAGCAAAGCGGAAATACCATCGTTTGCTGCTGCGCATCCCCATCGTAAGAACATTGACTCGTGGCATTAACACCGCCCGGTTCACACAGACGCTCAGCATTCTTGCAAGCAGCGGCGTACCCATACTAACCGCCTTGCACATCGCGTCCCAGGTTGTTGTCAACATACCGATGCGGGAGGCCGTCGAAGAAGCCTCGCTGCGCATTCGCGAAGGCGCGATGATCAGCAAGTCGCTGGCCGCAAGCAAGCTGTTCCCGCCAATGACAACACACCTGATTGCCAGCGGTGAAGCAAGTGGACGGCTGCAGGAAATGTTGTCACGTGCCGCCAGCAATCAGGAGCGTGAGGTTGATGGTTTGATCTCCACGCTACTGGGCATCATGCAGCCATTGCTTGTCATCGTGATGGCAGTCATCGTATTGCTGATCGTCCTCGCCATCTTGCTGCCTATCTTCGAGATCAACAACCTGATCCGTTAGTCCTGCCCGAGATCCGGGCCTTTTGCTGAACTCCGATTCATGGCGTGGAAAAAGTGAGAACCGGTGTCTTGCAAGCGCCGGAATTTCGGAGTATACCTTTGAAAAACCGGTTCAGGATGACACCGTTCCTGTTGAATGCAGAGCGATTACTAGCGGAGGCTTGAGCATGCCACCTGATGTTGATGATAAGAATACCGAAAACGAAATTTTGGAAGATTTCGACGATGATGCGGCCGAAGCAACGGTAGTCATGTCGGAAGACAGTTTCGACGACGGCGATATTTCAATGGAAGTGAACGTTGAGAGTCTTGTCAAAGAACTGGACCGATCGAATGTCGATGACCTGGCACGAAAAAAAGAAGTTCGCCGCAAGCTTGAAGAACTGGCGGAAGAACAGAGTTTTGAAGATACCTACGCAATAGAGTTCGACAACGATTGATTTTGCGTAGGAGCGGCCGGGTCGCTCCTAGCGGAAATTCCGCGAGCGAAGCAGCAATTCACCCAGCATCTCACTGTGATCGATCAGCCGTCTTGCAATCACGTGTATCACTGTTCCCTCGGTTTGTAATTCACCTTCAACGCCTATCAGGCGCGCATTCAGCAACACATTGCGTTGCTCCTCCGCTATTTTTTTCCAGACAATCACGTTGGTATACCCCGACTCGTCTTCGAGTGTGACGAAGGTCACGCCACTCGCGGTTCCAGGCCGTTGTTTCGTGATTACAATACCGGCCACTTTGACGCAGGAGCCCTTCGGCAGGCTCTTCAGCGCTCCCGCCGTCACGTAATCGTGCAAATCCAGGCGTTTGCGAACCAGCGCCAGCGGATGTCGTCCAAGCGTGAGTCCCAGGCTCTTGTAGTCGGCAACAATGTCCTGGCCTTCGGCAGGACGCCTGAGCATCGGCGTGGCCTCATCACGATCCATGGAAGAGAAGAGGCGCGTCGGCTCTTCAACTCCGGCAACCATCCAGCGCGCTTTGTGCCGGTGTCCTCCCAGTGCGCTCAGAGCACCGCTCGCCGCAAGCACATCAAGATCGCGGCGCTTGATACCGGCCCGCTCAAGCAATTCCTGCACGCTGCGATACGGTGTGTCTCCACGCTTTTCCTGAATACACCGGCCGACGGATTCCGGCAGGCCTTTTATCTGACGCAAACCGAGCCGCAATGCCGGCGGACCGTTGCCCCCGGTCTCGAGACTGGCATCCCAGTCACTGTCATTGACTCCGACCTCCCGGATCTCGACCCCATGCCGGCGTAAATCCTGGGTGAGTTGAGACGCCGAATAAAAGCCCATGGGCTGACTGTTGAGCAGCGCACAAGTATAAGCCGCAGGCTCATGGCATTTCAGCCAGCTCGAAACATAGACCAGTAACGCAAAACTCGCTGCATGGGATTCCGGAAAACCGTATTCACCAAAGCCTTTTATTTGCTTGAAAATCTGGCGTGCAAATTCTTCCGTATAACCGCGCGTACGCATACCGTGAATCAGCTTGTCCTCAAACGGCTCCAGGCCACCGCGGCGTTTCCAGGCTGCCATCGCCCGGCGCAACTGATCTGCTTCACCCGGCGTAAAACCGGCCGCCACGACCGCCAGTTGCATCACCTGCTCCTGGAAAATCGGTACCCCAAGCGTTCGTTGCAATACTTTTCGTACCTCATCACTGGGATAGTCCACCACTTCTTCGCCATTGCGTCGGCGCAGGTAGGGATGCACCATGTCACCCTGAATGGGCCCGGGCCGAATGATGGCAATTTCGATAACGAGATCGTAATAGCAGCGCGGCTTGAGTCGCGGCAGCATGGCCATTTGTGCGCGTGACTCGATCTGGAACACACCCATCGTATCGCCGTCGCAAATCATGTCGTACACCAGCGGATCTTCCGCCGGCACTGTCGCCAGCGTGTATTTCCTGCCACTGTAGGCTTCGATCAAGGCAAAACTTCGCCGTATTGCCGTCAGCATGCCAAGACCCAGTACATCCACCTTCAGGAGGCCCAGATCCTTGAGATCGGTTTTCTCCCACTGAATGACCGTGCGATCTTTCATGGCAGCATTCTCCACCGGCACCAGTTCTGCCAGTGGCCCGTTCGCAATCACAAAGCCACCAACGTGTTGAGAAAGATGGCGCGGAAAGCCGATCAACTGGCGCACCAGCCACAGCAGGCGCCGGATGACCGGACTGTCAGGATCGAGACCTGCTTCCAGCACACGGGAGTCATCGACTTCACTGCCATCCCACCATTGCATCGAGCGCGCCAGGCGATCCACTTGCAAGCCACTCAAGCCGAGCACTTTGCCCACATCGCGTAATGCACTGCGAGGGCGATAGGTCACCACCGTTGCGACCAATGCAGCATGATCACGCCCGTATTTTCGATAAATATACTGAATGACTTCTTCACGCCGCTCGTGTTCGAAATCCACATCGATATCCGGCGGCTCATTGCGTTCTTTGGAGATAAAACGCTCGACCAGTGTCTCCATGCGTCCCGGATCCACTTCGGTAATGCCCAGGCAAAAACAGACGGCGGAATTGGCGGCGGAACCGCGTCCCTGGCAGAGAATTCCCTCACCGCGGGCAAACGTAACGATGTCGTACACGGTCAGGAAAAACGCTTCGTATTGCAGCTCCTGAATCAACTCCAGTTCGTGTTCGACCAGCTTGATGACTTTTTCCGGCACACCTTCCGGCCAACGGCTGCGCATCCCCTGTTCGCTTAACTGCCTGAGATACGTCGTCGCTGTCTCACCCTGCGGCACCAGTTCCTGCGGGCATTCGTAATGCAATTCATGCAGCGAAAAATCAATCCGCTCGGCAATCCTGAGCGTTTCCCGCAACAGTGCCGGCGGATAGATCGATGCCATCGTCGCGCGCGAACGAAGATAGCGCTCGCCGTTCGGATACAGGGAAAAGCCCGCCTGATCCAGGGTCAGGCCTTCACGTATCGCCGTCAGCGTATCCTGCAAAGCACGGCGAGCACGACAATGCATGTGTACATCACCGCTGGCAACCAGTGGAAGTTGCAGGATTTCACCGAGATCGTAGAGTCGCTCCAGGCGTTGACGATGCAGACCATCTGCCAGCAACTCCACCGCAATCCATAATCGTTGTGCAAAGGCATCCAGAATCCAGCGGTCTTCAGCCGCCAGAAAAAGCGGGTTGCCGGGCACCCAAAGCACCAGGCAATCCGGCAGCGCATCCTCGAAATCGCTTGCAGTGAGTACATAACTGCCCTTCTCTGCCGCTCGCCGGCCACGGGTAATCAGCTGGCACAACGACGTATAACCCCGATGACTTTGTGCGAGTACAATGAGTTTCAATCCAGTGACAAGCCGGAATTCCGCGCCGATAATCAGTTTCTCCAGGCCCGCCTCTTTTGCGGCCATGTGGGCTCTGACTACACCGGACACCGAGCACTCATCGGTTAAAGCCAGCGCTGAATAACCCAACTCGACTGCCTGGCGCACAAGTTCTTCCGGCTGCGATGCACCGCGCAGAAACGTAAAATTACTGAGGACGTGCAATTCCGCATAGTTGTCCGGCATGGCATTAACCAAAGATGCCATGCAGATACCAAAATGCTGCTTGCTTGTTGCGGTCCTGGTATATCCAGAGATGCACTCCGTTCACCGTCAACGCGACAAAATAATCCCTCGCGATGCCATCATCATCCCACCAGCCTGACTCCAGTCGTTCCGGCCCATCCAGCAGTGTCAGAGGACCCTGATAAAGCGGTCGGGCATCGTCACTCGCCAATCGTTCCGGCTCTTGCAGCAGCCATAACGGGCGCCACAATTTAAGCGGCAACGGCTGTTCATTGCCGCCATCCGGCCTCACCGTGCCACGCGGTGCAGTATCGGACACACTCACCGGACGCCATGCATACTGGGGACGATGCTCAGCGACGGTTGCGACCCCACGCACGCATGCTTCGCCCATACGCGCATTCAAGCGCTCCACCAGACAGGCAATCGACCCCTCGCGAGGCTTTATCGATGGATCGAAAAGCAGGTTGTCCGTTGCCATGGACGACAACTGACCCGGTCCACCACGCAAGCGAATCGAGATCACCGCTTCCGGCAAGGTCATGCGATCAAGCTGGATATCCAGTAACTCAAACCAGTGCTCAGCATTCCGTCCCGCCTGCACGCTGCACAGCACCCGATGCGTCGCTGCCGAGCGCAAATGAAAAAAGCTGAACTGCACACGTTGTACCTGCATCTGCCGGGTCAATAAAAACCGTTCGAGTTTCAATAAAAGTTGCCGACAAACCTGCAGCAATAATTCACGGTCATCGAGTTCTTCATCGAGATCATGCAAGGCACAAAATTGTTCTGCAGAACGGTAGCTCACACGCGGATCCGGCGCCCGCCCAAGCGCCCGATCCAGCTGCAACAGGCGAGCGGCACCAAAACGTCGCGCAAAACCGGCTCTTGGCAAACGCAAACAATCGCCCACACAGGTAATGCCCATGCCACCAAGCGATTCAGTGACTGAATCCGGCCAATCCAGGCAATGAAGCGGCAGCACACTCAATGGGCGGTTCAACAGCGCCATGTCATCGATGCAAGCCTCGCGATCGGCCTTAGCAAACCACCGCGCGGCCAGCGGTGTCGGCGCAATCGCCAGCTGCGCAGTCAAGCCCTTTTCTTCACAGCCGCGCGCAATCCGTCGCCGCAATGTCACCATGCCCTCAAACAAGCGCAGGCTGCCGGCAATCTCCAGCAACAACGTCGTTGGCGCCTCGATACAAACAAATGACGTAAATTGTTCTGCCCACGAGGCCAGCCGTTTCAGTGTCCGTTCTTCCTGCTCCAGGTCCCGCATCTCAAGCTGCAAAGCCGGCAATAACGACAATGCAGCATTGACCGACAACCCCGGTCTTATTCCGGCGGCCGCTGCTTTTTCATTGGCCAGCATGACGCGGCGTATGCCTTGCTCATCCTCGAACACCGCTCGAGCGGTTGTCCGCTTCTGTCTGTCCAGCGCTTCCAGCGGCAGCACCGGCAAATAAATACAAAGCCACAAACGCGCTTTGATCGCCGCTCGTACCGGTTTACGTGAACTCGGAACGTGCTTTATCTCAGGGGGAGTTGGCGTGGCAGCCTGCAAGACCGCAGAGGGTTTATCGGAAGATGACATGAATGCTGCGTCAGGAGTCTGTGCGGTAGAAAGTATTTTTGCCGCGCAGATTCCTAAGCATCCGCATAATCGCGTAATACATTGCGCAGCGTGGCAGGCCGGCTACCGCGATTTTTAAGAATATGGAGCTCCGTGCCCTCGCGACTGGCACTCAGCAGAATGCGCAACGCGGCCGCCGAAGATTGTGACCGTGCACTCAGCGGCCGAAAAGCAATCGCCCAGCTGCCGCCCTTCTCGGCCGCCAGTTGCAAACGCCGGCTGGCCGCAACAGAAAGCACACCTGGCCATAAAAGCACTGCGGCACAGTTGCCTGACGATAAAGCCTGCTCTGCTGCCCACAAGATCTCGCTTTCCTCCCTGGGACGCACAATCAGTACGCGGCAAAGATCGATGCCCCACTGCACCAGTGCCGGTGGATAAGGCTGAAACGGGGGGGCTATCCAGGCGAGCCAACCGGTCGACTCCGGATCGTGGTCACGATCAGGCTGACTCAGACGCGCCAGCGCCGGCATCAGGAGCTTGAGTTCGCCGGCGCCGTAATGCTCCAGCAGAATCTCCGTCAAGGCATGTTGTGGCCAGCCGCCGCCGGCTAAATGGCGATCCAGCCCGGGATAGCCGCTCGGCAGACCTTGCAGTCCTGACGCCATCGAACGTCCCCGCCAGAGCCGTGGGTTGTTTTGTAATAATTTCTCAAGTGCATCATCCACAGCTCGTCCATCTGCTCCGGGCTACTGCAGAGATATGCCATCACGGATGACACCCACCACCACGCCTTCGATCACCAGCGACTGCGACGTTAAATCGACCTCGATCGGCTCGAAATCCTCATTCTCCGGCAGCAACCAGACCACCGTGCCTTCCTGGCGATAGCGTTTTACCGTGACCTCATCATCGAGCCTCGCGACAATAATCTGCCGACTGCGAATCTCGGATGTCCGGTGGACGGCCACCAGGTCACCGTCCAGGATGCCGGCGTTCTTCATGCTCATGCCTTCCACGCGTAACAGGTAATGCGGCTTTGGGTTGAACAAGTTCGGATCAATTTTGTAACGCCGCTCGATGTGCTCCTCGGCCAGGATGGGACTGCCCGCCGCAACCCTGCCCACCAGCGGCAAACCCATCTGTTCCCGCAGCGAATCCTTCAGTTGAATGCCGCGTGAGGCACCCGGAATGAGTTCCAGCACCCCCTTCTTTTGCAACGCACGCAAATGATCCTCCGCCGCATTGGCGGATTTAAAACCCAGTTCCCGGGCAATCTCCGCACGCGTAGGAGGCATGCCATTTTCAGCAATAAAGTCTTGAATTAAATTAAGAATCTCAGATTGTCTGGGAGTCAGTCGGCGCATGTTAGTTACCTGTATAAGTATCCAGTTACTGTAATCTTATACAGGTAAATATCGCATTTGTAAATACGCCTCCAAAAACCCTGCCGACAAACACCCCACCACCCACAAAATATCGATCGGCCAAAGGCCGGCTCGATATGACCCGCGACAAACTTTGAAAATCAGTGGCGGGCGCAGCCCGGCCACTGCATTTTCGAACAACACCACTAAATGTCTTGGAAAAGAGACAAATGTAAATAAAATCAATGTTTTCGTTGAAGATGTCAGCGTATTAGGAAATAATGCGTCTGCAGAATTATCCCAACAAAGGAATTTTTGAAAATGATTAAGAATGTACTGAAAGTGAGCGCGATCCTGCTGATCCTAGGTCTTGCCTCAGGTTGCGCAAGCCAGGAAGCGATTGATCGTGCACAGGCAACCGCAGACAGTGCAGCAAGAGATGCCGCCGCAGCCAAATCAGCTGCCGAAGCAGCTCGGGCTGCAGCCGACAGTGCTGCTCAGACAGCGTCAGCAGCACAAAGCACCGCTGATCAGGCTTTGTCAGCAGCGACAGAAGCACAAAGTTGCTGTGATGCAAACCGTGATCGTCTGGAACGGATGTTCCAGAAATCAATGCAAAAGTAGTTTAAAACTACAAATTGCTAATCAAACGCCGCGCTTGTCGCGGCGTTTTTTATGGCCTGTCCGACTGGCGTCGGGATGCCACTCGAATGTTGCAGCAGCATTGCCGCTGTTTCCCAGTCGAGTTCCGCCTGCCGTGAACCGGTGGCAGCAACAAACTGCTCGGTCAGCAGGGTCATGCTGTCTTTCACGACGACGGCATCCTCGGCCGGTTGCTCGTCTGCCTGCTCCGCTGCAGGCGACTCAGCAGGCTCTGTGCTCACCGGCGTTGCAACCTCAAGTGCCTGATGCACCTCCAGGATAAGCTGATCGCCATCCCAGCCCAGTTTGATCGGTTCATTGATGATGCGAACGGGCGTATTGACATCGACCTTTTCGAACAGGAAGCCGATGTCTTCCGGCAGCATGCGAATACAGCCGTGTGAAACGCGCATACCGACACCGGCGGGACGATTGGTGCTGTGAATCAGGTAGCCGGGTATGCCGAGGCGCATCGCATAAGCCCCGAGCGGGTTCTTGGGTCCGGGTGGCACGATGCGCGGCAGCGGATCGCCCGCCGCCGCGTGTTCCGCACGCACCGATGCCGGCGGATACCAGGCTGGATTGCGAACTTTGGAAATAATCCGCGTACGACCCAGTGGCGTTTCCCAGTCCATCCGGCCGATACTGATGGGATAGGTCATGACCACCCCCAGTTCATCGCCTGTGGGTTCCGGGTAATAATAAATGCGGTATTCGGCAAGATTCAGAATCACACCGCGGCGTGGGCCCGGTGGCAGGACATAACGGGTCGGCAGAACCACCTCCGTGCCTTCGCCGGGCAACCAGCTATCGACCTCGGGATTGGCGCGGATAATTTCTTCGTAGCCAAGGCCGTGACGGCGGGCGATATCGACCAGCGTGTCGTCCTGACGAGCCCGGATGACGGTGACAGCACCAACAACGTCATTGCCCGCGGGCGGCAATTGAAAAACCTCCGCATACGCGATCGCCGGAAGCAACATGGCCGCGGAGATTGAAAATATCGTTTGCCTGAAATTCATTGTCCTGCCTCGTCCTGGTCCACCACCTCTGTCTCTGACTCGGCAGCGGCCAGCCAGTTCTGTAAAGCGTGACTTTCGAGCAATCGTGCCGGGTAGGCCGCCGCAGAGGCCGGCAGATTAATCCCATAGGTGCGTAATCTCAGCACCACCGGCGCAAACATCGCATCCGCGATGCAAAAGCGGCCGAAAAGCCAATCCCCGTCCGCCGCATAACGTTGCTGACAGTCTGCCCAGATCGCAAAGATGCGGTCGATGTCCGCCGCCAAATCGTCGGCAAGCGTTACCTTACGCCCCATCGCACGGCAGTTCATCGGCATTGCATCACGTAATGCCAAAAAACCCGCATGCATTTCCGCACTGATCGAGCGTGCATGCGCCCTGGCAACAGGATCTTCAGGCCATAGACCCTTTTCCGGCCAGCGCTCCGCAAGTGTTTCCGCGATCGCCAGCGTGTCCCAGACGGGGTGCTCATCGAGCATCAAAACCGGCACCTTGGCCGCCGCCGAAAAAGCCCTGACCTGCGCGGCGAATTCCGGGGTATCAAGACAAATTCGCTGCTCTTCGAAGTCGATCCCGCTTTCTGCCAGCAGCAGCCAAGTGCGGAGCGACCAGGACGAATAATTCTTATTGCCAATAATGAGTTTTGGTTGCATGGATATTTTTCCGTGACCCATTGAAGAAATCCCGCCGCGCAATGCAACACGACTCAGTAGCGCATCAACACGGAGCCCCACGTAAACCCTCCGCCAAACGCTTCCAGCAAGATGAGATGTCCGCGTTGAATGCGACCATCCCGAACACCAACGTCCAACGCCATCGGTACCGACGCGGCGGACGTATTGCCGTGGTCCTGCACAGTAACAATGACTTTTTCCATCGGTATGCCCAGGCGTTTTGCCGTTGCCTGAATGATGCGCAGATTGGCCTGGTGCGGTATCAGCCAGTCGAGATCATCCTTGTCAATGCCATTGGCGTCCAGCGCTTCCTGGGCGACCTTGCCCAGCGTCCTGACAGCCACCTTGAAGACCTCATTGCCTTTCATCAAAATTCTGGAATCTCCCACGCCCGCTTTGTGGAGATCTTTCGATGCGCCAACCGGGTAGTACAACAACTCCTTGTATTGCCCATCCGCACCAAGATGGCAGGACATAATGCCGGCTTCCTCGGAAGGTTTGACGATGACCGCACCTGCGCCATCGCCGAACAGCACGCAGGTTGCGCGATCGGTCCAGTCGACAAGTTTCGTTATTATTTCTGCGCCGATTACCAATGCACATTTCGTTTCACCGGCGCGGATAAATTTATCCGTCGTCGTCAGTGCGTAGAGAAAGCCCGTACACGCCGCTTCAATGCTGAATGCCGGACAACCGTGAATGCCGAGACGATGCTGCACGAGTGTTGCGATATTCGGAAAAATCAGATCCGGTGAGGTTGTTCCAACGACGATGAGATCAATGTCATCAGCCGTTACACCGGCATCTTCCATGGCAATTACGGCCGCCTCAACACAGAGATCGGAGGTCGTTTGATCCTCTGCAGCAACGTGACGTCGTTCGACGCCGGTGCGTGTACGAATCCATTCGTCGGTGGTATCGACTATTTTTTCAAGGTCCGCATTGGTCATGATGCGTGCGGGCAAATAACGGCCGGTCCCGGCGATTTTGGAATAAATCATACGGTTTCCTGTTGCAACAAATTGCCTATTTGCAACGGTACCTGTTTCCTGACCTCGACCAAAGCCGTTTCAATTGCATGTTGAAACGAATACGAGTCCGCGCTGCCATGGCTTTTGATAACGATACCATCAAGCCCAACAAAAGAGGCACCATTGTAGTTGCGGGAGTCCATTTCATTCGAGATGCGCTGCAACACAGGGCGGGCAACCAGTGCCTGCATTTTAGTGAACAGGTTGCGCGTGAAACCACGCCTCAAAACGTGCGCTGCCAGGCCGGCCGTACCCTCCATGGTCTTCACCGCGACATTGCCCGTAAAACCATCGGTGACAACCACGTCCGTTTTACCGGAAAATATTTCATTGCCCTCGATAAATCCGATGTAGTCGAGGCCACTTGAATGCAGCAAGTCCGCCGCATCCCGGACCGTGTCATGTCCCTTGGTATCCTCGACGCCAATATTCAACAAGGCGACACGCGGACGTTCGATCGAACGAATATCGCTCGTCACGATTGATCCCATCAAGGCAAATTGAAACAATTGCTGCGGATCGCTCACCGTGTTCGCACCGAGGTCAAGCATATGCACCGTGCCGCCAATGGCGGGCAATTCGGCAATGATGGCAGGACGCTTGATGCCGGGCAGCATCTTGAGAACGAATTTCGCGGTTGCCATCAGCGCGCCGGTATTGCCGGCACTCACACAGGCCTGCGCTACGCCTTCCTTCACCAGGTTGATGGCAACCCGCATCGACGAGTCTTTCTTCTTGCGCAACGCGTCTGCCGGTCCTTCCGACATCGCCACCACCTCTGATGCAGCATGGATCGCCAGCCGCGTCTCTTTGCCGACGATGCGCGTGACGAGCGACGTCAACTCAGCCTCATCACCCACCAGAATCAGGTGCAGATGAGGATGCTTGTCGAGACTGATCTTGGCCGCACGCACGACCACCTCGGCGCCCAGGTCGCCGCTCATCGCATCCAGAGAAATAATGGAATCTGTTGTCACGAAATCTTCAGACAGGCCGACGCCAGGGATGTGCTGTCAGACCCGTGCCGAGACTTAAGAATGACTACTCTTGCTCTTCTTCTACAGGATGTTCGATGACCTGCTTGCCACGGTAGAAACCGTCAGCCGTGACGCGGTGTCTCAGGTGCGTCTCCCCCGAAGTGGGATCCACGGACAGAGTGGGTCCGCCGAGCTTGTCATGTGAACGCCGCATACCGCGCCGCGAAGGTGTCTTGCGACTCTTTTGAACAGCCATTTTTTTCTCCACACTTAAGGCCACCGTTTCGGGTTGCCTGCTTGGTTAATCAACCGACCGAATTCTCTCGAGCGGAATAAATAGTCACTTTGACTCATCCAGTTGTGCCTTCAGCCCCGCGAACGGGAGTGCCATTTTGGTGGCTGCCGGCGATAATTCCTTTGCCAGTGGTCCACACTCATCAGCAGACCGGTGAAGTGCCGGCAACGGCATTGCCATGATCAGCGCTTCTTCAACAATTTCAATCAGCCGAATCGTCTTCTCGGCCAGTTCCCATATCTCGTAGTCTTTGTACTCAATCGCATCGGCATCGAGAGGCATCAACAAATATCGCAATGTCGTTTTCAACGGCAGCGAACAAGCCTCCAGGCAACGCTGACATACCGCATCCAGCGTGGTTGACACCTCCCCATCCAGGAGCGGCACCGACTTTCCCAAATCCCCAAAATCGAAGCGGAGCCTGATAGTAACGGTTGTTTGCTGCCATTTCGCGGCTCTTTCGCCCGCCGGCAAGCCGGCAAGTTCAGACTGCATGATCTCGGCCAACCGAGAAAAATCCTTTATTTGTACTTTACAATCAATAACTTGACGACGTTCGGCCAGCTTTCTCGGTAATACAGGATGCAGCAATAGACGGCTCATGGGGGCCGCATGATAAGGACAGTCGCGGCCACTGTCAAAGCAACTTCACCTTTAAAAAAACCCATAAAAATCAGTGAACAGGCATACCTGTGCATCGTCTCGGGCCACACGGGGAAATTATCCGGCTGCGCAGCAAAGCGGTTACACTGCCCGTCACCCACACTCGACTTGCCCTGATGCAGAATCTATCCGCCCCAGCCATCATACTGGCCTCGTCTTCGACCTATCGACGCGGGCTCCTCGACCGATTCCTGCACGACTACGAGACCGTCTCAGCGAACATTGATGAAACGTCCGATGGTTCCCTGGATCCGGAATCCCTCGCGTCGAGCCTGGCACGGCGCAAAGCGGAAAAAGTCTCCAGCACACACCGTGACGCGTTGATTATCGGTGCGGATCAACTGGCAGTGCTGGATCAACAAGTGCTCGGCAAACCCGGCGATCACGCGCAAGCGATCGAACAACTTTTGTCGGCATCCGGCAAGTCCGTCGCCTTTCTGACGGCGATATGCTTGCTTGATCCGGTCAGCCTGCGTCGCTACGAACACATCGACAGAACCGAAGTACATTTTCGCCAATTCGACCGCCGCCTTGCCGATTCCTATCTGCGCCACGACAAGCCTTATGATTGCGCCGGCAGTTTCAAAATTGAAGGGGCGGGATTCGTGCTCTTCGATGCCGTCACTACGGACGATCCAACGGCGCTGATCGGGCTGCCCATGATCTGGCTTTCCACGCGATTGCAGGAACTCGGTTACCTGCTATCTTGATTTGCCGCGCAGGCGCCCCGGCAGCTTGTCAAGAAATTGCTCCAGACCCGGCGCGAGTGGCGCCGTGAAATGCAGCTCATTGCCGGGGCCATCGGGAAAAGCAATGGATTGTGCGTGCAGGAAAAGGCGCTTCAAGCCCAATTTTTTCAATTTGCTGTTCTCTGCCGGGTCTCCATAACGTTCGTCACCCGCCAGCGGGTAGCCTGAGTGCAGGGCATGTACACGAATCTGATGCGTGCGCCCGGTCTTTGGCTGGCATTGCAGCAGACTGTACTTGCCAAAGGTGCGGGACAGGCGAAACCGGGTCCGTGCCGACTTGCCCTGCTCATTGACGATGACGTGCCGTTCGCCACCTTGCCGGTGGCGTACGAGCAGCGGCGCATCCACCCGATGGTCGCCGAGCTGCCAGTCACCGACGACCAGTGCCAGGTAATTCTTGTCGACCCTGCCCTCACGGAACTGCTCGTGCAAGCGGCGCAACGCACTGCGGCGTTTCGCGAGCACGAGGCATCCGGACGTGTCACGATCGAGGCGATGCGCCAGTGACAGATCTCGCAAGTCCGGTCGAAGTTCACGCAGCATCTCGATCACACCGTGACGGATGCCACTGCCACCGTGCACTGCCACACCACTGGGCTTGTTGATGACCAGCAGGTGCTTGTCCTCGTAGATGATCGCCGCCGCGATTCGCGCCATGGCCCCTGCAGGCGCTGCAGCGGGGACCTCCCTGACCCACGCCGGCGGAATGCGCACCTCGTCACCGGCTTGCAAGCGATGGTCTGCACGCACTCGCCCCTTGTTCACGCGCACTTCCCCACGCCGCAAAATACGGTACAGGCGACTGCGCGGCACGCCCGGGAGCTGGCGGCGCAGAAAATTGTCGATACGCTGCCCGGCCTGATCCTCATCAATCATGACCTTGCGGACCTTGGTGACTTTACCCGCCGGGAATTTTTTGGACTTTGGCTGCATGAACAGTGACTTATTTGCGATTGGTGGAGCAGATTAGGGGTGTGATCCGGGCTTGCTGTGCTATATTAACGCGTTGTGATGGCTATTGAGCAACTGACAGCCGCACAAATATTGTATTTCGAAGCGATTGGCAGAGATTGCGAGTCGCACATTTATATTACTCGTTCCGAGCCCACAAACCCGGGTACGGAACCCCATTGGCAGCGAACGGACAGTCCGACGCGTGCCAAAGCGGCAACGCCGCAGGGTATTCATGATTATGTTTTTGCTGAGCGCGATCCTGCAGGTTCGCGCCCACCCGAAGATTGCAGTCCATGGTCACGGCGCGATGCGCCGTCGAGTGACTGTACCCCCACCCTGCTCTGCCGCTCTGGCAATATCTCGTCGTTTCACCTCGCTGCCTGCTAGCAATCAAAAAGTAGGACACTATGAAAAGAATGTTAATCAATGCAACTCAGGAAGAAGAGTTGCGCATGGCCATGGTCGATGGTCAGAACCTTTACGACCTCAACATCGAGTTACCGTCCGGCGAACGTAAAAAGGCCAATATCTACAAAGGAAGAATTACCCGCGTCGAGCCCAGCCTTGAAGCGGCATTCGTCGACTACGGCGCAGACCGCCACGGTTTCCTGCCATTGAAGGAAGTCTCCAGCGAGTATTTTATCAAGGAAGTTGCCGCGGGCAGCAAACCGAATATCCGCGAGGTCCTGAAAGAAGGCCAGGACATCGTCGTCCAGATCGACAAGGAAGAACGCGGCAACAAGGGCGCAGCACTGACCACCTTTGTAAGCCTTGCCGGACGTTTCATCGTCCTGAAACCCAACAAACAAAAATCGGGCGGTGTGTCACGACGCATCGTCGGACAGGATCGTGATCTTGCTCGCGAATCGCTGCAGGGTGTCAACATACCGGACGGCATGAGCGTGATCCTGCGTACCGCCGGCATTGATCGGGACTCCGAAGAGCTGGAATGGGATTTGAATACCCTGCTTGCCATCTGGGAAGCCATCAAGTCCGTGGTCCTGTCGAAACCAACACCGTTTCTGATTTACCGCGAAAGCAATGCGATCGTACGTGCCTTGCGTGACTATCTGACCAATGAGATCGGCGAAATTCTGATTGATGACGAAGCAACCTATAAGGAAGCGGAGGAATTCGTCGAACAGGTCATGCCGCACAATCAGCGCAAACTGAAACACTACACAGATTCCGTGCCCCTGTTTACGCGCTACCAGATCGAATCACAAATCGAATCGGCATTCGCACACAATGTCGACCTGCCCTCAGGCGGCAGCATTGTCATCGACCACACGGAAGCGCTGGTCGCAATCGACATCAATTCCGCGCGCGCCACAAAGGGCAGCGATATTGAAGAAACCGCCTACAATACCAATCTCGAAGCCGCCGAGGAAATTGGCCGGCAACTGCGCTTGCGCGACCTGGGCGGGCTGATCGTCATCGACTTCATCGACATGGGACCGCAAAAGAACCAGCGAGCGGTTGAAACGCGACTGCGTGACTCGGTCCGTCAGGACCGGGCCCGGGTGCAATTCGGCAAGATCAGTCGCTTCGGCCTGTTGGAGATGTCGCGGCAGCGGCTGCGTCCGTCGCTGGGTGAATCCAGCAATCTGTCTTGCCCGCGTTGTTCCGGCATCGGCAATATTCGCAGCGTTGAGTCACTGGCGCTGGCGATCTTGCGCCTGATCGGCGAAGAGGCACGTAAAGAGCGGACCGCCAAGGTGATTGCCCAATTGCCGGTGGAAGTAGCAACCTACCTCTTGAACGAGAAACGTGAGTGGGTGCAGAGCCTGGAAACACGGCACGAGATGCAGGTCATACTGATTGCGAATCCACTGCTGGAAACGCCGCATTACCAGGTCCGTCGCGTCCGCGACGATCAACTGGATCTTGCGGAAAATAGCGGCACCAGTTATGCCCTGATTGAAGAAGAAGAACAGGTCATTCCGCAGGCGCTTCAAAGAAAGCCGACGGAATTGGCCGCGGTCGCAACGGTGGCAGCAACAACCCCGCCGCCGCAACGCAAGCAAACCGCGAAAAAAGGTCCCGGCCTCTGGGCATGGATCATGGGTCTGTTCACAAGCGACGAACAGCCTGCACGCGGCAGGCAACGATCGTCTGGCCGCAAACCGCAAAAACGAAGCGATGGACGTTCGCGTGGTGGTCAGCGCAACCAACGGCGCGACCCAGCGCAGAAAAGAGGCGATGGCAGAAATTCGCCGCGAAAGAAACAGGCGTCGAAGAAAACGGCCAGAAAGTCAGATGGCCAGGACTCGAGGCGCAATACACAGGCCAGGTCAGCAGAGGGTCGCCAGACAGAAGAGAAAAACGAAGATGCGGCCCAGCGATCAGCGCCGCAGGCCGGCAGTGATGAGTCCGGTGCCGAGCCGCGCAAGCCGGGCAGACGGCGCAGTCGTGGTGGTCGTCGGCGCCGGCGCGGTGGTCAGGGAAAATCTGAAACGGAAACGCAAACCGATGATGCACAGCAGGCGACGGCTGCAGCCGACCATGAGACGGCCGTAAAACCTGCGTCGGAAGCTGTTCAGAGCAAGCCCGAATCGAGGCAGGAAACCTCACCGCAAGCAGCGGAGGCGCCAAAAACGGAGGCGAAGCCTGCTGAGACGATCGTAACGAACATGCCGCAAGAAGACGTTCGTGACGTGGACAATGCGTCGCCAGCGGAGAGTCCTGCGGCCGATACCGCCGCTGAGAAAACGCCAACGGAAGAAAAGCCTGAACGCGCAGCGAAGAAACCGGCAGAGGAATCGAAGAGTCGTGATGCCGACTATGAAGACACCCAGCCGACGCTGCCCATCCTGAAACAACCGCAAGAAGAAAAAGCGGCGGCCGCAACTGACGACAACACGAACCAATCGGCAAGCCAGGAGACAGCCCCGGCAAGACCGGAGACACCACCATCGACGGGCAATGGTGATTCGCCACCACCCGTCACCAGCGAGAAAAAATCCGCGGCAGCGCCAGAAAGTGAGGCGAAGAAACCGGCAGGCCGCCTGCTGCCCTGGGAACCAGAGACAACGCCGTCGCAGCAATCATCGGACAAAGACACGAGCGACTGACCTTCGCGGTCGCGCCTCAGGAGACGCTCCTACAGAAGTGCCAATAGAATCTTTGCAGGAGCGTCTCCTGAGGCGCGACCGCGCTATGCCGGACCTTGTGCGCCGTCATCCTTCTACGGCAGATGCTCTTTACGGATCTTCCGCAGCAGCCCCTCCGCCGCCACTTCAACAATATCCAGCACCCGTTCGAACCCGGCGGTACCGCCGTAATAAGGATCGGGCACTTCCGTTTCCCGAGCAGTTTCCGAGAACTCCAGGAACAGTCTTATGCTGCTCGTACTGTCTTCACCCGCACGATCCTGCAACGTAACCAGGTTCAGATTATCCATTGCCAGAATCAGGTCAAACTGGACAAAATCGTTTTCCGACACGCGCCGCGCACGAATACCAGAAAGATTAAAACCGCGTCGCTCCGCCGCAGCTTGCGCGCGACGATCCGGCGGCTCTTGCGTATGATAGGCATGCGTGCCGGCCGATTCGACGTGGATCTGCTCATCAAGACCGGCGTCTGCGACGAGCTTGCGAAACACGCCCTCGGCAGTCGGCGACCTGCAGATGTTGCCCATGCAGACGAATAAAACACTAGTTTTTTCTTTTATTTCAATCATTTATGCGCCTTTTTCCTGCCTCTTATTTGCCAATTTTAGGCCTCGTAAGTCCTTGTTTTATAGTATTCCAACATAAAATAAGAGGCACTGCAGCGCGGCAACATTGCCACGATAATTGAGGTGAGATCTTAGTGGAAAGTAGCTGAAAGAAGCAAAAAATGGCGTTCGATAAATGGTTACTCTAGCGGAGTCTCACCGAGGCTCGGCAAATTTCTACGTATCCGTCACGGTGTCGATCTGAAAACCAAAGTCTGCTTTTTCCGATAGCGGCCGTTCAAACGACGGAGAATAGGAGGATTCGACTGTCGCCTTCCGGCC
>JADFNG010000007.1 GCA_022563505.1 Pseudomonadota bacterium | reverse complement strand
TTTCCGGGAGATCGGACCGGCAGCGCCGCGTCCCGAATTGCATTTTCCTTTTTCAATGAGATCGTGAGCCACTGCGATGCGCTGGTTGATTTGCATACCGGCTCCTTCAAGCGAGCCAATCTTCCCCAGCTGCGGGCAGATTTGCGCAATCGCGACGTCGTGACACTGACGCAGGGTTTCGGGGCAATGGTGGTGTTGCACAGCGATCCGTCATCCGGCACGTTACGCCATGCAGCCACGGCTGCAGGAATACCCACGGTCACGATAGAGGCAGGTGGCCCGTCGATACTGGAACTTGCCGAGGTAAAACACGTCGTCAAGGGCATAGAGACCTTGTTGCATTCACTCGGCATGATCAGGAAAGTACGTCTTTGGGGCGATCCTGAACCGATCTATTACCGGTCTACCTGGGTGCGTGCGAATCGAGGTGGAATTCTTCTTGCCAACGTTAGCCTTGGCAGCACGGTACGAAAAGGTGATCTGCTCGGCACGATTACCGACCCGATGAACAACGAGAGCACCGCAATCTACTCCGCATACTCCGGTCGCATCATCGGCATGGCTCGAAACCAGGTCGTCATGCCGGGATTCGCCGCGTTTCATATTGGTATACAGGCAGGCAATGCTCCTGACATCGTGAACACCGAAACGGATTCCGTCTTACACGATGAAGCGGGAAACAATCTGGATTATGTCGACGGCATGTCCGAGTAAATTGCAGCAAGGGCGTCGAACTCGTTACACTTCTGCCAGCTCTCCGTAATCCAGGGCTCGTACATGCAGCGTGAGCGGCGAAAGCCACTATATTATTTTTGGGCGCCCAAACACTGGCCCCTCTGGTGTGGCCTGGGTCTGCTGCGCCTGAGCTGTTGGCTGCCCTTCGAAACACAAATCGCGCTCGGCAAGTTGATAGGTCGAATTGGGCACCGTTTCGCGGCGCGGCGTCGTGCGATTACGCGCCGGAACCTGGCGCTTGCATTCCCTGAACTTTCAACGGATGAACGCAACGCACTCGCACTTGCCCATTTTGAATCCCTCGGCGCGTCACTCATGGAGATGGGACTGGGTAGATGGGCGTCCGACGAGAAATTGCTGCGACTGACAAGAATTGAAGGCGTGGAGAACCTGGAGCGGGCAACAAGAGACGGCGCCGGCGTCATATTGCTGAGCGCGCATTTCACCTCTCTGGAAATCAGTGGTCGTGTCCTGAGCCTGAACTGCCCGCCGTTTGACGTTGTTTATCGACGCAACCGCAATGAATTCATGACAGAGATCTTGCGCACGGGTCGTGAGGTGTCAGGACGACGCTCAATTGAAAAAAATGATATCAAGAGCATGATTCGCAGCTTGCGTGAGGGTACGCCGGTTTGGTACGCACCGGATCAGAGCTACAATCGAAAGAAAAGTGCGGTGCTGCCTTTTTTTGGCGTGCCAGCTATGACCAATACCGCAACGGGAGCGCTCGCACGGTTGGGAAGGGCCGTTGCGATTCCTTTTTTCCCGCGGCGCCTGCCCGAGGGTGGCTACCTGCTGACACTGTTGCCGCCGATCGAAAATTTTCCCAGTGACGACCCAATCGAAGACACGAAAAAATACCTGGCGCTCGTGGAAGAACAAGTGCGCCTGGCGCCGGAGCAATACTACTGGGTGCATCGTCGGTACAAAGACCTCCCGGATCCGTTGCCGGATTATTACGCCGACCTGGATGCCTGGAAATAGCCTTCGAGCAGTTGCTGCCAGTTTTCTTCCGAATAGTTCACGCGCGGATTCAGGCGGAGAATTTTTTGCAGGGAGCGGTGCAACCGCGCGAGGTTTTTTTGTTGCCACAAACCCGGCGGCATGATGCGGCCGCGATCGAAATCCAGCAACGTAATTTCGTCAGCCGCATTCACCTGAACATTGTAGGCATTCAGGTCTGCGTGATTCGCACCCGCATCGTGAAACCTTCGCAGGCAGGCTCCCAGTGATCCCCAGAACTCTTCGCCCGCGGATGCTTCCGCAATGCGTATCGACAGCGAGCGAATATCCGGAATGCGACAAGTAATGATGTCGGCAGTATAAGTCCGGCCAGTCAGGCAATATCGCGCAACCGCCGGTCTTGGCACCGCCAGTCCCATGGCATGCAATTTGTACAGCAGGCGCCACTCCATGAAGGAGCGCGTTTTGTCTTCGCCTAACCAGATATACGAGTTGTGCACGAATCGGCCGACAACTCCGCCACGTTTGAAATGGCGAAGCACATACTCATTCGTCCCGTCGCCAATAATCAAGGTATGGCCGCGGCCACCGGAACGCAGCACATTGTCGACACGCCTTACCGTCTTCCAACCGGCCGCCGAGAATGTTTTGGCAGATACTTGGTCGATTATTGCCGTATCGTATAGGATTGCGCCGTTGCTGGTCCTATCAACGGTTTCGTTCAAATCTGCCTGCCTTTAGTGATGTTTACTCATGCTTAGCCAGTCACCGCCGGAAAGCATTTGCATCGTTCGTCTCTCGGCGATCGGTGATACCTGTCATGCCCTGGCGGTCGTTCGTACCATCCAGGACGCGTGGCCGGAAACCCGAATCACCTGGATTATCGGCAAAACAGAAGCATCCTTGCTCGGTGACATTCCGGAAATCGAGTTTATCATTTTCGACAAATCCCGCGGCAAAGACGCTCAGGTGCAAATTCGCGAGACGCTGGCAAGCAGAAAATTTGACGTTGCCCTGTGCCTGCATGCCTCCATGCGAGCCAATCTTTTCACCCGCGCGATCCGTTCGCCCGTGCGGCTCGGTTACAACTTTGCCCGCGCGCGCGACTTCCAGTGGCTCTTTACCAACCGACGAATTCCAGCCATGCGGCAACAACACGTGCTCGATGCGATGCTGGAGTTTAGCAAAGCCATCGGTGTGTCCGCACAGAAACTTCGCTGGGATATTCCACTGAGCAGCGCACAGCAGGAATTCGCCGCCCAATATCGCCGCGATGGCCGTCCGTTGATGGTCATCAGTCCCTGCAGCAGTCAGCGGGCGCGCAATTTCCGCAACTGGAGCGCTGAGAATTATGCCGCCGCGGCAAACTACGCCCGCAACAAGTTCGGCTGTGACATTGTATTAACCGGCGCCAATAGCACGCTTGAGCAGAAATATGGCCTCGCGATAAGCAAGTTGTGCGGCGCGGGCACGATCAATCTGATGGGCAAGACGAATTTGAAGCAATTGCTGGCAATCATTGCTGCAGCGGACTTGCTGTTGTGTCCGGACTCCGGGCCTGCACACATGGCCACTGCCGTTGGCACAGCGGTCGTCGGGCTCTACGCCACGTCCAATCCCGCCCGGACCGGCCCCTATTTGAATCGCGATCTGGTCATTAACGCATACCCTGAGGCGTGCCAGCAATTTCTGGGTAAATCCGTCGATCAACTGCGCTGGGGGCAACGCGTTCGCAATGCTGACGCCATGGGATTGATACGGCTGGGCAAGGTGACCGATCGAATTCGGGAAGTCCTGCATCAAAAACAGGAAATTAACAGAATATAGGGAATTTTTTGGCGAAGTTCAGTATTTTTCGATTTATTTTGTAAATTTTCACGCTTTTTCAAGACGTTTGCTGACTGCGATCAAGCAAATACTTGCCTGACAACCATGCAAAACTGCCCGATGATCAATTGTTATCTGCCCGTTAATCGATATTTATCGATTTTCACTTATTTTACTGCATATTCTCCGACTGATTACCGAAGATAGAAATTCATAAAATACTTTTTTAAAATCCCCTGTTATTGCCATTTATTCGTTTTTTCACGACGTTCAATCTATTTGCAGAGTTTTAACTTCAACTTATCAGATTTTTACGTTCCAACAGGCCCTCCAGAACAGTGCGAGGAGAAATCTCCCGCAGACAACGCAGGTGCCCCAGTGGACATTCGCGCCTGAAACACGGGCTGCAATCGAGTTGCCGGTAATGGAGGACCCGGCTGTCCGTCAGCGGTGGCGTAAAATCCGGTGAAGTGGAACCGTAAATCCCGCTCACTCGGGACCCCACCGCGGCCGCAATATGCATCAATCCGGAATCGTTGCTAACGGACTGATCACAGGCGGCCAGCAAATCAATGACATCAGCGAGTTCCGTCTGGCCGCAGAGATCCTTAGCGTAGCCATCGCGGCTGATTGCAGCACCCGCCGCCGCGTCTTTTTCTGACCCCAGCACCCACACATCGAAACCGCTTGCAGCGAGCAATTCAGCGAGCTCGGCAAAGTATTCTAGCGGCCAGCATTTGGAGGAACCATACTCTGCACCCGGCATCATGGCGACCGCCGGTCGTTCCGGGCGCAAGCCGAATTTATCCATTGCGCGCTGCTGGTTTTCCACAGATGCAGACAGCTGCGGCAAGGGAATGGCTGGCAACGGTTCACCCGGCTCCAGGCCAAGGGCGACGAATCGTTGCACGGTTTGGCGCAGCACGGCCTTATTAAAGGGCCGCACATCGTTGATCAGGCCATAGCGCATTTCACCCAGATAACCGGTGCGCTGCGGAATGCCGGCGAACCAGGGGACCAATGCCGATTTCAGCGATCGCGGCAAGACAATGGCTTGTTGGTAGCCTGTCTGCCGCAATCGCCTCGCGAGCTCGCGGCGCTTGCCGAGCCCAAGTTCCCCGTGCCGGGTCGACAAGACAATGCCTTCGCGAATCTCCGGCATGCGCTCGATAATCGGCAAGGACCATTCGGGGGCGAGCATGTCGATGTCGGCGTCAGGGTGACGCGACGCAAGCAGCTTCAGAAGCGACTGCGCCATCACCATGTCACCTACCCACGATGGGCCCACTACCAATATTGCGGATTTCGTCACGACGTTCAGCCGGAAAGAATATCCAGGTAAGTTTTGACCCCGCTGGCGACCGCGCGAAACTCGACGTCACATCCACTGGCTCGCAAGTTGGCAAGATCCGCCTTTGTATAACTCTGGTAAGCCTCTTTCAGGCCATCGGGGAATGGAATGTAACGAATCCGACCCGTCTCGTGCCAGTCGATGACCGCGTTGGCCACATCATTAAAAGACTGCGCTTTGCCGGTACCTGCGTTAAAAACACCCGACACCCCAGGGTGCTGAAAAAACCACATATTGAGCTCACAAATATCATCAACATAAACGAAATCACGCAATTGCTCGCCGTCGCCAAACCCGTCGGAACCCTCAAACAGCCGCAACTCACCATCTTCCTGCAACTGATTACGGAAGTGAAAAGCAACGCTCGCCATTGATCCTTTGTGCTGCTCACGCGGACCGTACACGTTGAAATAACGAAGACCGACAACCTGCTGCGCCGCGGTCAAAGCAAGACGCCGCACATACTGATCGAACAAAAGCTTGGAGTATCCATAGACGTTGAGCGGCAGCTCATTCTCCGCCGCCTCGACGAACTGGTCGGAAGCACCGTAGACCGCGGCGGATGATGCATAGATGAACGGGATATTGCGCCTGAGACAATAGTGCAACACCTCCTTCGAATAGGAGAAGTTGTTGCGCATCATGTAGCGACCATCCCATTCGGTCGTCACCGAACACGCGCCCTGATGAAATATGGACTGCACATCGAGCGCAAAGGCGGTATCGGACTTCAGCAAGCCAAGAAAATCGCCCTTATCAAGGTAATCGACGATCTTCAGATCAGCGATATTGCGAAATTTATGACCATCACTCAGGTCATCCACAATCATCACATCATCGCCGCTGCGCTCGATCAACATCCGGGCAAGATTACTGCCAATAAAACCGGCTCCGCCGGTGACGATGTGCACGCCGCTAGTCGGTATCGACTAACGTGTATTCGGCACCACAGTAAGGACACTTCGCTTCACCGGTGTCTTCAATCGGCAGGTAAACCTTCGGATGAGAATTCCACAGATACATCGCCGGCATCGGACATGACAACGGTATGTCCGTGGATCGCACCTCGTATCGATGCTGCGCATTTGCCTCAATCAAATTCTGCTCAATCGTACCTGCCCGTGCCGCCACCAGAGTCACCCTTGTTTCCAAAATATTGAAAGGATTATAACAACGCCGGACGCCCCGGGGTAACAGAAGCGCGCCCCACCTCATAACGCATGATATCGGGTGCCACAATCAAGGGTGCGTGCGGCGAGGTCGACCTCTGAGACCCGCTGCAAGTACGTCCCTGTAAGCTCGGGCCCGCATCCATGCGGGGCACGGTCTCAGAGGTCGACCTCGCCGCGCTCACCCGCAGCAGCACCAAACGTCCTCATCCAAAGCTCCCCGACAAATTTTCGCTCATCCCCAAACTCACCCCGATCCACCAACGAAGCCTTCTCATCCAGCACCAACCGATGCAACAACGATCGATAAGTCCTGTAGATCTCCTGCAACTGCCAACCCTCTCTCTCCGTGAGACACCCCGTAGCGACCAGCGTGCCGATCTGCCGAATGTTGTCCGGGTAATGAATGACGGCCGGGTGCGCTTCGGCATTGGCAAGCACCAGATACTGCACCAGAAACTCAATGTCACCGATGCCGCCAAGACCCTGTTTCAAGTCGAATTGAGTGTCATTGCTCCGATCGAGCCGAGCACGCATCTTCTTGCGCATGGCACAGACATCGGCGGCAAGCGTGTCACGATGGACTTTCTTGCGCAGCGTTTGCACACGCAACCGCTCGAAACCACGAGCAATGGCGGGACTGCCTGCAACAGGCCGGCTTCGCAGCAGCGCCTGGTGCTCCCAGGTCCAGGCGTTCTCGTCCTGATATCGCTCGAAAGCTTCGATGCTGATGACAAGCAACCCGGATTGGCCGCTGGGCCGCAGGCGGGTGTCGATGTCGTACAGGCTACCGGATCCCGTTTGAGCGGTGAGGAAGTGAACCAGTCGGCGCGCGAGACGCGCGAAAAAATCGCTGTTGGCGATCGATTTTTCGCCACGGGTGTGCTGCTGTTCCCCGGCCGAATCATGCAGGAAAACCAGGTCGAGATCGGAGCTGTAGGACAACTCCATTCCTCCGAGCTTGCCATAAGCAATAACACCGAAGCCGGCGGTATGCATCTGCCCGCCGATTTGATACTGAGGTTTTCCGTATCGTGCGACAAGATCCCGACAGGCGATCGCCAGCAAATGAATCAGGATGATTTCGGCGAGCTCTGTCAGTCGGTCGCTGACCTTCATGACGGGAATATTGCCACTCAGATCCGCGACAGCCAGTCGAAAGCGCGTCGCTCGCTGGAATCGGCCGACGAGCTCAATTTGCCGCTCATTGTCGTCTGCTGCAGCGATGGCAACGCTCTCTTCGAGATCAGCGCGCATTTCACTGGCATCCGGCGCGCGACTCAGCCGGGGATCCAGCAGCTCGTCAAGCAGCTGTGGAAAGCGGCCAATTTCCTCGGCCAGGTAACGACTTTTCTCACACAGGTCCACCAGTCGATGCAAGGCGGCATGGTTTTCGTTGAGTAGCGCAATGTAGGCACTGCGCCGTAATACCTTGTCGGCGATTTTGAGCACCCGTTGCAGCGTCACCGAAGGCTGCCGGCGACCAACCAGAAGCAGCAATAATGCGGGTATGAATTTGCGCAGTCGATCGACCGCGATGGCATCAATCTTTTGCTTGATCGCCAGGACTTCGAAGCCTGCAACGACATCCGCAACTCCGGCAGGCTCCTCAATATCGAGCTGGAAAAATGCGGCACACCAGTCGTTCGCATCGGCACCACTGCCCCATAGCCCGGCAAGCGCCGCTGAAGGGTACGATGCTTGCGACTCCCCGGTTCGCCGCATGGCGATGGTGTCGAACTGCTCGCTGACAAACCTGCGGTGCAGGACAAGATCCGTGCTCAGGGCATCCCATGACGGGTATCCCATCGCCAAAGCAAGCCGGTCACGTTCGAGTGCGGACTGCGGCAGTTCATGGACCTGTTGATCGCGCACGGCCTGGATGCAATTCTCCACACGGCGGAAAAACTCATAGGCGCGCAATAGATTACTGGCAACGTCCGATCCGATATCGCGTGCAGAAGCCGCGTTTTTCATGGCTTCCTGCAACTCTGGCGTTTTTAAACCGGACACACTGCCGCCACGAACCAGTTGCAGGGACTGGACGATAAACTCAATCTCCCGAATCCCGCCCGGACCGAGCTTGATATTGCCCTCCATCCCGCGCTTCGTGACTTCCGCCGCGACCCGTGCGTGCATTTCCCGCAGTGACTCGAAGACGCCGTAGTCAAGATAGCGACGATAAACGAATGGCTCGATGACTTCGTCGAGGAGGCCGGTCATGAGTGCATCCGGAACTGGCGGTACGACAATGCGAGCTTTGATATACGCGTATCGCTCCCAGTCACGCCCGTGTTGCAAGAGATAGGATTCCAGGGCAGAAAAACTCACCACCGGGGGACCACTTTCCCCAAAAGGGCGCAGGCGTGTATCGACGCGATACACAAAGCCGTCATTCGTCACGTCTTCAAGCAAAGAAACGACCTGCCGTGCATAACGTACGAAGTACTCATGCGCCGACAGGCTGCGGGTCCCGTCTGAATTCCCCTCGCCGGCATACAGAAAAATTATGTCGATGTCGGAAGAGAAATTGAGCTCGCGCCCGCCGAGCTTACCCATGGCAAGAACGACGAGCGGCATGCTGCCACCGTCAAGCGGAATCGATCCAAAGCGCTCCCGATGCTTGCTACCTGCAAATTCCGTAGCAGCATTCAATGCATTTTCGGCAAGATCCGAGAGCGCAACAAGAGTCTCATTCAGCGGACAATTCGAAACCAGGTCGCGCCACAGTATGCTGAACAGGGCCTGGTTGCGAATGACTCTGATCCGGCTTTTGAATGCGTCGCTGTCGAGGGCATTCGCAAGCAGCGCATCAAAACAGTCCTGCATCGTTTGTGCGTCGTGGGGTCGACCGAGTTGGCCCGATGCACAACACTCGCACAACCACGACCAATGCCTTATGGCGACATTGCCCGCGAACTCACTGCAGGAAACAAGATGTGCAATGGCAACCGTATCGCCACCCGCTGTGACAAACATTGGCAGCGCATCGGGCTGAGACTCGTTCAATTGCAGATGCCAGTTACGCACACTGTCCCGCAAAGATTGCGGCAGCGCCTGGACTCCGGCTTCAAATGATTGTTTCACGGGGACTGGCATTGCTGAACGATCAGGTGCTCGCTGTATCTTCTGTGAAGCTGTTGCTGCGCCAACAACATTTCGAACCGGCAGCAAAGAGCAAGGACAGTCACAATAGCATGCAGGTCCCGGCTGTCGAGCGCCGGGCGCGGGCGCACCCGCGGGCTCAGGCCGTCTTGGCGCTTGCCGTCAAGTCGAGTAGCACACCATCGAAATTGACTGGTTTCCCGGTCGCATGTCCCTGCACAAAATCGACACCCAGTTTGTTCACCAACGATTTTGCCGCTGTAGTTTCAACGTACTCTGCGACCGTCTTGAGCCCCATTACTCTGGCCACCTCGGTAATGGCCGCAACCATGGCTTCCGAAATTTTATTGGTCGTGATATCACGCACAAAACTGCCATCGATTTTCAGCGTGTCAACGCGAAAATTCTTCAGATATGCGAAGGAACTGAGACCTGCACCAAAATCGTCGAGTGCAAAATGGCAGCCGCGTTCGCGCAGTGCATCAATAAAAATCTTCGCTTTCTGGTGATTGGATACTGCTGCCGATTCAGTCACCTCGAAACACAATGAGGTCGCCGGGATATGACTTGATTCGATTTCATCTTCAACGAATTTGAGGATATCGTCATCCCCAAGCGTTTGTCCTGACAGATTGATCGCAAAGACGGTTCCGGATTTCCGCAAATAGTCCGCGTGCTTGCTGAGCTTGCGGAGGGTGGTTGAGACAACCCAGCGATCGATTTGCGGCATCAACTTGTAACGCTCAGCCGCAGAGAACAGCGCACTTGAAGAAATTTCCCGACCTTCGCTATCGCGCATGCGCAGCAAGATCTCGAATCGCTTCGTCGTATCGTCGTCAGCGAGCGACACGATGGGTTGAGCGAGCAACGTGAATTCATCATCGTCAAGAACCTGCTGAATACGTGCGACCAGGTGCATGTCGTCGTAACGCCTGATAATGCTCTTATCATCGTTGTCATACACCTCAAGTCGATCACGGCCATGCTCCCTGGCGGAGTCACAGGCGATGCGCGCCGTGGTCAATGCGTGTCCAGGATCACCAGGTCGCGCATCAAAGGGCGCTATGCCGGTACTCATTGTCACCTGCACAGCACGGTCTCCGTCCAGGTAACGCAGCGTCTTGACCCTCTTGCGCACCAGGTCGGCAAGGGCAATCGCTTCCTCAAGACTGCTGTGTGTCAGCAGAATTGCGAAGTCATCCGCTGCCAGGCGGGTGGCAACCGCATTTTTGGGGAGTACTTCCTCCAGCATTCCGGCAAAACGCACCAAGACATCGTCACCGGCATCACGACCGAAGGTATCGTTCACAAGATGCAGATTGTCGAGATCGAAACGAATGATTTGGTGAACGTCATCGGTGGACTTGAACGCTTTACCCGACTCGCGCAATTGCGCCTCGAAACCCGAGCGATTGAGAAACCCGGTCATCGGGTCAAACGATTGTTCAATGACGTATTCGACCTTGCGAATGATGTGTGCCATGAAACGCTTGTGATGGTCATCGAATGGCTCACCGTTGACCCGGGAAAGTTGTGCAATGGCCCCTTCAAGATTGCCAGCACTGTCGAGCAACGGTGACAGCATTGCCATATACCCCTGGTCCGCAACCTGATCCGATCCTTCGATCGCTGGAACCTTGAATATTTTGGGGCCTCTCTCGCCTTCAATCTGTGGAAATAATTTTTGGATCAAATATTTATCCACGGCTTTGCGGTCTACCGACTTCCAGCTGGAATGGGTCGCGCTGATACGAATACGTTTCCCCGGCAGTAACAGGACGCTATAGGCGATTCCCAGGAACCGACCGCTTTGTCCAATAAGTTGTGCGAGACCCACATGACTGCGCGATGTCCCGTGAATTTTTTCATCGATTCGGTAAACGAGTTCCAATTCACGCTCTACCTCGCCTGTCCGGTCTTGCGCTGCTGCCAGTTGCTGCGTCAGATGCAATGTCTCTCCGATTACCCGCGCGGCGGGCAGCAAGATTTTTTCCAGCAGGCTTGGGTTGAATGAGGAGGATTTGCCGGCGTTTCTGGAGAAGACCGTAATCAAAAGTCCAAGCCCGATTTTCGCAGAACTGAATACCGGCATTAACACAAGTACACGGCCGGAACTCAGAGTTCGTCTTAGAAAAGTTGCATCCGGGTCGACACCGGAGACAATCTCGTGAGGAAGATCGGCCACAAAATTGTCGATTTCATAATCCTCGACGCCATCGCTGCTCCATACGCAGTCGCGCTCGATGCTATAGAAGCAAAAACACTGGGCGCGTGGTACCAGCGATGCCAGGAGCCCTTTCGCCGCACCAATGTTTTTCCAGGTGGCGAGATTGTGTACATCTGCAGTCATTGCTGTGCGCATCCCTGCCCGGCGGGGTCAGTCGAATGACGTGCACGATGCCATGAAGCGCCGTACGGCGCTGTGATCTGGGTCTCAGCCAGCCTTTCGGCACTGAAGATTACGGTCGAATATCAACTACTTACAATTAGTATTCACCATTCGGATTATCGAGGCCGTGCTTTCATTGCCGTGCTGGAACGCATGCCGGCGACACCATTCGGCCTTATGCCGATTGCGCATCGAGCCACTCGTCATCGGATCCTTCGTTCACTCCCTCAAACAACGGCGTGCTCAGGTAGCGTTCACCCGTATCCGGCAGCATGGCGAGAAACACGGAACCCCGCTTGGCTTTCCTGGCAACCTGAAGAGCTGCCGCAAGCGTGGCACCGGATGATATGCCGACAAATATGCCCTCTTCTGCCGCCAGTCGACGGGCAACCTCGATTGCCTCGTCATCCGTGACCGGGATCAGTTCATCGAACACCTCCCGGTTGAGAACGCCCGGAATGAAATCCGGTGTCCACCCCTGGATTTTGTGTGGACTCCAATCGCCACCCGCCAGCAACGGCGCGACGCTCGGCTCAGTCGCAACGATGCTTACATCCGGGCGCGCCACTTTGAGCATCTCGCCAACACCCGTCATCGTACCCCCCGTACCGTAACCGCTAACCCAGTAATCCAGCCGGCGCCCGGCAAAATCGCGGATAATCTCTGCCGCCGTCGTATTGCGGTGGAAATCCGGGTTCGACGGGTTTTCAAACTGATCTGCCAGAAACCAGCCATATTTATCGGCGAGTTCCTGCGCCTTTCGTACCATGCCAGTACCCTTTTCGGCCGCCGGCGTCAGAATTACTTTTGCGCCGAGAGCCCGCATGATTTTACGTCGCTCGACAGAGAAGGACTCAGCCATCGTCGCCACAAAAGGATAGCCTTTGGCAGCACAAACCATTGCCAGGGCAATACCCGTGTTTCCCGATGTCGCTTCTACGACTGTTTGTCCCGGCTTCAGGCGCCCCTGTTTTTCTGCATCATTTATGATCGCAAACGCCAGTCGATCTTTGACCGACGCAGCCGGGTTAAACGACTCGACCTTGACGTACAGTTCCATGTCATCGGGGCCAATTCGATGGAGTTTAATCACCGGCGTGTTGCCTATGGTATCCAGAATACTGTCGTAGATCATGTCATTTACTCCCTGTGCAACTCTGTCAACTTTTTTGCGCGCTAATAACTCAACAGTATAGTGAAATGATCTGGTCGCGCATATTCCTCGCAGAAGTTTCTGAACATTCTCCCGCATCGAATGTCTATCGCCCTGTCGGGAACTCCCTGGATGGTGGAAAATGAAATTACAACAACTGAAGTACCTGCTGGCGATTGTCGACAACGGCTTGAACATAACGGCAGCAGCGGAGCTGCCTGTACACGTCGCAGCCCGGTGTCAGCAAGCAGCTTAAATTACTGGAAGAGGAGCTTCAGGTCCGCTTGTTCATACGCAAGGGCAAAAGCCTGAAGGGTGTCACTGTAGCCGGTCACCAGGTGATAAGCCGGGCGCGCCTCATCATGAAAGAGGTTCAGGACATTCGTGACGTTGCGTATCGACATTACCAGGAAGAAAGTGCACAGTTTTCGCTCTCCATGACGTCGTCATCGCTATCCTGAGCCGTTATCTCAATAAATGCGGATCCCGCCGTGGCGCTTGCGACTGCGTTGATCCGTCCACCACAACCCGCCAAGAAAGCCAGCAAGAAGACAGACCACCAGTGCCCCGCCGACCCAGCTAACCGGCAGGCTGTACTTGTAACGACTCTGCTGACGTCTCAAGTCATCATTGTTTTCCTGCAATTCGCCAATCAGGTGCAGCGCGTCATCCAGCTGGATCTGCCGTTCACTGCCTTCCTCTTCCAGAGCCGCAATGGTTGCCGCAGGTTGCGAAAATGCCGCATTCAAGTCCGCCAGCTTGCGTTCCAATTCAGCATTGGCTGCCTGCGTCTGCGCAACAATAAGTTTCGCCGGTTTTTCGGCGACCAGATACGCAACTTTAACGAAGCCCAACGTGCCGTCCGGCAGTCGGATCTGGGCATAATTTCGACCACGAGCCAAAATCTCCATTTCCTGTCCGCTCTGAAGAGTCTGAAAGGCACGATCACTCGTGTCTTCCGCCTTGTGCAGGCCGAGTCGCAATATATCGGTGACATATGCTGTCTCTGCTGTGGCAGCGGCAGGCAACGCAGCGAGCAACAATATGGCAATCAAAAAACGCATCGTGAATCTCCCAGCAGGCGCGACCGACCGCGGTCACGTCGCCACGGAGTCTACTACACTGACTCTCGCATTTCGGCGCAATAAGCGTCGCCGAACGCCGACGACGAGCCAGGATACGAGTTCACGAATAGATCAGAGGTTCCCTAATGCAAATACACCCAACGCAACAAGGCTTCCTGCACCTCTTCGCCAGGACCGCGATGAATATCTTCGTAGTTCTGCAGGGCGACTACCGCATATCGGTCCCCGGATCGGCTCTGCACATAACCGGCGATGGCGGTGACATGATCGAGTGTGCCGGTTTTGATGTGCGCCATACCGGTGAGCATGTCATCACGAAAGCGGCGTGACATGGTGCCATCGAGCCCCGAGATCGACATCGATGCAAGGAACTCCGGCATATAGGATTGCCCATAGGCATAACGCAGCAGGGCCGCCAGTTGCTTGGCGGTCATCCTCGATGTGCGGGACAATCCGGCACCGTTATCAAGAACCAGTTCAACTGCATCAAAACCCTCTCGATCCAGCCATTGCATAATGGCACGCCGGCCATTTTCTTCGGTTCCGGGTGCGCCATAGACTTCGGCAGCGAGCGTATACAGCAACTGCCGCGCCATCACGTTGTTGCTGTGTTTGTTTACTTTACTGATGACGTCCGCAAGCGGCCAGGAAGCGAATGAAAGAAAGGGTTCGGCATCGCCGTCACTAACCACATTTCTCCAGCTACCCAGAATTTCGCCACCCGATTCTTCCCAAAGCGATTTGAACAAACCAAACGTGAACTCATTATGCCCAAGCGCCGCACGATTCATGGAGTAGGTGTCACAGCCACGCGGAAACTTCCCCCTGAAAGTGACCTGGTCGAAGGTCGGGTTAGGAATGATTGCGATACCCCGCTGGTAACCACGACAACTGCCGTTGGTCACGGACAACCTGTTGACGATCTTTAGATTAGCGAGCGCTGGGTCCACTGCGACAATGACTTTATTATTATCGGGGTCGGGCGAAAAAAAATACCGAACCGTTTTGAAGTTCATCATCAGTGCATTGGGAATGACGTTATAGGCGCGCAATGGCTCCTGATCGAAGGCAGCCGGATCTGCATCCATAACCCGAAAATAGCTATCGTCGAGCAACAGATTGCCGCTGATACGGCGGATACCCCTGCGCCGCAAATCACGCAACATTTGCCAGACTCGCTCCGTAACGAGAAACGGATCACCATAGCCCTTGAGCAATAAATCACCCTCAAGCGTGTCCCCGTTGATATCACCCAAAAGGTAAGCGTCCGTTTTCCACCTATAGGTCGGGCCGAGCGTATCCAGGGCCACCAAAGTAGTAAGCAGCTTCATGACCGAAGCGGGATTCCGCGGCTCCGTCGCATTCCAGTCCAGCAAAACCTCGCCGCTGTCGAGATTTTCAACATGAATGCTCAGACTATTTGCCGGTAGCTGTCTGACCTTGAGTACATTGCGAACCCCAAGCGGCAGTGCATCTTCGCTCAGGTCGAGCGTCGAGGGAACATCTTCGGCCATAGACGCCACCGAGGATGCAGCGGCCAGCAGAAAAAACAGGGACAAACGGATGAACACAAGTACTCCTGCGACGCAAGAAAAGCGCCATCATGATAACAGCAAGCCACACGAATCGGCAGCGCGACTAATCAGGCTTCCGCAGCCCAAAAGACTTAATGCGATCCGTCAAAGTAGTAGGCCGCACTCCCAACAATTCCGCCGCACCCTCCTTGCCGGACACTCGCCAGTTCGTCTGTTTCAAGGCCGCAAGCAAATTCTGTTTCTGTAGCTCCTTCATCGCTTTCTCCGTCAGAATTCCATACTCATCCTGCCCGGCGATTGCTGATGCGGCAGGATCGTCGGGAATGACAGTAGCGGGTAATGAGAGATCAAGTCGCAAAACATTTCCCCGGGAGAGAATGACGGCGCGCTCGATGACATTTTTGAGTTCGCGCACATTCCCGGGCCAATCATATTGCTTGATGAATTCTGCCTGTCGATTCGTCAGCGTCATGGGCTTGCGACCAAAATCGTTGCAGGTTTGCTGCAGAAAATGTTGTGCGAGTTGCACGACATCTTCCGGACGCTTGCGCAACGGCGGAACTTCGATGGGAAAAACGCTCAAGCGGTAAAACAGATCTTCACGAAACTCACCATCGATCACGAGCTGTTCAAGATTTCGGTTGGTGGCAGCGATCACACGAACATCGGCGGTACGGGTGATGTCGTCGCCAACGGGTTCGAATTCGCCTTCTTGCAAGACACGCAGTAACTTGCTTTGCAGTTCGAGAGGAATTTCACCAATCTCATCAAGAAAGATAGTGCCGCCTTCGGCGAGTTGGAAACGGCCCACCCGATGGCGATGGGCGCCGGTAAACGCGCCTTTGACGTGACCAAAAAACTCGCTCTCGAATAATTCTTTGGGGATGGAGGCGCAATTCACCTTGACCAGCGGCCCTTCGGCGCGTGGACTACGTGCGTGAATTGCGCGGGCCACGAGTTCCTTGCCGACCCCGGACTCTCCGAGTATGAGTACGTTGACGGGTGTCCGGGCGACGGCTTCGACCTGCGCAAGCATTTGCTTGAGCGCCGGACTGGTACCAACAATGCGCCCAAAGTTCATCGCGACATTGACCTCTTCACGGAGATAGTCGCGTTCGCGCTCCAGCTCTTCGCGTAAATGCGCATTTTCCGCGAGGGTGCGGCGCAGCGCTCTTTCCGTTCGGTTGCGTTCGGTCACGTCTTTGGATGCCACCAGCATCCGGCGAACACGACCGGCAGCATCTCGATCCGTGATGGCGGACATGATGAGATCGATGACCTGGCCTTTTCGGGTAACCAGTTGACGTTGCTGATTCAAAAAGCCGCCGTCACTAATCAACTCCTGGAGACGTCCTGCCGCGAAACGTTTGCGATCGGCTTCGCTGTAGAAATCGATAATGGGCTTGCCAACAACCTCTTCGCGCTTGTAGCCCAGTTTATGCAGCCAGTGGTCGGTCACCGTAACGACGAGACCCTCCGCATCCAGCGTGTGCAGCATTGCGGGTGTGGACTGGTAAAGCTGCCGATATTTGGAATCGGCCCAGGCTTTGTCCACGAGTTCGGTATACATCGCGACCGTGCGGACAAATTTTCCATCCGGGTCGTTCTCGACCAGCGAGTTGGTGAGGCAATTGACGACTTCGCCATCGCGAGTCAGGAAGGAGACAGGCTTGTCCTCAAGCACCCCGGTACGGCGCAAAATCGGCATCAGCTCCGTTTCGATGCGCTGCGCACTTTCAACCGTAACGAATTCAGCGGGTTTCCTGCCAACCATGTCCTCACGCTGATAGCCGAGGCGCTTAAGAAAGGCATCGTTCACGTCAAGATAAACGCCATCCTCGCCAATCGACGTAGCCATGGACGGGGCCTTGCGGAACAGCCACTGATAATCTGCTGAGGAAGTCATTGCGGTAGTTTATACGAAATTTCGTGAAAAATGTTACGGATTTTCGTAATTCACGGATTTTCGTAATCCGTTGATTTTAGATAATACTTTGTTTTTCAATACATTTTCAAGTTGGCACGGCTTGTGCAGTAGTGGAGGCAAGTAAGCATTTTTTGTGACCGGGCCAAGCCACGGTACGCAACGTTTTCAGGAAAAGCATAATGAACAGCAAACTCGGAACCCTCCTCTCCATCGTCTTGATGCTTGTCGGCATCGCGCTCTTTTCCGCATCGGTACTGGCCGCAGCGCCAGTCGCGGTAGAAGTGGTGACCACCCGTACGACGACCACCACTCAACTTGCAACGATCGCCAACGAGGAAGCCGCCCGCGAGGCAGCACGATCGATTCAGGCACTCAACAAGCTTGATCTCGATATTCGCTTTGTGGGACCAACATCGGTTCAGGTGGCTGCCCAATAACCGGGCAGTTTCGGTGACATTGCCGGCCGGGACTCACCCCCCCCGATGCCCGGTCGGCAATGTTCCGTTTGACTGCCGGTATTCAGGCCGGCAACGATGTAACATTGATCGCATGAGAAGCATTCGATGCAGTGTAGCGATCTTGTTGGCAGTAACGGCTGTGACTCAAGCCGAAGAAAACACGCTGACCCATTCCCTGGTGTTGACGGCAAACACGCCACGCGTGGAAATCGCCAGGCGCAGTGCCGCGCGCAATTATTTACGCCTGCCAGCACTGGAATTTGACTTCCAGTTCACTGCGCAGTGCGCGGGCGGTTTCAGCCCGCAATCCATGTCTGTGAGCATTGCGGACAGCCGCAAGTCGTTGTCAGCGGAGCAGTTGGCCAACATGGCTGCCGCTGCTGAGTTGACTATCACCGTGCCAGCAAGACAACTGGCGCCGATAGCCATAGAGAATTTTTGCGTCGTGCCGGCCACCGATACTGGCGCAATCACTTCGCCGGCAAAGCAGGCAATCACCCTGCCAGCCGCATTTTCCGCCCAGGGATCGCTGTTATGCGTCTATGAAGACCAGCAAGAAATGATCTATACGTCGCACTCTCTGAGTATAACGTTGGTTTGCGACTCGGTGGACGAAGAAACTGAATAGCACCGGCGCATCACCCCGGGCGGTATTCATGAAGTGCTAATTTTCACCGGCCGCCATGTGTCGATCCAGAAAATCCACTGTCCGGCTCCAGGCCAGCGCCGCTGTTTCAGCATGGTATTTTTCGGACTGGTGGTTCGCGAAGCCGCGTCCAGCATCGGTGAATATTTCGATCTCGAATTCCTTCGCGAGTGCCTGTAATGCTACTTCGAACTTGAGGACTGATTGAGCAGTGATCACACGATCATCCTTGGCAAACAACCCAAGTATCGGCACCTGCACAGCGGCCAGTTTCTCCGGATCGCTGATGACCTGTCCGTAGTAAATAACACTGGCACTAAGCTCATCAGGCAACAACATCGCGGCATTGAGAGACCAGCCACCGCCAAAACCAAAACCGACCGACGCAACCTGCGGCGCCCCGAAAGTATCCTTCAGGAATTGATACGCCTGACGAATATTTTCAGCGGCGCGTTGGGGATTTTCGAAGACTTTGATCTCAAGGATTCTCGCCGAACCGGGTGACGCTGCAGTCTCACCGCCGAACAAATCGATTGCCACTACGATATATCCCTCGGCTGCCAGGCGACGGGACAGAACCTGCGTCGACTCATCGAGCCCCCAGCGATCATGGATCAGTATGACGGCGGGAATCGGTGCCACCATGTCAGCCGGAAATGCGAAGTATCCGTAGACAAGCTGGTCATCTACTTCAGCGTAGGGCCATGTTTCAGTGACCACATCCAGATCCGCGTGCACATCCGAACCCACTGCAGGCTCACGGGCAATGCCTGCACCAGTATTGGCGCGGGCGGGGGCGGATACGGGCTGCTCGCCATCACTCCCCTGATCACACGATGACAGGCCAAACAGCAAACAAAACACTGCAAGAGCCGCTGACGGCTGGCGACGGTCGTAAAACATCATTTGGCGCACCCCTGAAGAAGTCCGTAGTGTAATCAAAACCGCCGTCGCTGGCACGGTACAGGTTCAATGAATTGTTGAGCAAGAATTCCGGCCAGCCGGTTTCCGACCAGAATCAAACGGTTCTCACGACCGGTCCGGTAGAATGTGCCCTGCGATTGCCCACGATCCCGAAATTCTTCGCGGACAAAAAGCCTGGGTTTCAACGGCATCTTCATCACGATCATTTTTCAGAGTCATCCTGACCCTCACCACTTTGCCGGACTTCAATACGGGGTAGTGGCGAACGCAACAAGCCTGACTGCGCGCACACAGATGCGTAGAATGACGCCATGGACAACAGGATGCTTATCGAATGAATGATCTACCCACTCTCGCCAACATAGCGGAAATAGTCGGCGTTATCATCGTGATCGGCGGTTTGATTTTCGCCATGCTGCAAATGCGCCAGCTACGTCAACAACGTCGGGAGTTCGCAGCAATCGAGTTATTCCGATTTTATGGTAATCCCGCATTTGCCGAGGCGTACCAGGCAGTTTTACGAATGCCGGATCAAATGTCGGCGGAAGACATCAAATTGCACGCAGCCAACCTTGAACATGCAGCCATGCTGATCAGCACTACGATGGAAAATATCGGCGTGATGACCTACCAACGTATCGTGCCGTTCCAGGTGGTCAACAGCCTGATCGGGATGAGTACCATCCTGCTGTGGTCCAAGCTCGAACTCTGGGTCACCGCAATGCGCGAAGACATCGGCTCGCCGATGGCTTTTGAGTGGTTCCAGTGGCTTGCTGAACGCCTCGAACAATACCAGGTAGAAAACCCACAACCCGCCTATGAGGCATTCAGGGACTGGGCGCCCGCACGCCGTCCGCCGGATTTCTGACGAGAATCTCTCCTTGTGTCGTCCGCACCGATAGAATCTGCATTAATTGAGATACACAACGCCACGCTTTATCGGGGCAGCACCTGCGTATTCAAGAATCTCAATTTGAGCATTGGACGGCATGAACAGGTCGCCATCCTCGGCCCGAATGGAGCGGGCAAAACCACGCTGTTAAAACTCATCAATCGCGAAATCTACCCCGTCGCTCAAAAGAATTCCTGGGTCAAATTATTGGGCAAGGCAACCTGGAACGTCTGGGACCTGCGCTCACAGATCGGCATCGTATCCGACGATTTACAGTCTCGATATTTGCAAACCACGGCAGGACTTGATGTTGTTCTGTCCGGCTATCTCTCGAGCATCGGTACACATGGTTTGCTGGCGAAACGCATCACGAGTGCGCAACGCAAGAGAGCATTGAGTGTCATGATCGACCTCGGTGTTGAAGCGTATGCCGACGTGCCACTGAGCAAGATGTCGACCGGTCAGCAACGGCGCTGTTTGCTCGCGCGCGCGCTGGTGCATGATCCCGCTACGCTGATTCTGGATGAGCCCACGGCCGGCCTGGACCTGGCGGCCAGCTTTGAGTACATCGAACGTATCCGACGACTCGTCAAACAGGGCCGCAGCATTGTACTGGTGACGCACCATCTGAATGAGATTCCACCCGCTATAAGGCGCGTCATCCTGCTTCGCCAGGGCCGAATTATTGCAGACGGCCCCAAAGATGAGGTCCTCAACGTCGAAAACCTTGCGGCGGCCTATGACACGCCACTCCGGCTGCAAATCAAAGACGGTTACTATTTCGCCTACCCGGAAGAACAACGCGCTGCCCGCGATGCCACGCGTAAAACGTGACATACTACGCTGTGATATGGATCGAATGAGCCTAGCCTCAAACCATGCTTCGGAAAATCCTAAAAACAGTCATCGCGGCGATCAGCCTGTTCGCCATTCATCCTCTTCACGCGGCAAGCGACCCGGCGCTGACCACCGGCCTCACCAACGTAGGGCCGGCCCTGGTCGTAATTTCTGCTGCGGCTGCCTTGCTCCTCACGCTGATGTTCCGCTCCTCGCTGGCACAACTCACACGTTTTGTCACCGCCAGGATCGGCAAATGGCGGGTAACAAGAATTCTTGCGGCGAAGAGCGCCAGCGTACTGGATGACTTCATTCTTCCCGGCGCTTTCGGCGGACTAACACGCATTGATCACGCTATCCTGACCTCGGGTGGCATTATTTGCATTCAAACCAAGCACTGCAATGGCATCGTTTTCGGTGATCCGGACGAACCCCAGTGGACCAATGTAGACGGCGTTCGGCGTCGCAAGTTTCTCAACCCGCACATCCAAAATGAAGGTCGGACCAAAGCCTTGCAACTCGCAGTGCCCAATGTGCCCATTGCCAACCTGGTGGTGTTTACCGGCGCCGTTCAATTCACCTCAGCACACGAAAAGAATGTCATTCACGTTCGCGAACTCGAAAGTTATATTTCGAAATTTGTGTTTGGACCTTCCAGGATCAAAGACTGGGATGCCGTCTGGCTGACAGTGAACGCTGCTCTCCTTGGCGATGAAGCATCACGTAAGGATTTTAACGCCCAACTCAGTCTGGGCTGAATCCCCGACACTAAACTGCACGGCCATGCCCGGTTGGCTATACTCCCCACTGTTTTACGATTGCTGAAGTCCAATGACCAATTCTTGGGTTTGCTCTGCCGAACATTGTGTTAGCTCCCCACTTGGGGTGATAGCCGTTCTATGCGGTGTGGCTGCATTCTGGTTTTATATACAACAGGTCACAAACTGGAAGCTCTTCACCTACTTGCCACCACTGTTGTTTATCTATGCAACCCCGGTTTTCCTGAACAACCTCGACGTCATTCCGAATGACTCGCCGGTGTATTCGGGACTCAGCAGTTTCTTGTTGCCGGTTTTCATCGTACTAATGCTCATTAAGGTCGATGTACCCGCAGCAATGCGCATCATGGGCAAAGGCATCCTGGTGATGCTGATGGGGACGGCCGGCGTGGTTGTCGGCGCGGTCGTTGCCTACGCCATTGTGCATCGCTGGTTGGCAGAAGATGCCTGGAAAGGCTTCGGCGCACTGGCCGGCAGCTGGATTGGCGGTACCGGCAACATGGCCGCGGTAAGTGAGATGCTGGATACCCCGCCCGAACAGTTCGGACTCGCGGTACTCGCGGACAATGTCATATACATTGTGTGGCTGCCCATTCTTCTGGCATCGAAAAACTTTGCCGACCAGTTTAACAAGTGGACCAATGTACCGGAAGGCCGTCTCCGTGCAATGGATGCAGCATCTGCACAAATGATCACCGATGAAGCGGCGCCCGAGATGCGCCAGTATGTTTATATCGCCGCAATTGCCATCGGTGTAACCTGGATATCCAGCGCGCTTGCCGATTCAATCTTTGCCGCGCAATCCTCGGCGTATCCGAACCTCAATATCGTGCTATCGCAGTCAACATGGCGGATCCTGCTGATCACGACTATTGCCCTGGCTCTCTCAACAACACCGGTTGCAAAGCTGCCCAATGCAACCGCCATTGGCACGGCCATGATTTATGTTTTCGTTGCCGGCATGGGCGCCAGAGCATCCGTTGAAGGCTTTGGTCAGGCGCCGGCATTTTTGCTTGGCGCATTTATCTGGATCTTTATTCACGGTGCATTCTGTCTGCTCGGCGCTAAAATATTTCGCGTCGACGTGCACAGTGTGGCCATCGCCTCTGCGGCGAACATCGGTGCGGCCGCATCAGCACCCATCGTCGCCGCATTCCATCGGCCGAGCCTGGTGCCTGTATCCGTCTTGATGGCATTGATCGGATATGCGCTCGGCAATTACATCGCACCTTTGACGGGACACCTGGCCCGGATCGTGGCAGGTCAGTAGCTAATCCTTCACGCCAGGGGCGTCGGCACATTCACATCGGTGATACAGTCAGCGCATGACTAAATGGTTTCGATGGGTGGCCTACGCGGCCTTCGGCATGTTGACGATCGCGGTCATCGCATTCGTGACAATTACATGGCTCTGGCAAAATCGCGCCCCGCTGAGTGATCTTGGCTGGCCCGTTGCAGAGTCTGCGCAGGATGCTGACGGTGCAGTGACCGTTACGTGGCTCGGAATTTCGACCTTGCTCTTCGATGACGGTGAGACGCAAATTCTCACGGATGGCACGTTTACCCGTTTGTCCCTCAACGATTTCCTGTTGTTACGTCCGGTACGCTCAAACATCGCCAACATCAACTATGCGCTGGATGAGTTTCACATCAATCACCTGGCAACCATCATCCCCCTGCACTCCCATTTTGATCACGCCATGGACGTGGGAAATGTCGCCAATCGAACCACGGCCGTTGTCCTGGGATCGGAATCAACCGCCAACATCGCGCGCGGCGCCAATGTCCCGGTTGACCAGTACCAGATTCTTGCCAGCGGGGAATCTCGAACCTTTGGCGATTTCACTGTGACGCTGATTGAAACCGTGCATGCACCTTTGGGACCCGGTGGGTCCGGCTGGTTTTCGGGAATCATCGATGTGCCGCTGGTGCAGCCTGCGTGGATTCCAGCCTGGCAAGGTGGAGCGGTCTATTCGCTGTTGGTCAGCCATCCTCGCGGCACTACGCTGGTGCAGGCAAGCGCCGGTATTTCCGAGGGGCTGCTCGCCAGTCATCATGCGGACGTGGTGATGCTGAGCGTCGCGGGCCTGGCTTCGCTGGGCAAAGAACACACGCAACAGTACTGGCAGGAAACCGTTACGGCGACGGGCGCTGATCGCGTCTACGCCATTCATTTCGATGATTTCACGCGGCCGTTCGGCGAAGTGGCACTGTTCCCGAACATCGCCGACAATGTCACTCAAGCGGCACAATGGATTGACGAATGCGCTGACAGAGATGAAATCGTCGTGCAGCGTCCGCCGTTCGGCATCCCGATCACTCTTTATTGATGCATGACATTTCAGCTGTCTGCCAGCGCCTGAATATGCGATCGGAACACATCAGGCGAACGTACAAACGCTTCTTTTTCCTGTTTGGATAGCCGTTTGATATGGTGTTCCACGCGCGACGCTCGGCTTCGGTCACCCACCGCCTGTTGAAACACCAGCGTGAGCGGACCCCGGCCCCTTAGATATTTCGCGCCCAGCTTGCCGTCTTCATGCTCACTCAGGCGTCGCGCCACATCTGTCGCGATACCCGTATACAGGCTGTCGTCAGAACAACGCAAAAGGTAGATACTCCATTCACACACGACCGAAAACGACGGGCAACCCTTCTCAGGCATTGCCTCCAGTCAGCTTGTCTCCCAGAACTTTGAAGGCCCCCGCCTCCAGGTTGGCCTTGTTTTCGGCAGTATTCGTAAACGTCAGCACGATTTCAGTATCACCCGCAAGTTCTTCAACCGCTTCGCGTAGCACGAGCGTCAGCATATTGCCGATCAACTTTACTTCCGAGATCGGATCGTGGCCCGCGAGTTGCTGCTCATTGATTTCGAGGTAAATTGAATCGTCGATATCATCACCGACGGCGCGCATCAGCAACAGGTAGTCATCAATATCGCCCGAATCTGTTGTCCTGGCAAAAAACAGCATGGCGGCGTTTTCACGCACATCGAACGCGACCGTATCGTAGTGGTAATGTGCTGTCATACCCCGCTCCACCGATATTGCCCTGACGAGTATCCAGTGTACGCGAAGACTCGCGCCGCTGCCTTTCAGGTCGGCGCAAACTCTGCCCGAATCACCTCGATTCTTTCATCTTTTTCTTCCCATACGCGGGTTAACCACTGATGGAACCTGCGCCGAAAATCGCGATCATTCGCATAGTCACCCGCCAGCATCCACGCCTCTACCGGACGCTGCCTGATATCGACGACGACATGCCGGAAGTCGCCGCTGAGCATGTCCCAAAACTCTGTCACGCCTTTCGGGTACACAATGGTGACATCAAGAATCGCATCGAACATGCTCCCCATCGATGCGATCGCGAGCGCCACACCGCCTGCGCGTGGCGGCAGCAAGTGCTGAAATGCCGAATTTCGCTTGGCTCTTTTTTCTTCGCTAAAGCGCGTGCCTTCCAGGAAATTAATGACACTGGTTGGCGTGCCGCGAAATTTCTCGCACGCCTTTTTGGTTGCCTCAAGATCCTTGCCCCTCTCCTCGGGGTGTTTCTGCAAATAACTCTTCGAGTGCCTTTGCATAAAGGGCATATCCATCGCCCACCAGATAACACCAAGGATGGGAAACCAGATCAATTCCTTCTTGATAAAAAACTTGAGAAACGGGATACGCCGGCTCAGCGCGGTTTGCATGACAACAATATCAACCCATGTCTGGTGATTGACCATCACCAGGTACCAGCCTTTGCGGTTCAATCCATCCAATCCACGGACATCCCACTCGGTCCTGTTCACCGCAGATAAAATAAATGCATTACAGGAAACCCAGTTCTCTCCCATCATCATGATCCAACGACTCAAAATGCGGCGGGAAGCTGCTAACGGCAGCAGAATTTTTACGAACGCAAACAGGATAATGGGGGTGGACCAGATGCACGTGTTGATCGTGATCACCGACAGGGTGAGCACGCCGGTAGCGTGTTTGATTATTTTTTTTATCAAGGCTTTGACTTTTTCGGTGGCATAAAGCTGAGGGCTCGCATTCTAGCGTGATTTTGCCGCTACTGGCGGCTACCGCGCTGGGAACCATGCTCTGGTCTGCGCGTCAAATTGACCGGCTGCCCGCCAGGTTGCCGCTGACTCAAGCCTGGAGTAGGGTCTGTGGTTTGAGCAATTTTCCCAGCTTCGAAGTTGCCCTGGCGTAAGGACGTCCGGAGCAACGCGGGTGAGATGAAATGATGATTACACTCAATATCAATGGCGAAACACATGCGGTGGATGTCGATCCGGCAACGCCCTTATTGTGGGTCATACGCGAGCAGATCGGGCTGGTAGGCACCAAATACGGCTGCGGTATTGCCCAATGCGGCGCCTGCACCGTGCACCTGAACGGTGCCGCAATTCGCTCCTGCGTGACACCCGTGCAGGCGGCCGACGGACAGCAGATCACCACGATCGAGGGTATTCGTCGCAATGACGGCACCTTGCATCCCGTGCAGCAGGCCTGGATCGACGAGCAAATCCCTCAATGCGGTTATTGCCAGTCTGGCCAGATCATGTCAGCGACGGCATTGCTGATGGAAAACCCGTCTCCTTCCGGTGAGGACATCGATCGTGCCATGAGCGGCAATGTTTGTCGTTGCGGCACCTATGGCCGCATTCGCAAGGGCATAGAACGTGCTGCGATTGTGATGGCGCACGAGGCCGTTGTGGAGGACACCGGCAATGGGTAAGTGGACGCGACGTGCCTTCATTACGACCGGCTTGCTGGCCGGCGGCACCCTGGTCGTCGGCGTGGCAATCCGACCGGGCAATCGCTCGGCCAAGGTTGCCAGACTGATTGCCGATGATGGCGAAACGGTGCTCAGTATCTGGCTGAAAATCGGCTCGGACAACGTCGTAACGGCCATTGTTCCGCATGCGGAAATGGGTCAGGGCGCACACACGACGCTTGCGATGATGCTCGCAGATGAGATGGATGCGGACTGGTCGCAGGTACGCATGATGGAAGCGCCCGCACACAAGGAATATGCCAACTACGCTTTGGCGAGGGGCTACGAACTCGGTGATATGGATTTTCCTGCCTTCCTGATCGATACGATTGACGGCATATTCCTGACGGCAACCAAGCAGATGAACTTGCAGATCACGGGCGGCAGCACCTCTGTGGCCACCACCGGCATGATCGGCATGCGCGTTGCGGGCGCCGCCACCAAGGCCATCTTGCTCGAAGCCGCCGCCGCAACCTGGCAGGTGCCTGCCCACGAATTGCACGCCAGGAACAGCCACATCTTTCATGACGCCAGTCACCGCTCCGCGCCGTTTTCCGAATTCGCAACCGCGGCAGCAGACATTGATCCGCCGGCCAAGCCACAGCTTAAGTCAGAAAACGAATATACAATCATGGGGACATCGCCACAGAAACTCGACATCCCGGCGAAAGTCGATGGCAGTGCACAATTTGGCATCGATACCGTTTTGCCGGGGATGAAATATGCCGCCGTAAAAGCCTCGCCGGTTTTTGGTGCCGTCATCAAATCGATCGACCAATCATCCATTGAGGACCTGCCCGGTGTGCGGAAGGTCATCAATCTTGGCGATGCAGCAGTCGTCATCGCCGATGGATACTGGCAGGCACAACAGGCACTGGATCGTCTCAAGATTGAATTCACTGCAAGCGGCAATGAGGGTATTGAGCAAAGCACTATCTTCCAGCAGTTCTCAAAAGCGATGGATGACGCGACGGAAAACAAGCGAAATACCATTGATTTCAAGATCGGCAATACCGAGACTGCCATGGCCGAGTCCAGTCACTTCGTAGAAGCCGAATACAAAGTGCCCTACCTCGCTCACGCGACCATGGAACCGATGAACTGTACCGCCTGGATGCACGATGACCAGTGTGAACTTTGGCTGGGAACGCAGAACCCGCTCGGCTTCGCCGCAGAAGTGGCGGCTGCCATCGAAATCGACCAGGAAAATGTCATCGTCCATAATCAGTACCTTGGGGGCGGCTTTGGGCGGCGCGCATTTGCCGATTATGCGATTCAGGCCGGCCGAATAGCGGTACAGGTGCCATATCCCGTCAAACTGATCTGGTCACGTGAAGAAGACATGCGCCACGATCATTACCGGCAGGCGAATATCAGTCGCTTCAAGGCATCACTCGACAGTTCGGGCAAACCAACCGCCTGGGTCAATCAGTTTGTCGATAAACACGATCCGATCGAGGCACCCTACATTCCCTATGGAATTGAAAATCAGCTGATTCATTTTGCGGACGCCGAGACCCATGTCCCCTGGGGCTTCTGGCGCAGCGTGGACCATTCGCTGCACGCATTTTTTACCGAGTCGTTTGCCGATGAACTGGCACATGCGGCAGGCAAGGACGCGTATGAATTCCGCCGCGACCTGCTTGCCAATAACTTACGCTTTCGTGATGTACTCGATCTGGCCGCGGAAAAATCGGCCTGGTATGAACCATTACCCGGGAACCGGGGCCGTGGCATCGCGATTCACAAGTCTTTCGGCACCATCGTTGCCCAGGTCGTCGAAGTCGAGGTCAACAATGGCAAGGTGCGCGCGCATCGCGTTACCTGCGTGGTCGATTGCGGTTTTGCCATGCATCCGGACGGCCTCAGGGCGCAAATGGAAAGCGGCATCATTTACGGACTGACGGCTGCGCTCTACAGCGATATCTCGATTCATCGTGGCGCCGTCGCACAGAGTAACTTCCATGATTACCCGATGCTGCGCATGGACGAATCACCGCAGATAGAGACTTACATTATCAATGGCGGCGGCCGCGTTGGGGGAGGCGGTGAACCGGGTACTCCGGCCATTGCACCGGCTCTGACAAATGCTATTTTCAGCGCGACGGGCCAGCGCATCCGTGAATTGCCCATCAAACACCACGACTTCAATCGCGGCAATCCCGGCGCCAAAGACATAGCCTGAGACCTTGCCAGTCGCAACTAATCCTTGCGACTGGTGACTTCCAGCAAATGGTAACCGAACTGGGTCTTGACCGGGCCCTGCACGGTATTGACGTCGGCACTGAAGACCACATTGTCGAATTCTTTCACCATCATGCCAGGGCCAAACTCCCCGAGATCCCCACCGGAACTGCCGGACGGACAGGAAGAGTGTTGCCTGGCGACATCTGCAAGATCCGCCCCATCGGCGATTTCATCTTTGAGCGCCTGGCACTGCTCTTCTGTATTGACCAGGATGTGTCTTGCGGTTGCAGTCGCCATTCGATTTTCTCCGGCTTGATTTGTGCGCAGGGCGCGCATTATTACGGATTTCGCCGCAAATTGAAAAACGTTCGGCACAGTGCCATGCTGCGTCATGAATGTTGATATCTTGAGACATCCGACATGAATATACGGTTTTCAGGCTCATAGAGGTGCGACGACGAAAATGAAAAACATCAGGGGATTGCTTGCCCGGATCGGCAAGGAACTGCAAAGAGCCGACGATATTGACGTGGAAACGCGTGCCACCGTGCAGGAATTGCACAGTGACGTCGAAAAACTGGCGGATCCGGGCGAAATTAAGGTCGAGTCCGTACTCGATACCGTCAAGGCGCTGGAAACGAAATTTGCGGCAAGACACCCGGTTCTGGAGCAAATGGCGCGTGAATTGGCCGATGCGATCTCCAAGATGGGAATTTGATGATGGCGAGAATTTATGCGGGCTTCATTCTTCTGGTTCTGCTGTTCTCGTGCCCGGTTTTTGCCGCTCCGGGTAAACCCATCGATGCGGTCAATAGCTTCAACCTGATACGCATGGGTGACGGCTGGAAAATCACGGGTATTACCTTTTCGATGGAAACGGAGTCCTGCGAAGAAAGCCCGCTGGGGCCGCCCGACTTCGACTAACGCGGCCTAGCTGATGATTCAGAAACGAATGACCGTTGCCGCAGCCCTGACTGCAGTAGACGAATCTACCGATAAAGCCTATGGCATTCTACTCGAACACGGCACGCTCGAAATTGGCTGTTATAAGCCTGACCGCGTGGACCCGCAACAACCGCATGAACGCGATGAAGTCTATTTTGTGCAGTCTGGCAGCGGTTTTTTCATTTGCGGCGATGACCGACAATCTTTTGAAGCGGGTGAAGCGCTGTTCGTACCGGCCGGCATGACGCATCGATTTGAAGATTTCTCTGCAGACTTCGCGGCATGGGTCGTATTTTATGGCCCGGCGGGTGGCGAGCGTCCCGCCACTCCGTCAGGCTGACGTCCAGGCCGCTTCCACAACCGCATCGAGGCCGGCCTGGCGAAATTTCGGCGGACAATTCTCAATGTCGTTGTGCGCGGCGACCCGCTGCAAGTCCGGCCAGTATTGCTGGAGTTCCTCTGCCAGGACTGAAAATGGTGGCCCATTGGCCATGGCCTGCTCGTATTCCAGGGTAATGATCAGACGAAATGCGTCGGGCCGCAACAGCGATTTGGTGTGCTCAATGTAAGCAGGCCGTTCTGCCTCTGGCAACGTAGAAAGCGCGCCACGATCATAGAGCGCGTCGGCGGGCGCCGCCTCGTAGTCGAAGTAGTTACCGCAGTAGATTCGAATCGGCGCCGAAACTGCAGCATAACAATCCAGCTTGCCGGCCTTGTCGAGCGTGTGCTCGATATTATTCTCGGCGAAAAATGCGCTGATGGCGATGTCTGAGAGTTCGATGCCGGTAACAGCCAGGCCCTGCGCTGCAAGCCAGGTCATATCCGCGCTCTTGCCGCAAAGTGGCACGAGAACCGTACTGCCACGTGGCAGTTTCGGCCAATAGTGCTGCAAGTAGAGATTGCCATCGGCCTGGTGCCAGCCGATGCGGCCCTGCTGCCATCTTGCTAACCAGTCTTCAGCCATCGATGTTTTTCTTCCTGTGCCGGGTTCGGTCAACCATGCTGCACTCCTCGACAGGCATGGTAGCACCCACATGTTTCGAAGCCATTTCATTGCCGGCGCCACAAAGCAGCAACGGATATTTACGCAGGTCGGGCTGGCCGGTACTATCTGGCCCCAGTAGAATTCACAGACTTTGTGCGCGCAATACCGCCGCACAAGGTATGCCCAAAGCAAGGATAAACAAGATGGCCGGTGCCACACTCATCGACGGAAAAGCAATGGCCGCCCGGCTAACCGAAACCATCAAGACCAAAACTGCGGCTCTCTCTGAGCATGGCATTACACCCGGACTCGCAGTCGTTATCGTCGGCGAAGACTCGGCGAGCCAGGTGTATGTCAGAAACAAGAAACGCACCGCGGAGGCCTGTGGCTTCCTGTCGGTACAGCATTCGGTTGACAAGGACTGCAGTCAGGACGAACTGCTCGAGTTAATCAGGACACTGAATGACGATGCAGATATACACGGCATTCTGGTGCAATTGCCCATTCCCGATCACCTGGATGCAACGCTCGTCACGCAGTCGGTCTTGCCGGCCAAAGACGTGGATGGATTCCACTATGAGAACATCGGCAAGCTGACGGCCGGTAACCTGGCGGGCACTTTCGTGCCCTGCACGCCCGCGGGTTGCATGCTCATGATCGAAGAGCAACTTGGGCTCGATCTGTCAGGACTGGATGCTGTAATCATCGGTCGTTCAATTATTGTCGGCAAGCCGATGGCGAGTTTATTGCTCGCGGCAAACGCGACGGTGACCATATGCCACAGCCGCACGAAAGACCTGCCGCAGGTTGCCAGACGAGCGGATATCCTTGTCGCCGCGGTGGGTCGGCCCAATATGGTCAAGGGCGACTGGATCAAACCCGGCGCCGTCGTGATCGATGTCGGCATCAATCGCATCGACATCACGGTAGACGGTGAGGCGAAATCGAAACTGACTGGCGATGTACAGTTCGACGAGGCTGTCCACATTGCCGCTGCGATCACGCCCGTACCCGGTGGGGTTGGGCCGATGACCATCGCAATGCTTATGGCAAACACATTGCGATCCGCAGAGCGTACGCAGGAATCTGTCTAACCCGCTCAAGGCACGCTTGCATCGATCAAAAATTTGTTTTTGTCTGCAGAAGGATCTGTACGCCGTCAATGCTCGGGTCTCCATCCAGTGGAAAAGCCAGATCGAGGTGGTAAATCTCGCGGCCACTGGCGCGCGTCGGCACAATGCGCAGGCCGATACCCACATTCCTGAGCCATCCGAGAGGCGGACCGGCAGCAGGATTGTCTCCCCAGGTACGACCCGCATCCGCAAATACGGCAAAACCGACGCGAAACAGGCGGAACGGATACCAGTGGGTGAAGTAACGCTCTTCGATGGAAATAAGCAACCTGGCGCTGCCTGTCTGATAACGCAGCGGGTAACCACGCAACCCATTGTCACCCCCCAGTTGCAAATAATTATCGAGGTCGAGGTCCTTCCCCCAACTCCCGTACATGGCCGCAAAAAACAGCCATTGCTTCGACTGGTGACTGTAATACCGCGCACTGAGATTGATGCGCGTGTTGTCGGCGTTGCCACCGTCAACCCTGCCGCTCATCGTCGACGCCAACAGGGTTGCCTTTTTCTCCATGCTGCCAAAACCCTTGCTGGCTCCCAGCGAGTAAATCAGAGCATCACGGTCAGCATCGAAACTCTTGCTGGCATAACCAAGACCCGCGGTAAACCGCGTACCAAAGTAGAAGTCTTCGGTGCGTTCCATCTGGTCGCGGTTCGCGGCGGTCTGGAATTCGTCCTCCAGTAACTCGAAACCAATGAATGGATAGATAAGCCGACGGTCTTCGGGAAGCAGCTCTGCCAGTGTACCGTCGACGACCGGGGAAAATTGGTTGATGTCGTAAACCATTCCCGCCGTCCAGCGACGCACCCAGCCATTTTTCAATCCCGTTGACAGCCCGCCAAAAAGGACGTGGCGGTTGATTTCCTGGCGATACTCGGCAACGGTATTGCCCAGATCGTAAAATCGCTCTTCCAGATCGTCGTTGAGGAGACTGCCGCCAACCGCCCAACGAGTATCCAGCGCAAAGAAGGGCCGCTGGACTCTGATTTGCTGCGTATTGCCGTCGGAGCTATTGCTTAAATTCAGAAACAAAGACGTGCGGGACTTGAATATATTGTTATCGAAGAATGCCAGTCGAGTCGTTACCCTGTCCACGTTATCCTCACGGGACACTCTGACGGTCGTTCCCCGGCCAAACAGGTTCTTCTCGGATAGCGCGATTCGCGTCTTGTTTTCACCCCCGGTGCGTGAAAAGGATAACTCGGGAGCTATCGTCCACACATCTCGAGTCCATACCAGGATATCGACAGTACCGTCCGCATACCGGACGGGCGTGATTTTTGCATCATAGATATAGTTATTGCCGCGCAACAGGCGCTCGGACTCGTCCAGGATACGTCGGGAATACGGATCACCCTGGCGGAACAGCAACTGGGCCAGAATAACGGACTGGCGGGTGACAATATGCCAGCGGTTAGCGAGTCGATAGAGTGCTTTGTTTTCGGCTGGCTGCGTCGTGTCGAAAACGTTTTGACGATCGAACGTAATGTTACCGATCAAGACACCGCTCGCCTCCAGCTCTGCATCGCCCGGAATTTCGCTGCTTCTCTCCGCTGTAGCGGCGGGCGGTATGGGCTCGGTTGTGCTGCCAGTACCGGCGTATGCAGGCAATACGAAGACCATCAGCAGCAACGTGGACGCGAGTCCATGTGTGTTCAGTGCCGGGCGAAAGACGCGCATGCACTGGATTCTGATGGTGTACAGCAGGCGGTGCAATATCCGGGCTAGAATAAGCACCCGCGCCTTTGGTGCCCGAACCCGGCAGGAGACCATTACTTGAAAAGAAAAGGCGAAGACTTCAGGACGATCTGGCTAAAACCGGGCGACCCTGGAACCGTGCAGATAATCGATCAGCGCAAATTGCCGCATGACTTTCAGATCCGTGACCTGCAGTCATACCAGGACGGCATCCATGCGATTCAGGAAATGCTGGTGCGAGGTGCGCCCCTGATCGGTGCGACCGCAGCATGGAGCCTGTATCTTGCAGGCCTTCGCGCGAGCGCCTCAAATCGCCAATCGACTGTACTGCAGGCAGCGATCGAAATCGGCGCCGCCCGACCGACTGCGGTCAATTTACAATGGGCTATCGATCGCGTGCTCGCCGCGATTGTCGACACCGACGATGATGATATTGTCCGCGTGCTACGTGCAGAAGCAGAATCTATTTGCAACGAGGATATTGAGATATCGCGAGGCATCGGGCGACACGGACTCACCATTATCGAAGAAATTGCAGCGCGCAAGCCGGGAGAGACAGTCAATATCCTGACCCACTGCAATGCCGGCGCCCTGGCAACGATTAACTGGGGAACTGCAACCGCGCCGATTTATTTTGCGCACCAGAAGGGCATCAAAGTGCATGTCTGGGTGGATGAGACGCGACCGCGAAACCAGGGGTCACAACTTACCGCGTGGGAACTGGCTGAGAATGGCGTGCCGCATACGCTCATCGTCGACAATGCCGGCGGTCACCTGATGCAGCACGGCATGGTGGACCTTTGCATCGTTGGCACCGACCGGACCACTCGCAGCGGCGATGTCGCCAACAAAATCGGCACGTACTTGAAGGCCCTGGCGGCGGCAGACAACAATGTTCCATTTTATGTGGCCTTGCCATCCACAACCATCGACTGGAGCATCGACGACGGGCTTGCTGAGATTCCGATCGAAGAGCGGGATACAACGGAAGTCTCCCATATTTACGGCGAAAGCGACGGTAAGATGCTCGCGGTCAATACGGTGCCAACACAAACGCCCATTCGTAATTTCGCATTTGATATCACGCCGGCACGGCTTGTTACCGGCCTGATCACCGAAATCGGTATTTGTGCTGCAACGAAGGACGGCCTGGCGGCACTCTTTTCGGGCAAGGAATCACCCTCGGGCAAGCAACCGTAGCGATTTATCCGGTTTCGGCTGGTTCCACCGGTTCCAGCCGGAACCGGTAGGTTCGGCAGGTGCGGGCCACCGAAAACATTTCATTCGGTCCGAGCGGTTTAAACGATGAGTCCTTGATGGCGCGTAGCGCCGGGCGTCGAAAAATTCGATTTGAATAGCTCTTTGTTCGAATACTGCGAATGCGGCCATCGAGAGAAATCTTGAAACACACGACCGCCTCTCCCTCGATACGATCACGCCGCGCGATTCTTGGATAGTTGGGAAACGCCGTGATTGCCGGCGTACGGTTATGCGTTGAATCCATTAGATGGCTGCTCTGGCGGACGGCAGGTTCCTCCGCCAGGGATAATCCGGACGCAAGCGCCGACACAGCCACCAGCGCAGCTACAAGCCCATAAAACGCATGCTTATCGCGGTTCGCTTCCATCGCTGGCCTGACTCTGCCGGTCGTCTACCTCGATTTCCGGGTATACCGGGCTCACTGCATCCAGATACATTGCGCGCGCTACTTTCAGCGTATGTGCGCCGGGTCGCAATGCCTCTCCGCGAGCCAGGTCACGCTCCGCCATGTCGTATTGGCTGGTCTTGATATAGATGACCGCACGGTTGTTGTAGGCCCGCCAGTTCTTGTCATTGCGGGCCAACAACATGTCACAGTAGAGCAAGGCAGATTTGTACTGGGCCAGCATTAGATAGCCGGCACACAAATTGGACAGCCCCGTCTCATGTTCGCGTGCGCCCTGCGCCACCTTCAGGCCCCGTAATGTCAGCCGCACGCCCTCTTCCGCATGGCCGGCCAGCAAAGCCTGCGCACCCTCAAAAAGCGGCAAGTTACTTGGCCCGACCACGACGGTGTTGTTTGCATCGTTTTTGATGCCACGAGCGGTTTGTGCTGCAACCATCGACGGAAGCAACAGGGCAACAATGATCACACATCCGATACGCCTCAAACCGGATCTCGTTCGGTGCACTGGTGCCAAACGTTCTGTGGAATGGATTATTGGAGATACCATAGGCATTTCAGACCTGCTTCTGCCGAAAAAATTCAATCATCTGCCACCATCACGCCAACACTCGCCTGGCACTCGATAGCGACAACCGAACTCGCATTCGGCAGCCATCAACTGCTGATGTAGTGTTCCAGCTGTTCGATTTCTTCCTTCTGGTCGGCAATGATGGCCTTGACCAGGTCGCCAATGGAAATCAAGCCAGTAATTTCACCGTTATCGACCACGGGCAGGTGCCGACAGCGTTTTTCGGTCATCATATTCATGCATTTCTGCACAGAATCATCGCTTGTTGCAGTGATGACATCGGCGGTCATGATATCCCGTACCGGCGTTCCCTTGGACGAACGACCCTTCAAAATGACTTTGCGCGCATAATCCCGCTCTGTCACGATGCCCGCGAGGGTGCCTTCTTCCAGCACCAACAGAGCGCCAATGCCTTTTTCTGCCATCTGCATTATGGCATCCAGCACCGACCCGTCTGGGGTGATCGATTCGACATCACGCCCCTTGGCGTCAAGCAAGTGTTTGATGAGCTTCATGGACATTCCCCGAAATCTTCGTTTTTTTGTGCTTGCGGGCACAGTATACGATCCACCGCCGCGCGAGCAAATCAGGGTAAACCGAAGACTCCGGCTAAGCGGGAAAATGCAGTGAATATCGGCCGCTTTGCTACTTCCCAGAAGAAAAGGGCCACGAGGCCCTTTATCACTTGCATTGGGCCCCTCTCAGGGCTGGCAGGCTGCTAGTCCGGCGTTTCGACCCGCCCCTGGATCCCGGCAAACTTGATTGAGCCACTGCCATCGTCCTTCACAATAAAGTCCTGCGCCACATCGCTGACGTCAATGCTGCCGGAACCGTCATCGATGAAAACACTGCCACCGACGCCACTCACCGTAATCGAGCCAGAGCCATCGACAATGGAGACCGAATCTCCCACCTCCGTAACCCGGATCGAGCCGGAGCCATCGACAATGCGAATACTGCCGCCAACGTCCATCAGGGAAATGGAGCCGGAGCCATCGTCGATCGTAATATCGCCACGCACGTCATTGATTTTTATCGGGCCCGATCCATCATCGACCATTAACATGAACCGTTCCGGAACGGAGATTTCAAGGTCAATGGCGGGACTGTCATGCCAACTCCACAGGGACGATTCAAAGTGACTGGCCAAAACGGCTAGCTCACCCTCATTTTCAAGGTTCAGCACCATGTCGGAAGCGATGATCCGCCGCGCTGCGGCGTCATCTTTTGCAGCCACGACAATCCTCGCAGTGACGACGACTTCGTTTGCATCCGCAACCCCGGTGACCTCCAGGCTACCGGCACCTGCGTCAACCTTTAATGCCGTAAGGCCTTCAGCAGGAAGCCGCATATCGCGAACCTCCACATAGCCATTGGCCGCCCCGTATACCAGGCTTGCCGTTAACAGGCTTAAAATCACTATGCCGCGCATTCTCATGTCCTCATTGATTGCAGGAGCGTATCTATGCCCCATATGATACTTAGATGCTCTGATTGCCCAATCGGTTGCATTGCAGATCGATTTTTTACGGCCTTTTTCGAGAAACAGAAAAATCGTATCATCCGCTACGGTATTTGTGACTCTCAGGAAAACCAGGCTGACCCATGAGCAGAAATTTCCAGCGCCAGGAGCCGATCCGGGGCTCGCTTGGCGAATCACTTCCAGGCATTGATGCAGATCTCCTGATGGGCAGCCGCTCCGACCGCACGCGAGCTGCCGAACAAATTCGCCAGGCCTGCCTTGATACCGGTTTCTTTTGCATCGACAACCTGCTCTCTCGTGCCGATGCCCATCGTAAGCTACTCGCTCAAATGCGACATTTTTTCGGCCTGCCTGACACCGATGCCTGCAAGCAGGCAATTGACGTGACGGGAAAGACCAATACTTATGGCTGGATGCCGATGTTTCAGGAGCCCGCGTACCAACCCGGTACCATTGCTCACCTTGAATCTTTCGATTGCGGGCGGCCGCAACGATCAGGGCGTGACCCGAACTGGACACCCATTAGCTGGCCTGCCATGCCAGGATTTCAGGGCGCTGTCCGTGCCGTCTGGGAGGATCTCACGACCATTGGCATGGCGACTCTCATGGCACTTGCAGAGGCCTTCGAGCTAGAGACGAATTTTTTCGCAGAGCGCTGCAATACGCAGGATCTGAGCACGATGCGGTTACTCCACTATCCGGCACACACGCCCTCTGCCGCGGAGACGGCCAATGTCGGCATCGCCGCACACACCGACTTCGAATGCATCACGTTGATTTCACAATCCGCGCCTGGACTCGAACTCATGGACAGTCACGGTGATTGGTACGATGCGCCGGCTGACGATGCTCGACTGGTCGTGATCCTGGGCGACATGTTTGAGCGATGGACCAATGGCGCTTGCCGTGCAACCGGACATCGTGTCAGGACCCGGGGCTGGCAGCGATACAGCATCGTACTATTCTTCGGCGTCAATGATGACGTCACGGTCGTACCACAAGATCAATTCGTTGCGGCCGGCGAAGCCGCAAAATACGCCGCCATCACTCAACGTGAACACAGTGAGGCCCGACTCCGGGAAGCCGGGAAGAATCGCGAAGCTTTGGTCGGCAATTAATCTGGGGCACCGTCCTGGTTTCGCGAGGCGAGCACAGGTATTGCGTCATTTCCAAACGAGAGTCCCGCCGGCCACACAGTAGCGAGATATTCGATTTCGCGCTGCAAGGCGAACCGGGAGACAGGCGCCTAAATCACCCGTTGCAAAGTCTCGCGTGAAATATTGCCACCACAAATAATAACAACAACGTTTTTCTCTGCGTATTGCTCTTTGTTCGCCAGCAGTCCGGCGATCGCAACGCCGGCGGCACCCTCAAGCAACATATGATGAGAGTCCATGAAATCTCGCATAGCCGCAGCAATTTCTGCCTCGGAAACCACAACGAATCGATCGATGAGTTGCCGGCACAAGGCAAAAGTGATGGCATCGCTTTCTATGCCACCCGCCGTGCCATCGGACAAGGTCGGCTCGCTGGCGAGCTCAAGAATCCTGCCGGCTTTGATGGACTCGGTCATGACGGCTGAAGCGGCGGGTTGGCAAGAAACGATGTCTACCAGTGGATGGACCGACTTGAGAAATGTACCGACGCCGGCGATCAGTCCACCGCCGCCCACCGCAATGAAGACCGCGTCCAGATCGGGCAGTTGGCGTGCAATCTCAACACCGCAAGTCCCCTGCCCCGCAATCACTGCGATATCGTTATAGGGAGAGAGGTATTCCATCTCATGCTCAACCGCATAGCTGCGTGCGTAAATTTCCGTATCCAGTCCGTCGTTGCCGTGAAACCGCACCTCAGCACCGGCACGCCGAATGGCGTCCACCTTTGTTGACGTAGTCTGCTCCGGCACGAAGACGATGCCCTCTACCTTCAGTTTATCCATGGCCCAGGCAATCGCCGCACCATGATTGCCGCTGGATGCCGTCACACAGCCTCGCGCGCGCTGCTCATCACTCATGGTGAGAAGTTTATTAAATGCTCCGCGCAGCTTGAACGACGAAGTATGTTGCAGGTTCTCGAGTTTGAACCAGACCCTGGCACCGGTCAGATCGCTGAAAAATGGCGAATACTCGAGTGGTGTTTCGCGAATGTAAGCAGCCATTCGCTTCGCGGCATGCACAATGTCTGCTGACAATCGTTCGTTGTTCATTTCATAAAGTAACCGTCGGACAAGGGTATGGCGTTCTGACTGCGGCGATTGTACGTCGCTTGTTGCGGATTTTCCCGTTTACGGAGCTGGCCAAGCCCGGAAAGTGGCTCCCGTGCGACCAGCGACACTGCCCATGAACGCATCAAAATCGTTACTCCTGACGCTGCCCATTTGTGCATTTAACAATATCCGATATTAATTCTCGGACTAAATTGACAGCGGGAATCCGGCTGTGTCACGATCTCTTTTCGATTGAAAAAAGGCACACCTGTCGAAAGTCAGGGTCGCAAAGCCACCGGTCTAAGGGGAAACCTAAGACAGCGGGGTTGCCAATATGACTTGCAGCAAGGCTTTAAGCCATGCACGCTGCCGGCAATCCTGCTGTATGCGCAACTCCTGAAGACCTGCCGCGAAACGACAGTGCCTCTCTGGCTAATACGTTTGGAGGCACAATGTCAGTTACCGCTGCAAGCTTGCGCAAATCAGGCCGTTACCGCCTTCGGCCAACCGACGGGCCGGTAGTTTTATATCCCCAAAAACTTAAAGACCTGCAACGTATCCTCAATCCGGACTCGCCCCACTTGCCGCCGTTTCGCCCGATGGGCGCCGATACCGCAGCAACGGAATGCAACAGCTCTTCAGTCGGTACTGTCATTGATATGACGGCGTTCAATGAAATCATCAACATTGATGTTGCTGCCGGGCAGGTCACCGTACAGGCGGGCGTCCGACTGGGTCAGTTATCACACGCGCTGGCCGCGCGAGGAATGGAACTCGACGGCAGTCACGACCTGGTGAGTCGGACGGTTGGAGGCGCGGTCGCAGGCGGGTGCAACGGTCCTGCCATTGGATCGAATCATGGACTGTTCGCGGCACAGGTCATCTCCATGAAGCTGGTCACGCCAACCGGCAACCTGCTCGATGTCGGCAGCGGACAGAAATCGCTGCTGAATGTTTTTCGCCTTAGTTACGGCATGCTGGGGGTGATCTATGAACTGACCCTGAAAGCGCGCCCGATTACCGGCTTCAGCGCAAGCCACCGGCGTTGCTCTCTCGCGCAGTTCGCCAAGGCGATCGACTCGCTGGTACGCACCAACGCGGGCATGCGCTTCCTGTTTTTGCCCTTCAGTGATGCCGTATACCTGGATCTCAGACGGTTCGATGTCAACGCCCGGGCAACGGCAAATATTCCATGGAAAATCAAAGACTGGGGAGAGAGCACAGTGCTGCCCCGTGTATTCAAATCGTTGCACCGCATCATTCCCGCAGCGGGAGTTCGTTACCGACTCATCGACAAGCTGAGCCAGTTAACGCAAGGGCTTGTCAGTAGCCGACTCGTCTCAAGCGGCAGCATGGCAACCGCGCAATCGTGTGGACGTGGCAGCAGCAGCTCGTTGCAATACTCCACCTGGTTTTTCCCGGCTGCGGATTTCTCGATCATCATTCAGGCGTATAAAGATTTTTGCGTCCGCATTCGAGACGAGAGTGGTTTTCGCTGCGATATGCCGACGGTCGGCTATCGGCTAAGTCGCGACCGATCGGCCGTATTATCGCCGTCGTTCGACGAACCGATGATCGCATTGCGTGCAATGTCGACACAAAAAACAGGCTGGGACAATTTCGCCATTGATTTTGGCGACTTTGCCAAACACTGGGGTGCTTCCCCGGTTTTTAATCAGACGAGGGAAGTTGACCTGGCCTATACAAAGTCAATTTTCACTACAAGACTGGAATACTTTCGCAAGGTACGGCGTCAAATCGACCCGGACCGACGGATGATGAACCCTTTCCTGTCGCAGTATTTCCTCTGACCGGATCATCCCGTAGACGCTCAATAAAGCCAATCTCGCCGCCAGCGCAACCAATTCCCGCTGCCACGCATCTAATGGTTGAGAGGGAAATCCGCACGCAGCGGATCACCGCTGCAAGTCGAAAATTGCTCAAGAAGGGCATTTTTCGGTCAGCATGATCAATTCAAATCACCACCTTCCATTAACCATGATCGCGCAACTTATGGTTTTTTATACGTTTTCCGAAATTTAAGTGCAAAATATTGAATGGTTATTTGCGTTACAGTTATCTAGTGTTATACTTAACTACAACACCAGTATACCTACAGACAAATGAGCAGCATTGGGTGACCAAATGAACACACACAAATTAGCGGGCATAGCACTTGTTGCCATCTTCTCAGTCGCTGCAAGCGGCTGTGACCCAATTGAAGCCAGTGTTGACAGCGTCAATGAGACTGTATTGCCAGCGCCGCTGCCGGTACTGGTAACCACCCCGGAGACCATGGACATATTTGCAGCCTACAAGACTGCCGCGGCCATCGCAGCGGATGCAGAAGCGCCGATACTCGCCCGAGTCGCCGGACAGGTTGTCGAAATACTGGTGGAAGAAGGCGATGAGGTTAGCAAGGGACAAATTCTCGCCCGCCTCGACGGCGATCGTTTACGCCTCGAGATGCTTCAAGCGCAAGCCAATCTCGAGAAGATGAGTCGTGAATATGACCGGCTGGCAAACCTGCATGAACGCGGACTGGTCAGCGCAACGACCTACGATGGTCTCAAATACGATCGGCAAGCGCTGCGAGCAGTCTACAAACTCAAGTGCCTCAACTACAGTTACATCGAAATCCGCGCCACGATTTCGGGTGTCGTCTCATCGAGAGACATCAATGTAGGCACAAACATTGAAATCGGCGAAATTGCATTTACAGTCTCGGATACATCTCGCCTGGTCTCCTATCTCAATATTCCACAAACGGAACTGAGCAAATTTTCTCCCGGCCATGAAGCCACAGTCACTGTTGACGCCATGCCTGATATTCATTTTCGTGCCACCGTCGCACGTATCAGTCCGACCATCGACGTGCGCAGCGGAACGTTTCGCGCCACCCTCTACATCAATAATCAAGATGGAAGCCTGGCCCCGGGAATGTTCGCTCGCTTCACCATTGCGTACGAGAAACACAGCGATGCACTGGTTATTCCAGTGGAGGCCCTTGTCAGGGAAGACACCGAAACGGTGGTCTACGTGGTCATTGATGGCGCTGCTGTCCGCCGAACCATTCAAGCCGGCATCCAGTCGGACGGCAACGTGGAAGTGCTGAACGGCCTGGATAAGAACGATGAAATCGTTGTGACCGGACTCAGTGGACTGCGCGATGGCAGTCGTGTGCTCGCAAGCATCCGTGCACAAGGAAACTTCCGGGGTTAACGAACAAACATACTCTGTCTGGGACGGACATTGGGGAACATCAGGAGACAGTGATTATGTCGAGGCATTTTTGGCCGGCATTGGTTTTGAGCGCGGCCGTCCTGGCTGCATGCAGCCAGGACGGAGAAACCGGCGGCGACCTTGAAGAAGAAGAGGAAACGCCCGCAATACCGGTAGAGATCGCAAAAGCAACGCGTGGCGACATCTATTCGACCTACTCGGGCACTGCACCGATAGAAGCCTTCGAATATGCCGAAGTCATTGCCAAAGTCGGCGGCGAGGTCCGCGAGATTCTGGTTGAGGAAGGCGATAACGTGGTTGCCGGCCAAGTGCTGGCCAGGCTTGACGGCGATCGGCTACGGCTCGAAGTTGCTCAATCGGACGCGAACCTGCAGAAACTCAAGCGCGATTATCAACGCAATATCGACCTGAAGGAAAAGGGTCTGATCAGCACGGGTGACTTCGAGAAAATCCAGTATGAAACGGAAGCTCTCGAGGCCAGCCACAATCTTGCCAGGCTGGAATTGAGTTACACAGAGATTCGAGCCCCTATCAATGGCGTGATTTCCGAGCGGTTCATCAAAATGGGCAATACCATTGACGTTAATTCCCCTGCGTTCCAGGTAACCAGCCTTGAACCGCTCGTTTCTTATTTGCACGTGCCCGAGCGCGAGTATCAGCGCCTCGCGCCCGGACAGGCAGCGTTGCTGGCAATTGACGCACTGCAAGGCACCCAATTCACGGGAATCGTCGCTCGAATCAGCCCTGTCGTCGATCCTCAGACCGGCACTTTCAAAATTACCATTGAGGTAACGGATCCGGGTCGGCGATTGAAACCCGGTATGTTCGGACGAATCAGCATTGTTTCGGACATGCATGCCGACGCGCTGCAAATTCCGCGCGGCGCCATCATTGAGGAAGCCGGTGCATCGATCCTGTTCATCGTCGAGGATGATGTGGCCAGCAAGCGGGTCATACAGACCGGTTATTCCGAGGCCGGCCAGGTCGAAGTGCTCGAGGGCCTGGCAGATGATGAAGTATTTGTGATTGTTGGCCAGGCAGGTCTGAAGAACGGCACGAAAGTGTCCGTTATCAATTTGCCGGATGCGCCCTCTCCCGCAGCGGACACTACCCCGTCAAACGCTCAATAACCGGAACAAAAGGTAAAAACATGCGACGTCTAATCGAAATCGCAACAGAACGACGTGTCACCATCGTCATGTTTACCGTCGCCATCATGTTGTTCGGGCTCGTTTCGCTATCTCGCTTGAGCGTGAATCTTCTGCCGGATATTTCCTACCCAACCGTCACGATTCGCACAGAACTGACCGGAGCGGCGCCGATTGAAGTCGAAAATCTGCTGACCAAGCCCATTGAGGAAGCGGTTGGCGTCATCCGCAACGTGCGCCTCGTTCGATCAGTATCACGTTCCGGCCAGTCGGATGTGACGCTGGAGTTTCTCTGGGGTACCGATATGGACATGGCCGGTGTCGACGTACGGGAAAAAATTGACATCATTGAGTTACCGCTCGAGGCCAGTCGCCCCTTGTTGCTAAGATTTGATCCGTCTTCAGAACCCATCATGCGACTCGGCCTGTTGCACAAGGAGGGTGACAAGGCGGCAGATGCGAGCACCGTTGAAGCGACTCTGAAAGCGCTGCGACACCTCGCCGAGGATCGCATCAAAACCGACCTCGAAGCTGAGGAGGGAACCGCGGCGGTGAAAGTAAGCGGCGGCCTCGAAGACGAAATTCAGATTCATGTAGACCAGCAAAAACTGTCGCAATTGGGAATCAGTATCGATCAGATCGCACAGCGAATTCGCGCTGAAAACGTCAACTTGTCGGGTGGCCGCCTCGAAGACGGCAGTCAACGCTTTCTCGTCCGTACGATCAACGAATTTCAGACCGTTGAAGAGTTTGCCGATGCGATCGTAGCAACTGTGGCCGACAGACCGGTCTACCTGCGGGATGTTGCAACCGTTACGCGCGGTTACAAAGAGCGCGAAGCAATCACCCGTGTCAACGGAAACGAATCTGTCGAGCTGGCAGTCTACAAGGAAGGGGACGGCAATACGGTGCAGGTGGCCAGGCGCATCGACAGACGTCTTGAGCAGATCCGGGAATCACTTCCGGACAATATTGAACTGATAAAGATTTACGATCAGTCAAAGTTCATCAGTGCCGCAATAAGCCAGGTGACTTCCGCTGCGTTTGTCGGCGGCTTGCTGGCAATCATGGTGCTGTACGGTTTTCTGCGTGACTCACGCGCAACGGCCATTATCGCAATCGCCATTCCCGTATCCGTGATCGGCACTTTTCTACTGATGTACAGCAACGATGTGTCACTCAATATCATGTCACTCGGTGGCGTGGCGCTGGCGGTGGGTATGTTGGTGGATAACGCGATTGTCGTGCTCGAGAATATCGTGCGCAAAAAAGAACAGGGACAAAACTCTCTGGATGCCGCGCGCAATGGCACCGCCGAAGTTTCCACCGCTGTGATCGCCTCAACGCTGACAACGATCGCGGTGTTCTTTCCCATGGTTTTCATCAGCGGCGTTGCCGGCCAGCTCTTTCGGGATCAAGCACTGACCGTAACTTTTGCACTGGTTTTTTCTCTCATCGTTGCATTAACGTTAATCCCGATGCTGGCGGCACTCGGTGCAGGAGCCCGATACGTGGAAGAGGGCGTCGAGGAAACGCCGGCTGGCTGGTTCACAAGACTGATGGCGCGGGTCGTACGCGCGTTTGCTTTCATATTCATGTGGGTCAAACGGGTTTTCTGGGTGATCCTGTGGGTTCCAACCTGGGTGTTGCAGCGGCTGTACAAGATCGTCGCTGCGCGCTACGAGCCGATCCTCGCATGGTCTCTGGGGCACCGAGGCATCGTCGTCCTGGGAGCCGCTGTGATTTTCGCCGCCACGATGTCACTCGTGCCGCGGCTGGGAACGGAGTTAATCCCGCAGCTGTCGCAGGGCGAATTTAATCTCGATCTGCGACTGTCCCCCGGCACTCCACTGAGCAAAACGGATGACGCAATCCAGGCGGCGCAGAGTGTGGCGGACCGTATCGACAATGTAGCGCTCAGCTACTCGGTTGCCGGAACCGGTAATCGCCTCGATGCGAACCCGGTCGACTCTGGCGAAAATACCGGCACACTGAGTATCGCCTTGCTGCCCGGTGCCGGACGCGCCGACGAAAATCTTGTCATGGACGCCATGCGAGCGGAACTGTCGCAGTTGCCGGGCGTGCAATACGAATTCAGCAGGCCGGCATTGATGAGCTTCGCCGCGCCGCTGCAGATTGAGATCGCCGGCTTCAACCTGGCCGGACTCGCTAATGCCAATCAGGTCATCATCGGCAAGATGGCCGCATCCGGCCGCTTCACTGACATCAAATCGACGATAGAGCAGGGTAACCCCGAAATTCAGATTCTTTTTGACCAGGAGCGCGCCGCGCAGCTAGGCCTCACGGTCCGCGACATCGCAGACCGTGTGGTTGCCAACGTTCGCGGCGAATTGGCAACACGCTATACCTGGCAAGACAAAAAAATTGATGTGATGGTGCGCAGTGTCGACACTCGAAATGCCAGCATCGACGATATCAGAAACCTGATCGTCAACCCGGCGGCGGAACGCCCCGTAACACTGGAGGCCGTTGCTGAAATTCAAATCGCGCAAGGACCGGCAGAAGTTCGCCGCATTGCACAGCAAAGAGTTGCCATTATCTCGGCAAATATCGCGTACGGGGACCTGGGTGCGGCGGTCGTGGTGGCACAGGCGATTATCGATAAAACCGCAATGCCTGCAGGCATAACCGCATCGGTCTCGGGGCAGAACCAGGAAATGCAGGACTCATTCAGGTCAATGCAATTCGCGTTGGCGCTGGCTGTATTTCTCGTCTACCTGGTCATGGCATCGCAGTTCGAATCGCTGCTTCACCCACTGGTCATTTTGTTTACCATCCCGCTTGCCCTGGTCGGTGCAGTCCTTGCCCTGTTCATGACAGGCACAACAATCAACGTCATTGCTTTCGTTGGTGTCATCATGCTGGCCGGAATCGTCGTCAACAATGCCATTATTCTCGTTGACCTCATCAATCAGCTACGTGCACAGGGCATGGAGAAGACGGCCGCCATCATGGCAGCCGGCAGTATCCGGCTCAGGCCCATTGTGATGACGACGCTGACCACCGCGTTAGGCTTGTTGCCGATGGCAATTGGTTTCGGTGAAGGTGCGGAAGTGCGCACACCAATGGCTATCACAGTGATTGGCGGATTGCTGGTCTCGACGCTGCTGACACTCGTGGTAATTCCTGTTGTGTATTCACTCCTGGATCGCAAGAAATGGCCCACCACGAATCCGTCGATCCAGGCCGTGGCCGTCAACGCGCCATCCTGACCATGATACACACTGAAATTGCACTGCGACGACCCATCACGACCTTCGTTTTTTTCGTCGCGCTGGCACTCATCGGCTTGATCGCATCGCGCCTGCTGCCGCTGGAAAAATTTCCGGACATTGAGTTCCCAGGCATCTTCATCCAGATCCCGTATCAGGGTTCGACGCCGGAAGAAATCGAGCGCCTGATTACCCGCCCGGTCGAGGAAGCGCTCGCCACCCTCACCGGCGTCGAAACCATGTTTTCCTCATCAACCGACAATATGTCGCAGATTTTTCTGCAGTTTGGCTGGGATCAAAGCATGGGCGTGAAAGGCATTGAGGCGCGAGCCAAAGTCGATGGTATTCGCCACGAGCTACCGGCCGATATTCGACGCGTTCTCATTTTTACCGGCTCGCTCGGCGATCAACCGATATTGCAGTTACGCATCTCCAGCGATCGGGATCTGGCGGCCAGTTATGAAATGCTCGACCGCCTCCTGAAACGCCGTATCGAACGTATAGAGGGGGTTTCACAAGTCTCGCTGCAAGGCGTGGATCCGCGGGAAATCCGCATACTCCTCAATGCCGACAAGATGGCAGCCCTCGGCATCAGCATCAAGGATCTGGATATTCTCGATCGCAGCAATTTTGCCGTCAGTGCGGGACGCATTACCGACAATGGCCAGCGTTTCAGCATCCGGCCCAAGGGTGAGTTCAAGTCCATAGACGACGTTCGAAACCTCGTCATTAATGACAAGAATATCCGCCTGCGTGACATCGCCGATGTTGAGATGCGCAGCCCCGACAGAGACTACGGGCGGCACCTGGATCGCAACTATGCCATCGGCGTCGCCGTCAGCAAATCCACTGGCGCCAACATGGTCGATGTCACCGATCGGGTCATGGCAGAAGTCGTTGAGATCGGCAAACTACCGCAAATGCAGGGCATCAAGATATTCGCACTGGACAACCAGGGTGACGACGTCAAGGAATCTCTGGCAGACCTTCTCAGTGCAGGACTGATCGGTGCTCTGCTGGCCATTGCCGTGCTGTACCTGTTCCTGCGGCAAATAACCACCACCCTCATCGTCATCGTGTCGATCCCCTTTTCCCTCCTGATCACACTGGGAGCGCTTTACTTCGCCGGTCTTAGCCTCAACATGTTGACCATGATGGGCCTGATGCTTGCCGTCGGCATGCTCGTCGACAACGCGGTGGTGGTCACCGAAAGCGTCTTCCACCAGCGCGCACTGGATCCCGACAACCCCTTTGAAGCCACTTACAAAGGCGTCAAGGAAGTCGGTCTCGCCGTGATCGCAGGCACAGCCACCACCATTATCGTATTCGCACCCCTCATGTTCGGCGCGCAAACAGATATCACTGTTTTCCTGACCCACGTATCCATAACCATCATGGTCGCCCTGCTCGCATCGCTGCTTATCGCACAGACACTCGTACCCATGCTCGCAGCGCGAATTAAGGCACCGCCGCCCGCCAGGAGTGGCGCACTCATGTCCAGGCTCACCACGCGCTATGTCAGAAGCCTTGAGTGGATACTGCGGAGCCCCTGGAAAACGTTCGGCGGTATCGTTCTGATTTGCGTCATCGGCATTGCGCCGCTGATCCTCAATCTCGTCAAGTTCGATGCCTTCCCGCAAGACGCTGGCCGACGACTGTATCTAGAATACTTCATTGAGGGTCAGCATCCGCTGGAGCGTGTCGAAGCTGCCGTCGATACGATCGAAGAGTACCTCTTTGCCAACCAGGAGGAATTCGACATTCGCTCCGTCTACAGCTACTACGAGAAAGGTACTGCCGGAAGTGTCATTCTGCTCACAGAAGAGGATGACGCCAAAGTGGCGACCAGGGATGTCATTGAGCGCATCAAGGAAAACCTGCCCGTCATCGCCATTGGCAAGCCGAGTTTCGATTTCAACCAGCAAGGTGGCGGTGAAGGATTCAGTCTGCAGATTTCAGGTGACTCCACATCACGCCTGAACGAGATAGCCGTTGAAGTTGTACGTATTCTCTCCAGCATCGACGACCTCGAAGACGTGCGTTCGGATGGCCAGTCAGGCGAAAGGGAAATACAGGTGACCGTGGACCGTGTACGCGCCGCCGCAGTCGGACTCACCGCCACTGAAATCGCCGAATCGATATCGACCGCCATGCGAGGCCGTAACCTGCGCGAATTCCGGGGCGATTCGGGCGAAATTGCAATTCGTCTCGCCTTTCGTGACAGCGACAAGCAAACCATCGAACAACTCTCTGAATTGGCATTGTTTACCGAAGACGGGCGTCGCATCACACTCGGATCCGTGGCCAACTTCCGCGTCGGCTTCTCGGCAGCCACAATCCGCCGTACCGACAGACAGACGGCGGTCATCCTGTCAGCCAACATCGCAGAAGACGCATCATTGGACTCTGTCCGGCCGATAGTTAAAGAATTAATGGACCAGTTCCAACTCCCGCCAGGCTACAAATGGAAGTTCGGTCGCGGTTTCGATCGCCAGGATGAAACGCAGCAGATGATGGCAACCAACATTCTCCTCGGCATCGCCTGCATCTTCCTGGTGATGGCAGCACTGTTCGAGTCTCTCCTGTTTCCCTTTGCCATCATCCTCGGATCAATAGTGTTTTCTGTCTTCGGCGTCTTTCTCTTCTTCGCCGCCACCGGCACTACTTTCTCCTTCATGGCATCGATCGGCATCATGATTCTGATTGGTGTCGTTGTGAACAATGGCATCGTACTCGTCGATCACATCAATAATTTGCGCAATGCCGGCGTTGCTCGAAACAAGGCCATCGTCGAAGCGGGCCGCGACCGATTACGGCCGATTCTCATGACGGTTGCCACGACCATAGTCGGGCTGGCGCCGCTCGCCGTCGGCACGACCCAGGTCGGGGGTGACGGACCGCCGTACTTTCCGATGGCACGCGCCATCATTGGCGGCCTGGCGTTTTCAACCATCGTGTCGCTGCTGGTTGTGCCGGCGTTGTATGCGTACTTTGATACCTTATCGGCGTGGGGACGGAAGGTAATGCGTACCGCCAGGCAACAAGGGACAGCGGTTTCTCAAACGGGCTAATTGTGTGTTTTGGTCTACGGACACACGCGGCGAAGTCAGGGAGTTTGACTTCAATGCCCGACTAGAAAAGCAGACCTTAATCCGTAGAAAGAAAGCCCGCCGAGGCGGGCGTTCCGTGGAGTGTGTCGACCACCCAATGAACCCACTGGCCGCATTAGTTTGGTCGCTGTTCCCGGTTAAGGCATTGCTGGCAGTGGGAAAATTATGGCCTGCGCATCGTAGCAGCCGGACGGGCTGGCAGCGTTCATGCAATCACCGGCGACTGTAGAGAGCTGCTCGATGTTTCCGGAAAATGGTCCATGACTTCGAATGACAACGTGTATTTCCGCGCCAGCAGCGTTCTGCAGGCCCGGACCGAACAACTGCCGACCGTTTCCGTTGGACGGGTTCGTATGCATGAATCCGGCGGGGAGGAATGCACCGAACGTTGCCTCACCATTGGCGTCGGCTACCCGTCCTGTAGCATTCATTACCGAGGCTTCGACTTCGGCTGTACCAAAGTCCGCGGCACTGCAGCCAGCCGGGTCACAAGCGGCTGGATTGTTGAAAATAATCCACCAGACCGTGTAGGCATTACCGGCATCCAATAGTGTAGTATTGGCTGTTAGTCTCACGCCCGCAGCGGTCCTGGTCAATTCCGCAGTACCTACTACATCGCCTCCGGCCGGTGTTTCGTCAGGCAGCATGAAAGTGAATATATCTGTTGTTGAAGCCTGTCCTGCCGCACTGTTCACTGCCACCACTACCGCATCGAAGTTTTCATTCACTTCAGCCGCTACCGCGGGTGTGCCAGAGGAAAACACGTTCGGGATGGTCAGATCCTGTGCGCTGGCACTGTCGCTGAACAGGTTGGCACCGAAGGCCATCATAAGACTCGAAATAGCGAGCAGTATCTTTCTATTTTGCAAGTTGGTCATTACCTTGACTCCGTTAGTCTATTTGTCTAATCGAGACTCCGCTCTTGCAGCGCCTCAATGGCAGGTTATTGCCAGTTAGCTTCATCCCAGTTGGCCTGATCCCAGGACAACGCAGGAGGTGGTGGTGGTGGTGGTGGTGGTGGCTGGATAACCGGACTGCTATCGTTACTGCAGCCCCCCAGAAGCGTGACGAACGCCAACGCGACCATTGCCGTGAAACTTATTCCTTTCATGCTTTTCCTCCTGGTATGAGGATGGTAAGTGGGCCCTATTGCTCGAGGGCTCCGCCGGCAGGTTCTTTCCCGGAGGCGCCGGACGAGGCATGGAGCCATGGCTTTGCGTCGCAATCTGCGGCCAACCTTGTATGAATCGACAACATATCGACGCAGGAGCATCAACATAGCGATTGCCAGCGGGCCGAGTAACGTAAGAAGAACGAAAAAACTGCTATAAAGAGACGAAATTACGCCGCTAGCGCGTTAGAACAGGAGTGCCGAGAGAATAACTGTTGCAGCTTCTCGTTAGACGGGAGCTTTCGGCGACCGGCGAGACAGTCGAGCCAGCAGCAATCCCAACAGCATCCAAATGCCGATCGAACCACCACCATGCCCGTGGCTGGTCGCGATGGGCACAACAGAAATCGGCGCGTCACGATTGAAGTCTTCCAGTGGCAGGAAGCCAAGATCCGAGGTGTCCTCCGGACCAAACCCCACCAGGAATTCGCCGGTTTCTGCATCGAAAATTTCGATAAGCAGGTCGTAGCTGCCGGTCGGGTACCCTGATTCCAGTTCGGTAACGATGTTGTAGTCGTCATCGGCGCTGCTGTCGAAAAGGGTGAAGTCTTCGGTCGCCGCATACTCGTTCCAGGGACCGCCCTCGTAACTCAGGTAGGTAACTGCGTAGACATCCACGGCGGACCAGATCGTATCCACGTCAAATAACAGGTCAATGCCGTAGAAATATCCGTCGCGGTCATCGTCACCGAACAATATGACGTCCGCCGAGTAAAACCAGAAGTCGGCTGAAGCCGCCTGGCTGGTCGTGACGGAAGAACCGATCTTGCCACTCGTCACCGATCCCGATGACTTGCCACGAATGCCGTCAACCTCAAGCGGCGCATACTGATCGACGGTCTCCGTTGGGGTCTGTGTTCTATCGCGCCCGCCGGCAGAGTAATGCAGTGATTTTGACACTCGAACTTCAGTCTCGGCTGCCGCGGTGACGATGCCAAGCATGCTGATCAGCAGCAGGAAAACAACGGCAATGACCATTTGTGAGATTCGATATTCGCTTTGACTGGTTTTTCTAGACATGGTGTCTGCCCCTCGCGCACAATGCGTTTGTCTTGACACCATTAGAAGCCAGCAGCGATGAATCGAAGCTGAACTAATGCAAGAGATTTGTGAACGTCAACTGAATGACGTTGTTGATACTTATTGCATACCGGCGAGACCCGCAGTGACCGTACATACACCGCCACAAGATTCCTTTAGCATAGCCGTCGGCTACCTGATGTTTGGCATCACTGCCGGATTGAGTCTGGATCTCTGCGCCAAGTGGTTGCTTGCCGACTATTCGCTCGTGCAGTTCGTCTTTCTCCGCAGCATTTTTGGTTTCCTGGTCTTTATCCTGATTGCCCGCTGGTACGGCGGCTGGAACGGTCTGAAAACCAAACGCTGGAAATGGCACCTTTTGCGCACCGGTCTGGCATCGATCGCCATGTTTGGTTTCTTTTACGGGCTTTCAAAAATGCCCCTGGTGAATGCTCTGACACTCGCCTTTACCGCCCCGCTTGTCGTCACGGCGCTGTCGGTTCCCATCCTCGGCGAGCACGTCGGCTGGCGTCGATGGACAGCGGTCATGTTGGGTTTCGCCGGTGTCCTGATTATCCTTCGTCCGGGCTCCGGATTGCTTTCCCCTGCATCACTTGCCGTGCTGGCCGCCGCCGTCGCTTATGCGGGCCTCGCAATTACGGCGCGCAAGCTCGCTGCGACGGAGACGACACTATCCATGACGGTCTACGTCATTCTGGGCCCGTTCCTGATTGCCTCTTTTCTCATTCCGGGAAATTATGTGCTGCCCACGGCGTCTGGATGGTTCTTTTTCGTGCTCGCCGGAATATGCTCCGCCGCCGCATGGGTCGGCATTATCGGCGGTTATCGTCGCGCCTCGCCGGCGGTACTGGCACCGTTTGAATACAGCGCGCTGATCGGAGCCGCCGCCGCCGGCTACTGGATCTGGGGAGAAGTTCCGGATCGCTGGGTGATCGCCGGCGGCCTGGTTATCATCGGTAGCGGCCTGTTTGTTGTGTATCGCCAAGTCGGCGCCGTGCTGTCAACGCGCTATTTGCGTGCTTTCACTGCAGGCGGTGCCGCCTCTATTGCACGGCGTTTTAGCCGCAAAGCGAAGGAGAATTCCTAGCCTGATCGTCTGCGATCAGGCTCAGCGCGGTCGCGGGTCAGGTCCCGCTCCTACAGCGGTGCCAATAGACATGTGTAGGAGCGTCGCCTGAGGCGCGACCCCACAAATTTATGCATCCCCACTCGTATCTACATTGTTGCAAGATCAACTTCCGCAGCAATATAACCGAAACTCGACCAACCGCTGGTCGCGGTCAGCGCCTCGAATTGCTGCCGGGCCTTCTCCATATCGCCATTCGAGTAATGCCAGCTCGCCACGCCGTACGCGGCAGATGCGCCGGATGGACTGTCCGTTACGTCAGCCATCATCTCTTCGAGAGACAGCTCGCCTTTGTAAAACAGGCACAGTCGGTGATAACTCGTATTTTCGATAATGTCCATATCAGCCGTTATCGCATCGAGCACTCTCTCCGCATCCTCGTTTCTGCCCATGCGGCGGAGAATGGTGTAGCGCCAGTGTGTTGTAGACACCTTGTTGTCAACATTGCGGGCCGCATTGAAGCCGTTCTCATACGCGCGGTAGGCGTTCTCCCAGTCGTGCTTCAGGAAATAAGCCAGGCCCAGGTGATACCACGTATTGCCGTGCAAACTGCTGATGGGAATGCCCCGGGCATTGGGCAGGCCATCGGGCTCCGTCTCATTTTCGGTACCAGCGATCAATTCCGCAGCCTTTTTCAGGTCGGCGATGGCACGGTCAAACTCGCGAATGGATATGTAGCGGTGACCGCGATGCCGATACATTCTGGCATCGCCGGGATGCTTCTCAATGCCTTCACTGAATATCTCAATCGCACCACGATAGTCACCCGTGTACGCAGTGCGACGCGCGTACCAGATAATATTGTCCGCATCGTCCGCATCGGCCGCATAGTCAGCTCGCGCCTGGGCGAGTTTTTCCAATGCTCCCTCGCTCGGCTTCGCGGCAAACAATGGCATGCCACCCAGTGTCACCGCCTGCGCACCCTCCGGCACCTCCGGCAACAGGTGAGCACGCAGCAAGACCGAAAAAGACAGGATGGCGGTAAACACAATGGCGCGTGCAATGAATTTCCTCATAACAGTATCCTTGTCAGTTCGCTTCCATAGCAACAATGGACTCGATCCGCTGCGACATACGGTCGATGACTCGCGCCGCCAGCTCGACTTGTTCCTGCACCGCATCGTATTCACGTTGCTCAATCGCTTCGCGCACACCCGGGATGGTCTTAACGCCGTAACCCGTATAGAAACCCGGCGCATAGATGTGGTGTTTGTACCAGGTCCGGCCGCGCAGGCCGGCATCCCGGGTGAGCAGGCGCTCGCTGCTGTAGAGCATTTCATTGACCTCAGGAGATGGAGCCGCCCCCGCTGCGACTGTTTCATGATACGCATCGGCCGCATTTTGCAATCGATCCATTGCGTTCTTGAGCGGCGCGAAATTGAAGTGTGGTACTGATTCCTCGCGCTTCGGAGGCCCCAGCGTCTTGGTTGGATCCAGCGCCGCCGCATAGGTACCGTCGTCAATCAGCGCGTTCCTGAGCTCAATGTCCTTGCGCCTCTTATCCGCCAGTTCTTCGAGTTCCGTGATATAAAGACGAATATTGTCTGCAAGCCCTTTGAACTCGAACGGCAATCGCGGTGCATTCGCAAGCCGCAACGTCGCCCGTCCTGCAACCTGCGCAAGCACTTCGCCGTACACAAGACCGGGATCTCGCCAGGTCGAATAATGTTCGTAGGTGTCGTACAGGGTGTGGTAGCTACCGCCTGCCCCTTCGCCGCTGAAGCCCATATTCGCTGAAGCAATGCCGAGATGTTGCAGGAACGGCGTGTAGTCGGATCCCGATCCCAGCGGATAGATTCTAAGGTCAGCACGATTGCGGGCTTCGTCTTTCTCTCTGTCTGTTTTTGCATTGAGCTTCAGCAAGGCACGCCGGCGATCTTGCAGTGAAATATCCATGCGCGGATCCCGCACGTCAGCCATGATCTGATTGAAGAAGCGCTCCAGCACGTGGCTTCCACCGATGCTGATAAAACCGCGGCTGTTGCCATCCGTGTTCAAATAGGCAACCGCATGTTTCTTCAGATCACGCGCGTGATGTTCGACCCACTCTGTCGAGCCGATGAGACCCGGCTCTTCGGCGTCCCAGGCCGCATAGATAATCGTGCGCTTGGGCGCATGACCGGCTTTCGCAAGCTCTGCGACCGAACGTGCTTCGGCCAGCAGAGCCACCAGGCCAGACAACGGATCGGCCGCACCGTGATTCCAGCCATCGTGATGATTGCCGCGTATGACCCATTCATCCGGAAAATCACTCCCCTTGAGTGTCGCAATGACGTTGTACGCCGTCACCGTTTCCCAGTTGAATTTCACCTTCAGGTGAACACGTGCCGGACCGGGTCCAAGATGATAGGTAATCGGAAAACCGCCGCGCCACTCCGGTGGCACCACCGCACCCTCCATCGCCGCAAGCAGCGGCAACGCATCGCGCTCTGAAATCGGCAACACGGGAATCTTCGTAATGGTTTCGGCATCTTTGATTCTGAGGCGCTTGGCGCGCTTGGTTGCACCAATTCCCGGTGTCAGAACGTCACCCGGGTAGGTCGGCATATCCATCACCGAGCCACGTTGCACGGCGCTTGCATGCTTGAACGGCCCCTTGGGATACACATCACCGGCGCCATATCCGTCATCTGCCGGATCCGAGTAAATAATCGTAGCAATGGCGCCCTTCTCGCCGGCCAGTTTTGGTTTGATACCGCGCCACGTTTTGCCGTATTTGGCGATGGCGATCTTGCCAACAACATCAATACCGTGGCGCTCGAGAATCTCGTAATCTTCGGGCCTGCCATAATTGACAAACACCAGCTCCGCTTCGACATCGCCATCAATGGAAAAGGCGTTATACGGCGGCAACAATTCATCTCTTACGGAAGTGCTTGCATCCTCTGGCAGCGAATCCTCCTCAAGCGATGCGGTGAAGCTCGACGGAGCGACGAGTTCCAGTTCGCGAGTGATCGGTGTTGGCAGCAGAATCTCGTATTCCGCAATCTCCACATCGTAGCCCCATGACCGGAACATATCGGCAATGAGCATCGCGTTCTCTTTGCCTGCGGTCGAACCAACGTGATGTGGCCTGACTGAAAATTTCTTTAGCCAGGCATCCATGTCCTGCTTGCTCAGCTGCGCATCGAAATCGGCTTCGAGACTTCGCTGCGCCTCAGATTCAGCCGCATTAAATCCCAATATCTCCTCGGCGCCAGCCGCACCGGCAATGCTGACCAGCACCGCTGCGAGCAATAAATGTTGCATTCCTTTCCTCCTGATTGACGGCCACCTGGCCCCGGCTGTCAGCCCGGGGACAGGGTTATTGGTGGTGTTCTTTTATGAATCGATATTTGCCTTACGCGGCCGGCTCGATGATGAGTACACGGAGTTCCTCCAGGAACTGCTTGACCCGTAGCGCATGCTCATTGCCGATTCGCAGCAACAATTTTTGTCCACTCGACAAGGCTTCAAGTTGCGGATCCGCATACTCATAAAGCACATGCGGCCTCACCAGCTCAAGGGACTCCCTCACTTCGGGTGTTTCCAGCAGGTGATCAATCACCTCGACCGCACGATCGTTGAAATACCCGTGCGGATAACCCAGACCCGCATAGGCGTCCTGAAACAGCGGATAAAACCGTCGATACACTTCAACCAGCGCCACCAGATCCGCATTGCCCAGAAGGGTCACCAGGAAATCGTAACGTTGGTGGTTGGCGGCATTGACCGTGTACTGCCCGCTGCCGTCCTGGCCATCCGCCAGGTACGGCCCGACAACACCGCCAAGCGGGCGGATGCGCTCGGCAACATGATCGCGTGGCAAATTGTCGATGGTTGCGACAATTTTCTCGATGACCGCCGTATCGACAAGCAGCTCGGTGATACCGCTGCCGAACAGCCCGACCAAATCCAGCCTGAAGTACGCATCACTCTGATCCAACGGCGGTAACGCCGGCAAGTTTTCCCGTTCGCTTAAACCCGGCATCGTTTGCGGCAACGGATAGCGCGGTCCCGTCGCCGCAAGTTCCTGCACGACCGGCGGCGGGGCAGGAACTGCTGCAGGGCGGGTGGGTGTATTGGCCTGATACCAGTAGTACCAGAGCGCAGCAGCAGCAGCGCCCGTCAGGATGAGTGGGATCAGCCACTGCGAGCTACGGTCATGCATAGCGGTTATCCGTAAAAGCCTGCCTCATAGTAACGCCGATATTGTTAAAGTCGACCTGCTTGTGTGTCAGGCGTTCGGCTACGGTCGTAATATTTTTCTGACTGATGAGGTCTGTTAGAGGTATGCATAGCGAACATTCAGCAACACCGAGGCGACCTGGAGCAATGACGTATTTACTACTGTTTGTGGGGCTCCTTTTTGCCGCAGCAGCCATCTTCTTCATCGTAAACCGGCCGCAACTCATCACGATCGATGCAAAAGTGCCGCAGGACTTTCCGTCTGAGGGCTTTTCACATGCCACGTTCGAATCCCTGTTACACACGTACGTGGACGATGAGGGTCGCGTTGACTATGGACGTTGGCACTCAAACGAAACCCATTTACGCCAGCTCGACGGCTACCTGGCTGCCGTTGCAGCATACAGCCCTGTAAATTCACCGGCCCGCTTTGCGAAAAAGAGCGACCAGCTTGCCTACTGGTTGTACGCCTACAATGCGTATGTCGTGCGCAATGTTTTGCACCACTGGCCTCTGGAAAGCGTCACCAATCTCAAGGCGCCCATTGAAATCATCAAAGGATTCGGTTTTTTCTGGCGGCAGCGATTTTTGTTTGGCGGCGAAGCAATGAGTTTGTATGCCGTCGAGAATAATGTCATCAGAACCACCTACCGTGATCCCCGCATTCACTTCGTACTCAATTGTGCCAGCGAAAGTTGTCCGATTATGCGCCCTGAGCTGCCGGCCGGCGACGATCTTGAACCGTTCCTGGCGAGTGCCACCATCGAATTTATCAGCGATCAAAAGAATGTCGCCATTGACCACGCCAATCGTCGCATCATTCTCTCAGACATCTTCAAGTGGTATGAAAAAGACTTCGTTAATGATTTGCGACGTCAGGGACTGCCGTCAGAAGGTGGGCTGGTCGAATACCTGCTGAGCGCCGCACCCGCAACAATGACCGATGATTTGACCAGCGCGAAAAACTAC
>JADFNG010000048.1 GCA_022563505.1 Pseudomonadota bacterium | reverse complement strand
CAGCTGGCAAGCAGCGCCGTAGCCGCGCTGCGGTTCGTAGAGCAGGTTTGCGCCACCCGCGCGAGCGACCTCGGGGGTGCGGTCCAAGCTGCCATTGTCGACCACGATGACCTCGGCCAGATCCAGTGCGAGCGCGTTCAGGTCCGAGAGTACGTGGGGAGGCGAAGCTTCCTCATCGAGGGCGGGTATCACGACGTAGATCGGCCAATCGCGCATCGCATCGCCTCCTGCTGGGGAGGGTCGCGCTGGACCGTCCCAACACCCGAGTTCGAAAGCTCGGATTGCCGCTTTGCTTCGGAGCCGGTGGACGGGATCTTGATTGCAAATTGCAATCAGCCTGCAAATTTTGGAAAGCGCTGGCCAGCTAGGGGCGCGAGAACGCGTATCGACAGCGAATTGAGCTTGCGGGGCTGACTTCTCAGTACCGGAGCGTCAAGGCTTGCACGGACTCGATTGATTCTTCAAGCTTGAAGCCGACGTGGCGCCAACCCGCAGTACCCACTACCCGGAGACCTCCCCATGCCCGAACTACAGCATCTCGACCGAAGCGCCTCACCCGACAAGGTCTGGGAAGCGATCGATGCGGAGGGTGGGGTCATCGTCGATGACTTCATTTCCAAAGATTTGTTTGCCCAGCTCTGCGACCAATTGATGCCCTTGGTGGGGACGCACGCGCCTGGCTCCGATGACGCTGCCCACCCCTTCTGGAAGGACTTTCACGGACAGGAAACCAAACGCATCACCGGGCTCGCGGGGCGTTCGGATGCCTGGGCGCAGCTGCTCTGCGACCCGCTTCTGCGGGCGATGGGGGATCACTATCTCGAGCCCAAAGGCTACTGGCTCAACACCGCGCAGTTGATCTGCATTGGCCCCGATGAAACGCCACAAATGCTTCACCGGGACGAGGGCAACTGGCCGAGCGCCGCGCACCCGACCCAGGAGATCACCATTACTGCGCTTTTCGCCCTGACCGACTTCACCGAAGCGAACGGAGCCACGGTCGTGGTGCCCGGTAGCAATCTGTGGACGGATCTAGCTCAGGAACCGACACCCGATCGGATGGGCCGCGCGGTCATGCGCGCCGGTTCGGCTTTGCTCTACAGCGGCAAGATCATTCACGGTGGCGGCGCGAATACGACGGGCGATGAGTGGCGCGTAGGGCTCCACGCGGGGTTTTGCCGGGGCTGGCTTCGCTCGGAAGAGAACCATCAACTCACGACCAGCCTCGAGCAAGCGCGTCGCATGCCCGAACACGTCCAGCGCTTGCTCGGCTTCTCTCAAGATTTCAAGGGAGACGCGCAGGCCCATGGTGAGCTTGATGGCGCCGAAGAGGAGGAGACCGGTCCCCAGGGACCAGACGACCACGACCCCCATGGAGATGAGCTGCGACGCCACGTCCTCGTGCAGGCTGAGCACGACCAGCGCGTTGGAGGTCTCGAACCAGATGGGGGTGGCGGGGAGATCCGTGTAGACCTTGGTCTGGCGAACGACGCGAGCCGCAGCCGGCCAGCGAATTGCTGCCGATTTATCCGCTCACCGAAGGCCTCGAGCAGCAATAAATTGCCACGTTTGATACGACCGTCCCGGACAGCGACGTCCAGTGCCAGGGGGATGGACGCGCTTGACGTATTGGCATGCTCGTCCACGGTAACGATGGTCTTCTCCAGTGGCAGATCGAGCTTCCTGGCAGCGGCCTTGATGATGCGCAGGTTCGCCTGGTGCGGCACGAGCCAGTCGAGATCGTGCTTGTCGAGATTGTTGGCGTCGAGCGTCTCTTGCGCAATCGAACCCAGGGTACTGACGGCTTTCTTGAAAATTTCATTGCCTTTCATCTGGATGAAAGCGGCCTGTGCTTTGACCAGATCATAGCCTGACGAAATACCCGCAGGCACGTGCAACAGTTCCTCGTATTCACCGTCGGCATAAATGTGTGTTGACATGACTCCGGGCTCGTCACTCGTTTTAAGGATCACGGCTCCGGCACCGTCGCCGAACAGCACGCAAGTCGATCTGTCATTCCAGTCAATGATCCGTGAATAAGTGTCCGCACCCACGAGCAAAATGCAGGCAGCGCCTCCGGTGCGGATAAAGCGGTCAGCGACATCCAGGCCATACATAAATCCCGCACATGCGGCGTGGATGTCAAACGCGGGCATGTTATGGATCCCCAGCCGACGCTGAAGAATGCAGGCCGTGCTGGGAAACACTTTGTCAGGCGTGGTCGTCGCAATGATGATCAGGTCGATATCCGCGTTGCTGATGGCGGCTGCGTCGATGGCTCGGTTTGCCGCTGCAAATGCCATATCCGACGTGGTTTCATCGTCGGCCGCGATGTGCCGCCTCTTGATGCCGGTGCGTTCCCGGATCCACTCGTCAGACGTATTGATCAGGGCCTCGAATTCCCTGTTATGCATAACTCGTTTGGGAAGGTAACCACCGGTGCCCGCGATCGATGTAAATGCCATGTCGTGCGTTCCTATAAGTGTGTCACGATTTCCTGCTGAGAAAAGCAGACAGTTCACCGATTGTCGGGTGCTCGAAAAGATCGTTGATATCAATCATTCCGGGAAATTTTTCTTCAACTGCCAGCATGATCTCCGTCAGAGTGAGTGAGCTGATACCCACCTCGAACAAGTTGTCGTCAGGGTCAATATTTCGATCACGCGAAAATTCGGCGCAAATGGCCAGCAAATCTCCGACCAAAGGATCACTGACCGCTTCTATGACCGGCGGGCTTGACGGCTTTGGAAGTTGCTTGAGTTGCTGCAACACGTCGTCAAAATCCCCGTCGAGGTATTCCAGGGTGAGTTTCGCTCGTTGCACCTTGCCACTGGTTGTCTTGGGAATGCGCGTCACTGGGATGACACGATCGACCTCAAGCCCTGCCTGAGTCCCTACTATATCGCGTATTCTGATCACTAGTTCACGAAAAGATGGCAGATCTTTCCGATACAGTATAAAGACCAGGATTTCTTCGACTTCGGTTGGCGACGGTATGGCGCCGGTAACAACGACTTTGCCCAGTTCGAGCCCTTCCAGTTTGGCAACAACCTCCTCGATGTCGTGCGGGTAGTAATTTTGCCCATTGACAATGATGATGTCCTTGGCCCGTCCGGTGATGACCAGTTCGCCCTCTGCGCAAATACCGCAGTCACCGGTCCTGAGCCAGCCGTCATCGGTAAATAATTCCCGGGTGGCGTCCGGGTCCTGGTAAAGACCCTTGGTAATATTTTCACCGTGGATCTGAATGTTGCCAACGCAGCCGTCGGCCAGTTTCACGTCGTCGTTGTCGACAATGCGGTACTCGCAGTTTTTGATGGCTGTGCCCAACTTGACGAAGCCGACCGCGTCGTTGTCCTCGGCATGGGTCGACACGTATGGTTCACCGATGCGGAGACTGTGGCGTTTGACCAGGATCCAGGTGAATTCCTTGCCAACCTCCGGAAAGGAAACCGCCAGGGTTGCCTCAGCCAGTCCGTACACAGGAAACATGGCAGAGCGTTTGAGACCGAAAGGTGCCATCGCATCGAGGAACTCCTCGCACAAGGGCGCCGATATCGGCTCTGCACCATTGAGCAACAGGCGCACACAGGATAGATCCATGTCCGGTGGCGGCTTCCGATTGAACATCTTCAAATAATGTTTGTAGCCAAAGTTGGGCGAACACAGCACGGTAGCCCCTAATTCACTGACTTTGGACAGCCACAACAATGGCCTGCGAACGAAGAGACTCGTATCCATTATCGTGTGATTGAGGCCCGAAGCAAAAAACGTCAGGTGATAGCCGATGAGCCCCATATCATGGGTCAGCGGCATCCAGCTCAGCGCACTGTCGTTTTCATCCAGCTCAAGGCCACTCACCATCGACTCAAGTGTTGTTGTCAGGTTGCGATGCGTCAGGCAAACACCTTTCGGGTCACTGGTTGATCCTGAAGAATATTGAATGAATGCCAGGTCATCGGGTTCGCGGTGTTGCACAGTCCCGTCGTGACCCGCCGGGTTATCAATATCCGTCACGCACTTTCGGTCAAGCAGTGAATTTGCGTAAGACAGTCCTTGCACCGACGCAAACGTCTTGAGGCGTTCCTGCAGCGCCTCGTCGGTGAATAGTGTCGGATTCTTCAATTGTGCCGCGATGCGAAATATCTTCAGTCGCTGCTCGTCGTTAATGCCGACGGCAATTGGGATTGGCAGGATGCCACCGAGAATGGCCGCCCAAAAGGCAATCAGGAAGCGCTCATTCGATCCACTCAGGATGATGAGTTCATCACCCGCTTGCATGCCGCGGTCCTGAAGAGCCCCCAGAAAATGCAGCGCACGAGTGCGCAGATCAGCGAAACTGAGTTGAGATTCGTCGTCTGTCCCGGCGATGAATCGAATCACCTTGTCAGCGTCCTGGCGGTGATTCAGCAACTCAATCAGTGTCTTGTACGTAGTCATTTGGCGAATTGTTGCACAGATGGCCGCAAGATAATGTCATTTCGCGAGCGCAGATTGATACCAAGATCCAGCCCCGGAAATACTGCGCTCTCCGTTTCCATGTGAAAGCGCTGGACCAGATATCCAAGATGGATTTTCATCTCCAGGAACGAAAAATACTCACCGAGGCATCGTCTCGGACCCAGCGAGAACGGGAAGTACGGCCGGTTTCCCTTCTGGTATTTTCCCTGCGGCCCGAATCGCGACGGGTCAAAGCGTTCGGGATCCGGCCAAAACTCCTCGGTTCGATGCAGGATGTAGGGTGAGAAAAAGATTTCCGTACCGGCAGGGACATCGAAATCCGTGAGGGAATCGTCTTGCAGCGATTGCCTCGAAAAAATCCAGACCGGCGGGTACAAACGCAATGTTTCCTCAATCAGTTGCTGTGCGTACTGCATATCTCCGACCGACTCAAAGGTGATCGAGTCTTCGTTCGGCAGCAGGGTTCGCGCCTCCCTGAGCAGTTGCTCTTCCGCTTGCGGATGAGCCGCAAGCAACGACCATGCCCAGTTGAGCGTGCCGGCCGATGTTTCATAGCCGGCGACAATCAGTGTAATCAATTCGTCGATCAATTCCGCGTCCGAAAATCCTTCACCGCTCTTGTCGGTGGCGCTCATAATCATTGAGAGCAGGTCGAATGCGTCATGAGGCTCAGATCGACGTCGTGCAGTTACAATTTCGAGCAGGAGGTTTCTCAAGTTACGCATTTTCAGCACGATGCCTAAATCGCGCGCCGAGTCATCGCTGAGAAACGCAAAAGGATTGCTGCCGTTGCTCACGATATGCGTCTCATAATCCGTGCCGAATATGGATCGCAAGATTAATTCGAGTGCGAATTCATTCATCTCACGCGTTATGTTCAGCACCCCGTTGGCGGCGACGACATCACGCCAGCGCCCTGCCCTCTTCCTGCTGCAAAGAATCATCTGCTCGATAAGCCTGTGCACACTTTGGCGGGAGAACGCGGGCTGGATCATGGTCCTGGCGCGTCGCCAGGTATCACCGTCGCTGACAATGATGCCATTGCCCAGCAGCATTCTGACGCGGGCAAATCCCGGACCCTTGCCATAGCTGGCCTGTCGGCGAACGAGGATCCGCCGCACTTCGTCCGGATCGTTGATGAAATACACCAGGCGTCCCCTTGGCGTCGTAATTGCCACCATGTTGCCGTACTCGCGCTGCAGTGTGAGCAGGGCATCGAGTGTTTCTGGATTGACATCGATTCGAATGGCCTCATCCGGACCGGGAGGCAGACGCAAAGGAGTGCTCGATGAAGTCATTAAGGCGGCAGGCTGTGGCGGGATGAGGATTGAAAGCAGCGCTAATATTACATTGACCGGCAGCGGACTGATACTGCAAACTAAGGAACCTCCGATCTATTCGTGAACTCGTATCTTGGCTGCAACATATCCAGCTTCGGCGTTGTGGATCTCGAGCAACGTAAAGTAGAACTCCGTTCCGGTTTGCCTGCATGACAGACAAGAAAAGTAAAATTGACTTCGATGATGTCGAATCCCGTCGCGGGTTCGTCGGCAAGCGCCGCATGTCGATCGGCAGGCGTGTCTATTACTTTGTCGGCTTGCCGTTGCTGTTGGCGGTATTGCAGGTGTTCTGGTGGAGCTACCGGATCGAGAAGCTGATCGGCGACGATGTGGTTGAACGATTACTGGCTGACGGCAAGACGTATGCGCCGTGTTACTGGCATCAGCACACGGTGCTGTGCCTGCAAATGCTGCATAGCTGGATGCGACGGGGATTTAAGGCCGGCTTTATCGTTTCCCCCTCGGTCGATGGCGAAGTACCGGCCAGGATCGCCCGATCCTGGGGTGCCGAGGTGATACGAGGATCCGCCAAGCGGACCGGGGCCCTGGCGATGCGGGACATACATGCCGTCATGAAAAAAGGGGTCTCGATTGTCACCGCGGCAGACGGCCCCCTCGGTCCGAAATACGAATTCAAACTGGGCGTCGTTCTGATGGCCAGCGTCGGTTCGGCAGCGATGATCCCCATTGCTTGTGCGGCTGACAGAGCCTGGTACCTCAAGCGATGGGACAATTTCATGATACCCAAGCCATTCGCACGCATCGTACTCGCGGTTGGCGAGCCACGACTTGTTCCGGTAGGGAGCTCCATGGAGGTGCTCGAGAGACAAAGAAAGCACATGCAGGATGCAGTAATGTCGCTCATGGAACGGTCTGAAGAGGCATTGCGAGTCAACAAGGGATAAATTGCCCATGCCAGAACGTCGGCACAATGTCCGCTTTGTCGTGTTTATGTGCACAGTCACCATGGCAACACTGATCAGTCAGGCAGCACTGGCACAACGATCCATCGTAGCCCATGAGGCCTTTTACAAGCTCAGGATCAGCATCCTTGGCGGCACGTTGCGAACGACCGTAACCGAGACCGAAAACGGTTTCGCCGCGAAATCAGTCATTAAACCCGCAGGTTTCGCCAGTTTGTTCATGCACGGATCCATCGAGGAACGCTCGGAATTCACCGTTGATGCGGGTGGCATTCGGCCGCTGCGTTACGACTCGTCGGATACGTTGTCAAAAAAAGACAAGTTCATGACGTTCAAATTCGACTGGGTCAATGATGTGGTCAGCGGCAAGATTAACGATCAGGACTTTATTTTTGAATTTGAGGGCGAGGTTCACGACCGCGTGTCGATTCAATATGAACTGATGCACAAACTGCTAAACGGGGTGACGAGTGGCGACTATGCCCTGCTGGACGGCGACAAACTCAAACAACTGCAGGTGAGTAACATCGGCACCAAAACGATCAAGACACCGTTTGGTATTTTTGAGGCCATCGGTATCCAACATCGGGCCAAAAACTCGTCGCGCGTAAGCACTCTTTGGTGTGCCGAGGAATTAGGCTACTTACCGGTCCTGATCGAGCAACATCGTGACGGTAAACGGCGAGTCCAGGCGATTCTGACCCATTACACACCTTTGGATGCAGAGTCTGGGCGGTAATCAGCCCAAAGATATCGAGAGTTGCATCGCCAGGAACAGGCTGGCCGTTATGAACCCGCTGAGCATCAGAATTGCCCCCCACCGAACGAGTGCCTGGGCGTGGTTGGCGCCAGCCATGAGAGGTGCGATGGGCAGTGCCGCCACGCACAGGATGGGCAGCGCAAGTCGACCCATCAACGGATACCGGTAGCTCCAGCGGCGCAATTCTTTTCTGCTGGTCACGTGTGCGGCGATCACTTCGAACTTGCCAAGCTGGCGGCCGGCAATGTGCGCGGCCTCCTGAACGGACACGCCCTGGCCGACAATATCGAGCTTGAGATCATCATAGTGATCCCGCAGTTCAGTGAGTGTGCGCCGTACGAAGCGGGGAGACACACCTGCATTCAGCAAGTGACAATGCAGGTTCTCGAAATCGGCTTCAAGCATGGCTTCATGCTCCTAGTGCGGCACTGATTCCTGATTGAATTCGGTGCCATTCGTGCTGCAACTTTCCCAGGCGTTTACGACCCTTCGCTGTAACAGAATAATACACTCGTGTGCGTCCTGCGACTTTCTTGCGCCGCGCTTTCAATGCCCCGCTTTGCTCGAGGCCGTGCAACACCGGATAGATAACTCCCTCGCCGAGTGAAATGGTTTCGCCGGTAACGTGGCGTATTTTTTTCACCAGTTCGTAGCCGTACATTTCCTCGACATCGAGTTGCCGTAGCAGCAGTAGCTCGGGCACACCGCTCATGAAGGGGGGATTCGATTGAGCCAAGGGTTTCTCCGTCAATGATACAACGATTCACGATACATCGTGATTCAAGGTATGTCAATATATACATCGTAGTTCAAGGCATATACACTATACCTCGTGGCTCAAGGTATTTCGGCGGGGAGTCTCGGCATTGCGAGACGCATACGAGGAGATAAGAATGATGACACGTTACCTGACATCTGCATCGCTCGGCGTGACCATGACATTCGGTTTGTTGTACCTGATGCACATCCTGATCGACACCGGCAATGCCGTCAGAACCTATCCGATTAAAGCCCCCAATCTGAGCTGGATACTTCCCCAGGCAAAAGATTCCCTGCCGCTGCTGGACGAGCGCATTGAGCCACCACCGCCACCGCCAATACCGCCGACAAACAAGGCGCCGACATCGAGCGCGTCGTCAGGTTCTATCGGTGTGCCGGTTGTGGTGCAAAACCCGCAAGATTATAAGCTGTACAGGCAGGCACATTCCTTCACCGACGGACCGCTCATCAATATCGTGAGAGTGCGGCCCACTTACCCGGTGCGGGCATTGACACAAAATATTGAAGGCTTTGTCACCGTGGCATTCGACGTCACCCCGGAAGGCGCAGTGATTAACGTCATCGTTGTCGAATCATCCCATGGCATTTTTGAAAAAGCCGCTATCGCAGCAGTCTATCGATTTCGCTTCAAGTCCCGCGTTGTTGACGGTATTCCGGTTGCTACCGTCGGCCTGCGCAACCGTTTTCGATTTGAAATAGAAAAGTAATAGCAGCAAAGATCAAAGTATAGGGGGGTGTGTGTTCGGTCGTGCCTTTCATCCCGCCGGGTTACGCTCAGATGCACCCCCCCTGTTTCACGTGCTGTCGTCGCGTGCAAAGGTCTGGAAATTAATCACTTCTTCACCTTTCTTGCTACGAAAAATAATCTGGCGACGCAGGCGCGTGCCATTATTGAGCAAGTGATAACGCTCCGTTAACTTCATTCGCTCCTTGTCCAGCGTCTCGATCACATATTGCTCACCATCCCAACCCGATACACGCTGCGCCTGGACAGCGCCAACGCTGATCGTACGGGACTCGCCGAAGCCATATTCCTCCACAATGGATCGGTCGAAACTGATGAACAAAGCCGTTTCGGTCTGGGTGATTTTAAGTCGCTTGCCGTTTTTCAGAAACACATGAACCAAACCGCCCACCGCGGGCCGCGGTGCCGGCCTGCCTTTCTCCTGGGCCGAATTGAAGCGGCGGGCCTCTCGTTTGTCATTCACATCATTGGTGGCACGAATCGCGCGATCCAGGTCGCGCTTTGCGCTATCGATGTCTTCCAGCATGATCCATCGCCCCGACAACGTATCGGCAGAGGGCGCATCGGCACTCTTTCGCAGCAGGGTTTCCGGAGTACTGCAGCCGCCGGCTATTAAGGAAAAAAGTGCCAACAGGGATATTGCTGTTTTCATGGGATCTCGTCGTTGCTCGTATTGATCTGCCAGCCAGGCGGGCATGCACGCGCCGACTGCAGTTGCTGCAACGGTATACTACCAACCGCTTATTGGGAAGATGATGGTTGCTTCCTGGTTCACCGGGCGTATAAGGGTTTGCAGCAGCAAGACGAGTGAGTACCCCTATGACAGCGGATCTGGTTTCAGCCACCTGGAGCGGCATTCTCGAACCGCCTGCAACGTGCCCGGAGGCCGCCGATATCGTCATTATTGGCGGCGGCATTGTGGGCGTATCGACAGCCTGGTTTCTGGCTCGTCAGGGCATACGCGTTGCGCTGTGCGAAAAAGGATTCATTGCCGGCGAGCAGTCAGGGCGAAACTGGGGTTGGGTACGCGTGCAGGGTCGCGATCCACGGGAAGTGCCGATGATGATCGAGAGCCTGCGGATCTGGCGCACCCTGGCGGAAGACATTGGTGAAGATGTTGGATTCATCCCCGGCGGGTGCCTCTATCCGGCGAGGACGCAGCAAGAACTCGCCAGTCTTGAGACGTGGCAGGATGTGGCACAGGAATATAACCTGCCGACCTGCATGATCTCCGGCGATGATCTTGCCGCACAGGTTGGTACAGCGGCATCACAATGGCTCGGCGGCCTGTACACGCACAACGACGGTCGAGCGGAACCGCACAAGGCGGCGCCCGCCATCGGCCGTGCCGCGGTCAGGGCGGGTGCCAACCTGATGACGGCTTGCGCCGTGCGCGGGATCGAAACTGAAGCAGGCAACGTTTCTGCGGTGGTCACTGAGCATGGCACCATAAAGACCTCTACGGTACTGTGCGCAGCCGGTGCCTGGTCTTCCCTGTTTTGCGGTTCACTCGGTATTTCGCTGCCGCAACTCAAAGTCCGTGGCACCGTCGCTCGTACGGCGCCCGCTAAAAGTGCGCTTCGTGGCAATGTATTTGACCACCGAATCGGTATACGGCCGCGACAGGATGGCGGTTTTACCGTGGCGCACGGCACGCTAATAGACCACAGCATCACACCCGCTACGTTGCGTTATGCCCGCAAATTTTTGCCCGCCCTGAAAGGGGAAATACGCTCCTTGCGCATATCCTTTGGCAAGGACTTCTTCGACGAGTTAAAGATGCCGAAGCGCTGGTTGCTCGATACCGAGTCGCCGTTTGAAGCCATGCGAGTGCTGAATCCGGAACCCAACCCGAAAGTGCTGGCCAGTATCAGGAAGAATCTGGCAGAAACGTTTCCCGAACTGGCGAACGTCGAGATTGTCGAGGCCTGGGCGGGCATGGTGGAAACATCGCCGGATGTCGTGCCGATCATTTGCGCCGAGGACACATTGCCAGGGTTTTTTATTGCGACCGGATTCAGCGGGCACGGTTTCGGGCTCGGGCCCGGTGCAGGCAAGGCAATCGCTGCAATGCTTACCGGTGATGACGTTGGCATCGACCTGTCAGCGTTCAAGCTCAGCCGTTTCTTTGATGGCAGCCCAATTCGACCGTATTCGCTGGTCGTTTGAGAATTCAATTTGGCAGGAGAATCCCATGCGACAAGCTCTGACTTTCTGGCTTCTGGTTCTGATTCTGATTCTGAACGCAAGCGTGGCTCAAGGTGCTCGGCCGCACACGATGCGTCTCGATTATTTCCATTCGGGGAACGCCTCAATGGAAATATTCAGCATCGAGGAACTGGTTTTGGAGCCGCTGGCCTGGCCCGGGAACCCGGCGCGACCTGTTGATGAGATACCGAGAGGTAAATATGCTTTTGAAATCCGTGCAACCGCCGCAGGCGATACGTTGTATTCACGCAGTTTCAGCAGTGTGTACGGCGAGTGGGAAACGACCGCTGAGGCACATCGCATGAAGCGTACTTTTCATGAATCGCTGCGTTTTCCCGCGCCCACGCAGCCGTTTGAGATCGTGATCACGAAACGTGACGCCGATAACCATTTTCAGGAAATATGGCGCACCGAACTCGATCCCGATGACTATCTCATCCATCAGGAATCGGCGCCGTATTCGCGACAGGTCACGCCAATTGAATACAACGGCGATCCTGCCACAAAGGTCGATTTACTCTTGCTCGGGGACGGGTACACAGCCGATGAACAAGAGACATTCCTGCAAAGGGCCCGTGAGTTGACCGAAGTGTTGTTTGCGACAGCGCCCTTCAAAGACCGGCGAAAGGATTTCAATGTGTGGGCATTGGCGCCGGTCGCGGCTGAATCCGGAGTATCAAGGCCGTCAACGGGGTTCTACAGGGATTCTCCGTTGGGCGCTCGCTATGATGCTTTTCGCAGCGAGCGTTATATTCTCACCTACGAGAACAAGGCCATGCGGCGAATCGCATCCTCGGCACCCTACGATTTTATTGCAATATTGACGAACAGCGATACGTATGGCGGTGGCGGTATCTATGGCCTGTACAGCACGGCAGCCGCCAACAGTGCCTGGGCCGGCTACCTGTTCGTGCACGAATTTGGCCACCATTTCGCCGGTCTGGCTGACGAGTATTACGTAAGCCCGGTCGCCTACGAGCCTGTGGACGAAATCCGCGAGCCGTATGAACCCAACGTCACGGCATTGCTCGATGCGGATAACCTGAAGTGGAAGCACCTGGTCGATAAGGACACCCCCTTGCCGACCGAATGGCCGAAGGCCGAATACGATGAACACTCGCTGGCCTACCAGGTGCGACGCGCCCGGATGCGTGAAGAAAACGTCGCGGAAGGCGAGATGAATCAATTATTCAGAAGCAATCAGAATATTGTCGAGGGGATGTTTTCGAAGGCGAAATACCGCAACGCGATTGGCGCCTTTGAGGGCGGCAATTATGTGTCCGAAGGCATCTACCGATCAGAAATGAATTGCATCATGTTTACGCGCACCACGGATTTTTGCACCGTGTGCAGCAATGCCATTGAACGTGTTATCGACGAATATACCCGGCACTAGCACTCCATCAAGGTGCTATTTACGAGCGGTTGTATGCCTATTGGGCCCATCGGTCGCGCCTCGGGAGACGCTCCTACGGGAGAATTTGTCGGAGCGTCTCCCGAGGCGCGACCCATGTCGATCATGGCATTCCTCTGCACCAGCCCGACGAATGATCAGACGGCATGGCCGTGTGCTCCCGCGGCAACCGCTTGTCTTAATGTCCGCGCGAGAGAACCCCTTCGTCCGACCTTGATCGCCATCAGCCCGAGCCAGGAGCTCAGCTCGCGCAATTCCCTGCTCAGCGCCCGTGCAACATTCAGGGCATCCGCGCCCTCCTCCAGGTGAGCGGCCTGCACCAGTAGCGTCGCTGATCTGCGGTCGGCTTTGAGATCCACGCGTGCAACGATCTGCTCGCCCAACAAGAAAGGCAACACGTAGTAACCCCATTTTCGCTTGTGCGCGGGCAGGTAAATTTCGATCCGGTAGTGAAAGCCAAACAGCCTCTCGGTCCGTGGACGAAACCAGATCAGCGGGTCAAACGGCGACAACAAAGCCGCTGCCGCAACCCGTCGCGGGATACTCGCGCCTGCCGCCAGATACCCGGTCTCGGCCCAGCCTTCAACAGACACTTCAGCAATGACGCCCTCCTCGACCAATTCACTGAGTCGCGGTTCCGCGTCGCGCGGTGGCATGCGGTAATAGTCCGCCAGATCCCTGGCGGTTGCTATGCCACACGCCGTTGCCGCCCTGCGCAATAGCTCACGCCGCGCATCGTCGTCGCTCCAGCACTGCGTTCTGTATTCCTCATCGATCAATCGCTCGGGCAAGTCGTAAACGCGTTGAAAATTCGGCAATCGGTCTGCGACGGCGACGCGCCCGGCGCCAAAATGAAATTCCAGTGACCAGCGCGGCACGGATCTGTGCCACTCTCCCGGCTTTCGTTTTGGCTCATTGAAAGGTGGCAGATCGCGGGACGTGATGGGCCCCTGTTGGCGAACAATTTCGATGACCCGATCAAGGTATCCCGCATCCACGCCGAGTTTCGTAATCGGGCTGCTGGACCAGGGCTTGAAGGTCTTGCGGCGATATTCGAGCAATGGCCAGGTGTCCATTGGAACGATCGATGCTTCATGCGCCCATTGCTCCGTAAATTCACGCGAGCGATAGATGAGCTGATTGAAGCGTTCCCGCTGATAAGGACCGAGACGCGAAAATACAACGAGGTAATGTGCCGGTATGAGTACATTGACAAAGTCGAGTTGCAGCAAGCCAAGTGTCTGTACGACACGTCGGATATGGCGCTGATCAACTTCACCGGCAGGTCGGGCCTTGTGGAGTGCCTGCGCCGCTATTGCGATACGGCGTGCTTCCCCCTTCGATAGCTGTTTTCGCACCATTAAGACGCACGCACGAAGCGGTAAAATGGGAACTTAATCAATGCGCTAGCGGGAAATAACCTTAAATACACTCGATAAGTTATTATTATTTATCCCGTTTTAATGCATTCACGCTTATGAAACTACCTGCGAGGCCAGCTCACGATTCCGGCTGGCTAACCACAACCAGGTGATCGACCCGAGCACGTACAGTCCGGTGTAACTGGCCAGGCTCTCGAGTGGCACATCAATGACGTGGCGAATGGACATGGCCGCCGTCATGAGTGGCACGATCAGCAATAATCGCAACGCCTCGAAGCGGACCGCGCTGGCTCGGCATTCACTCAGCAAACCATACGCATACAGCGTTATCCATAACAGCACACACGGCAATACGACGGCAGTGGCGCCCTGCTCCGCAAAAAGCACACCGATCCACATGATGGCAAATATGGCGAGGACAAATTGAGCGAGCACATAACGGCGAAGTGCCACAGTCGTTTCCGGGTCGTATTTATGGAAATGCGCGGGATCCGCCTTCTTCTTCGGGAAGCGCGCTTCGACATCGGTGGGCCGCCAGCCGGTGCGACGGAACCAGATGCCCAGTTTGTCGCTCCATTTGCGGGTATTGACGGCATCGAACCAGAGATAGCGGTATACCTGCAGGTTTGCCCAGAACGGATTCCAGCTTTGCAGCGGTTTGCGTATGCCGAACAGGACCGGCTCATCATCCAGCTCCTCCTGGTACGTTCCAAAAAGCCGGTCCCAGAGAATCAGAATACCGCCGTAATTGCGGTCGATGTAAATCTCGTTTTGTGCATGATGCACGCGGTGGTTCGAGGGTGTCACGAAAACCCGGTCAATCCAGCCCAACTTTCGAATATGCTGCGTGTGAACCCAGAATTGGTAGATGAGATCCACCGCATAGACCGTGGCGACCACCTGGACCGGAAGACCGATGAGGAACAACGGCAAATAAAATATCCAGCTGAACAGGAAGCCCGTGCTCGTCTGGCGCAGCGCCGTCGACAGGTTGTAGTCTTCGCTCTGATGATGGACCGCATGGGCTGCCCAAAGAATGGATATCTCGTGGGCATAACGATGTTGCCAGTAGTAACAGAAGTCCCAGGCAAGCAAAGCTGCGAGCCAATAGGCCAAACCCTGTGGTGAGGTATCGAATGCGGCCATTTCAATGTCGAACAGGCCAAAATTCTGCAAAACAAAGCCGTAGAAAAACAGTGGTATGAAAGCGGTGAAATAACCGAACGTCGACATCAACGTACCGGCACTGATGCTGTTGACCGCATCGTTCAATCGGTAGTGACCCGTGCCGCGCCAGCGGTCCACCGCCATTTCAACCAGCAACGCGAGAACAAAGAACGGCACCGCCAGGGCAAGGAGATCCATAGGCCAACTTCATGTGTGGTCGGAGCCATGCCCCGACGCTCGATTAGTGAGGGTTTTAGGGTAAGCTCACGGGCCCTGACGGTCAATGGAAAGCAAAGAAACGCATGATTAACCCGGCTGAACTGACAATCCTGAAGAAAGCGCTCGACACGCTGGCAGAGGGTTTTGCCGACCTGCCTGACTTTGAGTCAAACCTCGATACGAGCGCTATGGAGCGCGTCTTGCAGGACGTTGCAGTACGCATGCGGGATAACTATCCCTACCACCATCCGCGCTATGCTGGCCAGATGCTGAAGCCACCGCACGCCGTGGCGCGAATTGCCTACATGCTGGCACTGTGGATCAACCCGAACAACCATGCCTTAGATGGCGGTCGTGCGAGTACGGCACTCGAAAAGGAGTGTATTCAGGCAATCGGGGCAATGTTTGGACTGCAAGACCCATTGGGACACCTGTGCGGCGGGGGAACGATGGCCAATCTTGAGGCATTGTGGGTTGCCGGGCGCTTGCATCCAGGCAAGAAAGTTGTCGCGTCGGAACAGGCGCATTACACGCATGGGCGCATCAGTGAAGTTCTTGCCCTTGAGTTTGCGGCGGTGCCTGTCACTCACGCCGGGAGAATGGACCTCGAAGCACTCGAACCGGTACTTGCCGCCGGCGACGTGGGCACTATCGTTGCAACGCTGGGTACCACCGGTATCGGTGCCGTGGATCCTCTGCCCGAAATTCTGGAGTTGGCGCGGCGATTCGATGTTCGCGTCCACGTCGATACCGCCTATGGGGGCTATTTTACGCTCGGCAGCAAATTGAATTCTGCGGCCCGCGCTGCCTTCGACGTCATTGCAGAGGCCGATTCGATCGTTATCGATCCGCACAAACATGGGCTGCAGCCTTATGGATGCGGCTGCATATTGTTCAAGGATTCATCGGTCGGCACTTTGTACAAACACGATTCTCCCGCCACCTATTTCAGCTCGGCAGAACTTCACCTTGGCGAGATCAGCCTCGAATGCTCGCGGCCCGGTGCCGCCGCCGTTGCACTTTGGGCAACACAACAACTGTTTCCAATGGACGTGGACGGCGACTTCGCCCATAGCCTCGACCAGTCATTGCTGGCAGCCAGGGCCATGTGGGACCGTGTCGAGCAGAGCGATAACTTCAAAGCGCTGATGCCGCCAGAGTTGGATATCGTTATTTATGCCGTCAACGGTGCCGATGCAGCGACCATCAGCGAGCGAGCGAGCGAGATATTCGAGCGCGCGGCCAGCAAGAACCTGCATCTTGCCCTGCTCGAACTGCCCATCGACATGGTCCGGCATTACTGGCCGGAGCTCATCGCGAATCGCGACACCGTACGCGTGCTTCGTTCATGCCTGATGAAGCCGGAACACTTGGCCTGGCTTGATGATATCTGGCAGGTTCTCGAAGCAACCGTTCATCCACTCGATGACGCATGAATCCTGCATCGCTCCGCTGAACGCGGACGAATAACAGACATATATGCGGGAGTTCCCTGTTTACAGCCTTCTGCCATAAAAGTTTTCGACTAGCCACCCTGTGTCTGGGACAGCAAACGCAACAGTACGGCACCGGCATGGAAAGCCGCGAAGCCACCGATAAGCGTAATCACCAGGTAGGCGAAAGCGAGCGAAACAGCAATGTGCCGATCGGCACCAGGCTGCTGTACCGAAGCGTCGCCATGGTGATGCCGAATCTGGCCATCGCGCCGATTGCACCGCCGAATCCGACGATTAAAAAGGAGAGAATCATGGTCTGCATCGTTTATCTTCTACTCGTCTCAGGGGATGCAAAAACGTTTCCGGGCAGCCTGGTATTCCTGCGCCATACGCTCGACCAGGTCTCCCACAGCCGGTATGTCATCAATGCTGCCCACACCTTGTCCTGCACCCCAGATGTCACGCCAGGCTTTCGCCTCGCTCGGGCTGCCACTGCCAAAATTCATGCTGTCTTTACCGGCTGCAGGAAGATTGTCGGCGTCGAGACCCGCGTTTGAAATACTGCCGCGCAAGTAACTGCCGTGTACACCGGTGAACAAAGAGGTAAGGACAATATCGCTGGCCGCGCTGTCAACGATCATTTGTTTGTACTCCGGCTGTGCGTTGGCCTCCCTGGTCGCTATAAATCGCGTGCCAAAGTAGGCCAGATCGGCACCGATGGCCTGCGTGGCAAGCACGTCAGCGCCGTGACTCATGCTGCCGGCAAGAATGATGGTGCCGTCGTATATCCGGCGGATTTCCTTAACGAGTGCAAAGGGACTGAGCGCGCCCGCGTGTCCACCGGCGCCGGCACACACCGCGATAACCCCATCGACACCCTGTTCGATGGCCTTGCGTGCATGGCGGATATTAATGACATCGTGAAAAACCAGGCCACCGTAACTGTGGATCGCTTCAATTACCGCAGCGGGTGGTCGCAGACTGGTGATAACAATGGGCACCTTGTGTTTGACGCACAAATCAACGTCGTGCTGCAACCGGGCGTTGCTTTGGTGGACGATCTGATTCACCGCAAACGGTGCGACGGGCAGCCGCGGATTCGCGCTCTTGAATTCAGCAAGTTCGTCCCGGATACGCGTTAGCCACTCATCGAGTACCGGCTCCGGTCGTGCATTCAGTGCGGGAAACGAGCCAACAATCCCGGCTTTGCATTGAGCGATAACGAGCTCCGGGCCCGATACAATGAAAAGCGGCGCGCCGATCATTGGCAGGCGCAGCGAATCGTCGAACAATGTGGATAAGGGCACTCTTTCAACTCCAAAAACTACATGACCATGAAACTGGCTTCGCAATCGGCAATCAGGGTGCCATCGGCGGCCAAACGCGCTTCACCCTTCAATACAACCAGGCGGCGCCGCTCACGATGAACCCAGCCCAATAACTCGATCGTTTGACCCACTTCGAGGGCTTGCCGGTAACGTATTTCGCAGCGTGCGGTATGGGCTTTTCTGTTTTGCAAATAGAGGACATTCGCCATGACATCATCGAGTGCGGCATAAATGATGCCGCCGTGCACCGTATTACGGTAGCCAACGTGATTTTCACCCGGCGTGAATGT
>JADFNG010000128.1 GCA_022563505.1 Pseudomonadota bacterium | reverse complement strand
GGCCGAGAAGCTCGGCGCCCTTCAGAACTGCGTTGGCATCAAACTTGTAGGCCGGCGCCAAGTCACCGCTCGGCGTTCCAATGAGCACCGGGTCGCCGTTCTGGTAGACGACCGGCTCGGCCTGCTTGCAGCGCTCCATGGTGTCCCTGATCGAGGTGAGCACGTAGTCCTGCGTGACTTCGGTGCGCTCGGATCGCTCGGCCTGTGCGGCGGCGACGGCGGCGGCAATCATAGGTTTTGAAAGGTTCTCTGATCCGATGACCTGCGCCGTCTTCTCACTGTATCCGGCCCTGATCGCGGCCTGTGTTGCGTTCAGGTCGATCAGGTACTCGGCGACAAAGCGCTCCTGCTTTGCGGTCAGCTTGTTCAAGCTCTTCCCTCCGGTTCAGTGCCGGGTCTGCCCGTGCGGCCTGAATCTGAAACCCTGCGGTGATCAAAACTGCTCTCCTTTCATCGCCGAAAACCCTGCCCACCTGCTCATCCGAGAGCATAGCACAGACTTATAAGTATCATAAGTTAAATTGATAAGTGGTGTAAAAAACATGGTTGCAGCCGGAACCATAGTTCCAGCTTATCGTCGGCCATGTGATGGCAGTGACTCTCGATCTGCCGGGAAGGCGCTAAGGCCGCCGCAGACAGCGGCCCCAGAATCCGAAGCCAGGCTTTTCCGCAGTCGGACACCCCAGAGCGGGCGTGGCCCTCAGAGGGGCTTACAGGGGCGCTCTATGGGGCATTCCCAAACTGGAAAACTTTCCCCGACTGCGCTGCAAGCTGGATGAGGAAACACCTAAGGGGGTGGGTGTGGTGATGTGCTCACCCGGTTGAGCGGGCCACGCGTTTTAGCAGTTCTTCCCAATTGGCTCCAATCTCAAATGCCACTGCCGAAGCCGCCGCAAGTAACAAGCGAGCCGCGCCACGAATGCCGTCCTTCTCCATACTTGCAATTGATTCCTCAATGTCTGGGCAGTTCTTAACGGGGGCGCGGAGTGCGAACCGCTCGCTCTCTAAAACACTCGTCCAACCACGAACAATTGTTGACACGACCAGCGGCTCCAGAACGCGCTGCGCAAGACTCTGCGCAACGTGCCACACGAGGAACAAGTCACGCTGAAACCTTGATCGTGGATTGCCCGCCAGTTTCTCCTGTGGTCGGGCTATGGCTGCGACTGTCAAAAACGAAAATGGTGCGTCTGGCCCTACAGCATAGCGACCGGATGCAGCCTTGAAGAATGTATCGACCACTTGGCTCCCACCGAAAGCAATCGCGCAAGCTTGCGCGAGCGCATCGACAGCCTCCGCCGACCACTCTCCCTGCAGCTTTTTCCAAAGCAATATATCGACAGGGATTTGAAAGAGAGCATCGCGCCAGTTGGGGTCAGAAAGCATCGCCTCCGCTGGCGTTCCTACCAACTCAGCCAACTCAATACGAGCCATTGGCTCAGGATGAGCAAGTTTGGCCTTCGCCGCCGAAGTGGCGAAGTCCGCGGGCGCACCCCGGCATGCCGCCAACAATATCGTGGCATGGAATGCGTTTGTCGTTGTAAGCGCCTATTACGCCGTCGTCGCCCGTGTCTGGTTGCATCACGGGTTTTCCGGTCGCTTCGCTAGCACGTCCGCCGGGCGCCCGACATCGCCACGCGAGTAGTCGCACACACCGTCCCGAAAAACGCGATCTAGGTCGTCGCGGTGCGCAGATACGTCAATGGGTGCGTACACGCCATTGCTAATTGCCACATCAACCGATTGCAGGTGGCACTTCATGATGTCTCCGGTGTAATCGTCGCCGGCCACGAGTCGCGGGTTGCTGTACATGGGATAGACGTTCATGCACTCGCCATTTTCCATGCCATTCCAAGCGCCATTCCAAACCTCGTCGCCGCTCGCAATGATTCGGCCGGTATCGTTGTAGCATCGATCTGACGCGTCGATAGGTTTTGCCTCAACGACGCTTAGGCTCGCATCGGCACGCATGTTCTCGATCCAGTGCTCCAGCAGCTCGAGCGCATCGCCTTGAGGCGAGTAGGGATGCTTCGCGAACCAAATGATCTGATTATCGGCATGGCCTTGCTGGCGCAACATTCTCAATCGGGCGGAAAACGACTGCAGGCTGTGGTGCATATCCAGTTCGGGCTCAAGGTAGTGGCGCAAATCGATTATCGGCATCAAAAGCTCACCCAAAAACACCTGCCCGGATCGGTAGGCTGCTGCAATCGCACCGACATCGCCTTCGCTGCGACGTGCGGGGCGGTCGGTGGAATCCGTGGCCGTCATATTTTGATGGCTCCAGATTGAGATATCCGCCAAGCGGGATTTGGCGCCGCCAGATCGCCAGAATCGTTCCGGCTTCATATCAACTGCCGGTTTCCACCCGCCGATGTTGTCGTTCAATTTCAGGAATTCGGCGATGCTAATTTGTTGTCGTTTGAGTGCTTCCAAGCCGTACTGCACCCCAACATTGTCGTAGGTACGGCGGGCCAGGCCGCTCTCATCGGTGCCATAGACTCGCTTCAAGTTATCCCAGTACGTGAACGGCACCTGCTTCAAAATTTCCGGGGCGAACAGCGATGCGAAGTAGGTGTAGCGCGGATTCGCGATCTGCGGCGTCAGGTTACGCCAACTGCGTGTACATTCCGTATGACCGCGTGACCACTTCGGCCACTGCCCCAGTCGTATTGCTTGAAGTGCACGAATACGTTCGAAGTCATTCGGAAGATCATCGCGGGCATTGAATCCCTCAATCCACGATCGTTGCGACCACGTTTTCCACTTGTCGTTGTCGGCGTCGATGACATCGAAGTAATATTCCAACAACTCACAATCCATCACGCGGGTTATCTGCGTGACCGTGTCCGGATACGAGTACCACGCGATGCCGGCGTCCAACAAACCGGGTCTGTTTTGACCGATCAGGTACTGTTGTATCGCGCCGCCTGACTTGCCGATGCCAATCGTATAGGTCGGCTCGCCATAGCGGGCCGTGAATTGGCGTTTAACGCGAGCCATGGTGTCCTCTGCGAGCTCGATGTCGTAACTCGTTGAGGTTTGATTCGCGGTCGAATGCACGATGGCATAGCCTTTTTGAAGTTCGGCAAGGCTCCGGCTAGGAACGTAATCCGGGGTTATGCGACCTTGCCGCCGGCCGATGCCAACACCACCGCGCAGCAGATAGATCAGTTTTCGATTCCAGTAGGTGAGGTCCGGTAATTCCGGTGCATCGTTCGGCCCCCGCAACAGGGCAACGATGTAAATGTGGCGATTGATGGTGCCGATTTCCAGCCGGACGACAAACGGAATCGTTTGACCGTTGATCAATATCTCTTCCACGTCGTCCGGTTGACCCTCGAACGGCAGAAATCGCCCCGATTCGCGACTTCGATAGTAGTAGAGGACGCTTGTGTTCAGGCTGCAGTTTTTACTATAGCCAACGATCTGCGCGGTCTTCTTGCCGTCTTCGTCCAGGACGTAGATCGCTGTGCCGGCGCCGTCTTGATTATCGACCAGCGGCTGCCCTAATAGCGAACCCTCAGTGCGGCATGCGAACGGATAGTCCAGGCTATCGCTAAAGACCGGCATTACAGGTCCCGGGTGGCCAATAGGAATAGGGTAGGAGTACGGGTCAGGCCGCCGATCCAATCTTGACGGGTGCACACCAGCATATGGGCTTGCTGCGGCCAGGGGATTGTATCCCGGGGGTAGTCCTACGACCTGCGGCTGGCCAGCGTAACGATCGGACATTACACCTTTGAGAAATTGAGTGCCCGCGGCGTACGCCAGAAACAGCATGGCCAGAATCGACACTGCGATCTTTTTGCGCCAGGTCCGGGTCATCTTGAAACTATACGTTATTCACGCGACCTAAAAAGTATCAGTGCCCCAGCGAGCGTTAGGCGACTAACGGGAACGGTTCTGCGTATAAATCCAAGATTTCCGCAAACGCGCCCCCGCTACCAATTTTTGGCTATTTATATGCGGCCGACCTGAAAGCCTCGTTTCGACGAGGCTTTTTGCGTTTGTACAGCGATGAACATTTACTCATCACGCATTGTCACTCAGGCGCTGTTAAGTTGTCAGTACCAGTACTAGCGCTTTGCCTCGTTCTGGATATCCGTCGCGATCTGCCGAATCTCCTCCGCACTTCGCTCTCCCCCAAGCGCTGTCCTCGGCATCAGGTATTTCCCCATCTCCAGCCCGCCGATGAGGACAGGCTCGTAACCGATTTCACGGATCAGGCGCGAAGCCACCGCCACCGCCTCATCATCATCGCCGGCGATCGGCATGCCGATACGCCCGGGCTCCTGATACGCCGAACCCATGCGCGCAGCGCCGATGGCATTGAATGCGCGCACAATGTGGGCACCGGGTAACAGCTCCGCTGATGCAAGACCGGCACCCTTCTCGAGAGCCCAGTCGGCGATCTCACCATCGCGATTCGGGAAAGGATTGCAGGCGTCGATGATCAGCTTGCCCTCGATCAGGCCAGCCAGGTCCTTGCCGACGTCAGGCAACGCGCCATACGGAACGGCGATCAGCAGCACGTCGCCGAAAGCGGCCGCTTGGCGTGGTGTGCCGGCACGTGCACCGGCACCGAGATCGGCAGCAAGCGACTGGTCGTACTCAATATGGCGCGAGGAGAACATGACTTCGTGCCCGGCCTTTACCCAGGTGGTGCCGAGCGCACTGCCTACATTGCCCGAGCCGATGATCCCGATCTTCATCGTATCTGCCGAGCGTGCGGAAAAAGGCACGGCCGTGGCAGCGAGAGTCACTCCGGCAGCGACAAGAAATCTGCGCCGATTCTGGTTCATGTCAACTCCTCAACGTCACTAGTTTGTA
>JADFNG010000047.1 GCA_022563505.1 Pseudomonadota bacterium | reverse complement strand
TAGACGCCGGCTTCTCGAAACGAATCATGTTTGGCTCCGATCAGATGGTCTGGCCAGATGCTATCGGCCGAGCGATTGAGACAGTCGAATCCGCCCCGTTTCTGTCGAAAGAGCAGCGGCGCGACATCATGTGTCGCAACGCAATGACCTTTCTTCGGCTGGACAAGACAGTGTGTGAATGAGTTGAAATTTTGCTAAGGAACCTCTGATTTATTCTGGACGAAGTAGGTTGGGAATCAAAATATTCAGATTCAAGGCGCGGATCGCCCGTAATGGCTAGCCATTGCGAAGATTCGCAACGCCGAAGCTGGATATTTTGGGCCCAAGATACGAGTTCACGAATAGATCAGAGGTTCCCTAAATACAGGCTGTTTTTGTTTCTTGCAATGACCCCTTACCCGAAGGGGACGTTCCAATAGCAGGCTTAGTCGGCACGATTTGGTAGTGATATACAGCCTTGGTGAGATAATTTGACGTTAGTTCGCGATCACAACGGAGAGAGCCGATGCGACGCAGTTTGATAGGAATCGGGTTGTTCTTGTTTTTTGGTGCGTTTGTCCACGAGACAGCCGCGCAAGATCGCCTTCCTATTATCGACATGCACGTGCACACCATGGACGGCAGCGTCGAAGATCAGATCGCAGTGATGGATGAGTTCCACATTGTCAAAGCGTTTCTTAGCGGCACGCTGGAGGAGGTCTACAGCTTTACTGCTGCTGCCCCGGGTCGATTCATTCCCTCACCAATGTTCCCGGTGTATGGGATAAACGGTTTTCCCGACATCGACAGTTTGCGTGTTGAGTATCTTGCTGGCCGGCTTCAAGGGATGGGTGAAATTACGTCTCAGTATTTGGGTATTCCGCCCAACGCGCCCAGCTTGGAGCCGTATTTTGCATTAGCCGAAGAGTTGGACCTTCCGGTTCTTATCCATATCGCGGGCTTCGGCGCTCCGAACCCGACCTTTCGCTTGTCGGCGGGGCATCCGCTTCTCCTGGAGGAGGTACTGGTTCGCCATCCGAAGCTTCGAATCTATCTGGAAAATGCTGGTTATCCGTTTCTTCACGAGATGATTGCGCTGATGATGCAATATCCGCAGGTTCATGCCGACCTATCGACCATTACTCGGCATGTGCCACGCGAGGGCTTCCACGATTACCTCAGTGCCCTTGTTCGTGCTGGTTATGGAAAGCGGCTGATGTTCGGGACCGATAGCGCACCCTCATGGCTCCCTGAAGCTATTGAGAGCATCGAGTCTGCCTCATTTCTCACTGACGAACAGAAGCGCGACATTTTTTACAACAATGCTGCTAGATTTCTGAGGTTGTCAGAGGAAGAGATAGCCGCTCACCATCAGGAGTAGCCGAGGCATTCGCAATGACCTGATTAATGCGGGTGAGCCTGTCACGATTCCAAAAGAATGGACCGGGATTAGGGATACCGGGGGATATACCAAAATCCGGGTGATTTATTCAGAGGACGGATCCGGCTTGTAGCAGTACCACGCCAAAAATAGGGGAGCGACATGAGCAATTTTACGCGCAGAAAATTCCTGGGTTCATCGGTGGCCTTGCCACTGGGACTTGGTATTGCGACCGAATCATCGGCACAGATGACGCCTGCCACAGGCTTGGCCGATACCATCGTCACCGGTGCAAGAGTACTGACCATGAACTCGCAACAACCGACGGCAGAAGCGCTCGCCATACAGGGTGATCGAATATTAGCGGTTGGTACAAACGAGGAAATTCTCGGGCTGGCGAAGGCCACTACCAGGAAGATCGACGCCAGCGGTATGACAATAACTCCGGGGTTTATCGATTCGCACAGCCATCCACTGTTTATTGGGGAAGCAGTCGGGGTCAACGTAAATCTCAGGCGCATCGATGATGTGAAAGATGCGCTGGCGGGTAAAGCAGCGAACACGCCGCCTGGGCACTGGGTTCGTGGCGTCATGTACGACGACACGAAGTTCGAGGACGAGCGCCCGTTGAATCGCAGCGATATTGACGATGCTGTTCCCGATCACCCGGTGTATGTTGGTCATCGAGGTGGACACACCGGTGTCGTCAATTCGATGGCGTTCGAAATTGCAGGCATTAACGGTGACACACCGGACCCGACCGGCGGCCGCTACTTCCGCGAGGATGGGGAATTGACCGGCAAGGTTGCGGAACACGCGCGGACAGTGTTTTTTAATGTTGGAACATGGCCCGTTATTGACCGAGCGGTGCGACAGGAAGCGGCGAGCATTTCGTCCGTGAAGATGGCTGCCTCCGGACTGACGTCAACTACCGATGCCTACGGTTCCCTGAGCAACATGATTGCCTACCAGGATGCGCGCGACGCAGGGAATCTGCGCTTTCGCCTTTCGTTCATGCCAGGCGGAAACAGCGAAGTGTATGAAGGGCTGAAACTTGCAGGGATGCGATCCGGTTTCGGCGACAACATGCTCAGAATCGGTGCGGTGAAGTTTGCCGCCGACGGATCGGCCTCCGAACGCACAATGTATATGAGCACACCGTATGAGGGCACCGACGACCACGGTATCCTGACGATGACCCAGGAACAGATAAACGCGGCAGTTGATGACGCAGTAGCGCACGGCTTTCGCGTCGGTATTCACGCGAACGGCGACCTCACAATCGACATGGTGCTCAACGCATACGAAAGAGTGTTGCGAGACCACACCGGTCCGAATCCCCGGCATCGCATCGAGCATTGCTCACTGATCAATGATGATTTGCTGGCACGCATCAAGGCGGCGGGTGTCATTCCGACTCCGTTCTACACCTATGCGTATTACCACGGAAATAAGTGGGTCGAATATGGAGAAGAAAAGATGGAGTCGATGTTTGCGCATCGCAGTTTTCTCGATGCCGGAATTCCGGTAGCGCCCGCATCAGACTTCACGCCAGGCCCGTACGAGCCGATGATGGCTATCCAGAGCATGGTCACACGAAAAGACTTACGCGGTCGTGTTTGGGGTCCGAGCCAGCGCATTTCCGTGACGGAAGCGATGACCATCTGCACCATGCATGGTGCCTATGCTTCGTTCGAAGAGGACATAAAGGGATCGCTGGTTGCTGGCAAGCTTGCTGACTTTGTGATTCTGGAAAACGATCCGCACGATGTGGATCCTGATTCCATCGTTGATATCAAGATTGTCCGCACTGTCCTCGGTGGCCGGACGACCTATGAAGCTTAAGGAACAAAATATGAAAATATTGAGTGGCGTGATTCAACTGTCACTTCTGGCAGTGACAGTAGTGCTCACCAGCTGCGCCAAAGAGCCTGATTTGGGAGTCGACATGGTTTTCATCAATGCACGGGCCTACACGCTCAATGATGACATGCCATGGGCGGACGCAATTGCGATCGAAGGCGATTCCATCGTCTATGTCGGCGACAACGAAGGTGCGCTGGCGCTTGCCGGGGAAAATACGGAGCAGCACGATCTTGCGGGCAAAATGCTGTTGCCAGGATTTATTGACGCTCACATGCATCCGATCGCTGGTGGTGCCTACGCGAAAGCGCTCTCCCTGGATACCTTTGGGACGGTTGAAGCGTGGGTACAAAGCATTTCTGACTATGCCGAAGCCAACAGCAATACGCCGCTCATCTTCGGCTACGGGTTTCTCTCGACCACATTTGGACCCACCGGTCCAACCCGACAACTGATCGATGCCGTGGTAGCAGACCGGCCCGTGTTGATCATGGACGAGGGTTTTCACGGCGCCTGGGCAAATACCAAGGCGCTCGAAGCACTCAATATCACGCAGGATACAGCGGACCCGGTTCCCGGATTCAGCTACTACAAACGCGATGCCACCGGCAATGCGACCGGATATCTGCTCGAAGGTACGGCTGGTATGGCCATGGCCAGCCTTAATGTGATCACCGACGATATCGTTGTAGATGGTGCTGCGTATGTCATCGATGTGCTGAATAGTTATGGCGTCACTTCGGTATTTGACGCAGGTGCTATCGGCTACGGAGAATCATTGCATACGATCCTGAAGCGTCTCGAAGACGGTGGAGACATGACGATCCGGATTGTAGGCTCGTACCGACCCGGTGGACCAGATGATGTCGAAATGGCGGTAGAACGCGCTGATCACTCGCGCTCGACCATCAAGGGTGACCGATTTCACTATCGGGTGTTAAAAATCATGCACGATGGCACCATCGAGGGCCGAACCGCTGCGATGTTCGAGGACTACCAGGGGGAACCCGGCAACAGCGGCAAGACGGTCTTTACAGAAGAACAGATAACAAGCATGGTTGTCCGTGCAGCGCAAAAGCAGCTGGATGTGCATATTCACGCGCTCGGTGAACGGGCGGTGCACGAGGCATTGAATGCCGTCGAAGCCGCACGCGGCGCGCACCCGGCAAGCAGCACCCGATACACAATTTGTCATATCGAAGTAATTATCGATCAGGATTTGCCGCGCTTCGCTGAATTGGATGTTATCGCGCAAAGTACACCGCTGTGGGCTTCCTACGATGCCTATGGAAAACAGTTCGTTAGCGACGATCAATTCAATCGATACTGGCGCTTCAATAGCCTGAAAGAGCTCGGTGTAAGACTGACGTGGGGCAGTGACTTCCCGGCGAGCGGAGCCGGCATGCTCGGCATGTCACCGATTCTGCAGATGGAAATCGGACACACACGGCAAAGCCCCGGTGAGCCGGATGCGCCCATACAGCCTCGGGAATCGGAGCGGCTTGATATCGATACCCTGATCCGAGGCTATACCATAGACGCCGCGTATCAATTGCACATGGAAGATGAGATTGGGTCTCTTGAAGTTGGCAAGAAAGCTGACGTCGTAGTTCTGGATGGCAATCTCTTTGAAAAAGATGCTTACGAGATTCATAACACTCAGGTGATTATGACCGTAATGGACGGCGCCATTGTCTACGAGGCCCAACACGAGTAAACCCTGCCGTAGAGCGCGATACTCTATCGGAATGGCAAAGGGCAACGACCGGTAAGGAAGTTGCCGCCGGCACCTGCGACGGCCTCCGCTGCTGAGCGAATCATGGTCTGTACGGAAGCTCACCGTGGAGGAACTTGAGGACCTGAATCACCGTGTTGTCGAGCGCCTGAAATATCTGCACACGCTCAACGGTATTGACAAGTTAACTTACAGGCATGGGCTAGCACTACAGGATAGGGGTCTTAATGCCCAATATATTGATGCTAGCGCCCACTGCGAAGTTATTTTTACGTCGAAACATGCCCGAAAATCCCACATTCCGGTCACCGTAATCGTTAACTTGTCAATACCCGAATATGGAATTGATCTCTCCAAGACCGGATTGCACCGTTCGACGCTGGATCTTCTGCATGCCGCAATTATGGGCCTGCGACGCAGGCGGCCACACTAGTCGTGTTTGGCAAGCTCGATCGTAAAGGAAAGCGGAACGCTTTCCGGGTTGTAGCAGATCTCATCATCGCAGGCCTGGTAGTTGAACGTGCCTGTCAATGTCAGTGCATCGAGCTTAGCGAGTTCAGCCTCTGCTTCATTCGACGCTAGCACGAAGACTTCCTGCAACAACATGAACGCATGCTTGTATACCGGCACGTGCTCGTCAAGCGGCTCGAAATAATAGATTTCGGATTCCGGGTACGCGACCGGCTCGTAGCGAACGCTGGGATGGGGATCGAGGTTCAAGCCGGTGACACGGTAGCGCATTTTTTCGGCGCCCGGTGCATACACGTGCATGCCGGGTTTAGGCCGTACTTTGATAGCGATGGAAAAGCGGGCGCCGGCCGATACCGTGTTATTGCTGGGGTAGGCCGTGAAATCCAGCTGATTGTTCGATCCTTCAATCGCATTAACCGGCGACAGACCGATGCCGAGTTGCAGCATCACGTTGGCCGTCGTATTTCTGTCGCGGTAGAACTCCTCGAAGAACCGTGATTCAACGCGGCCATCATAACCGACCATGAATGTGCCCGGGAAAGGAGTGCCGACGACTTCAGGAAACATGCCGCCAACCCCCACAAATTTATGCACGTCGGCAATCACATCAGGATCATCCTTATCGGGACCCGATGCTGCAATCCCCACGGTATTGAGAATACCGTACGCCTTAATAACCGCGGAATCGACGTCCGACAACAACGGGAAGGTGATGCCCCGCTCCTCGGCGAAATTGGCAAGTATATCTTGCGAGTCGTAGCTGATAGCTGCGACACCAATGCCAGAACGGGTCAGTTCTTCGAGGCGGTCCTGCAACTCCACGAGTTGCGCTCTACAGTAGGGTCACCAGTCAGCCGAACGGTGAAACAATATCAAACTGCCGTTCGGTCCTCTTACGGTTTCGAGAGTATGGCGCAGGCCATTTTGATCGGGCAGGTTGAAGTAGGGCATTTGCTCACCCACCTGCGGACCGAGTGCCGAAACATCGATTTGCGTCCCTGTTTGTGCTCTCGCCATTGTTGAAAACACAATGACCAGAGCTGCAGCAAGCGTTATTGTACGATTGACTAGACACATAGGCGCGGATATTAACATTCAGACCCGGCCATGACTAATAACTGTTTACGGTAAGCTGCGAAACGCGATTTGCCTGAATGGCAGATGACGATTCCCGGAAAAAACAGTCCGTAGTTGATGTATGATTCTTCGCAACATGTAATAAGTATCAAACACGTGTACGCGACATTGAGTGCTGAAACCGAACCCACACCAGTTAACGACAAACTCCGCATGCTGCCGTCGATCGACGGACTGTTGCTCGGGTTTGACGATGCGGTAGAGACTTACGGTCACCAGGCGATTACCGAAGCACTTCGGGAAGTCATCCAGGACCGCCGCAAGCGGATCATCTCCGGTCAATCGGCAAGTACGGACGAATACTCCATCAGACAGGCGGCCAAGCGGATATTGCAGATCCGGGAGCCCCCCCAACTACAGCGGGTGTTCAATCTCACTGGTACGGTCCTGCACTCCAATCTCGGGCGTGCGAATCTTCCTGCAATTGCTATCGAAGCCATTCAATCTGCGGCAGCGGACTACAGTAATCTCGAATTCGACCTTGAGAGCGGCAAACGGGGTAATCGGGAAGCCTATGTAGATAAGCTTTTGTGCGAGTTGACAGGCGCCGAAGCGGCGACCGTGGTCAACAATAACGCAGCAGCAGTACTGCTGATACTCAACACCCTGGCAATGAACCGGGAAGTTCCTGTATCGCGTGGAGAACTGGTCGAGATTGGCGGCTCCTTCCGAATTCCCGAAATCATGCAACGCGCCAATTGCACGTTGGTTGAAGTTGGCACGACGAACAGAACCCATCTCGAGGACTTCCGTGCCGCCATCAACGAGCGGACGGCGCTGCTGATGAAAGTGCACACCAGCAACTACAAGATCGAGGGCTTCACGAATGCCGTATCAGTTGCCAAGCTGGCGAGCCTGGCCGCCGAGTTCAGGTTACCGTTCGTCATCGATCTCGGCAGCGGCAGCCTGGTCGACTTCGGGCGCTTCGGCCTGCCGTGTGAACCCATCGCCGCGCACGTGCTTTCCCAGGGGGCGGACATTATCACCTTCAGTGGCGACAAGTTGCTCGGTGGTCCACAGAGCGGCCTGATCGCGGGCAAGGCCAATTTGATAGCGCGTATCAAGGCGAATCCGTTGAAGCGGGCGTTACGTGTGGACAAAATGACGTTGGCGGGCTTGGCGGAAGTACTCAAACTCTATCGCAATCCCGACAAGCTCGGGCAGGAGCTGCCGACGCTACGTTACCTGGCGCGACCGGCAGAGGATATACGAAGCCAGGCAGAGCGGATTGCACCGACGCTTGCTACGGCATTGGGTGCGCACTATAGCGTTGAGGTTGTCGATGCAGCCAGCCAGGTTGGCAGCGGCTCACTGCCGACTGAGACAATTCCAAGCGTTGCGATCGCAATAGGCTCGGCAACCGGTGGAGAAGACATTACTCGTCATCTTTCAGCAGCATTCCGCAAGCTGCCGATACCGGTCGTTGGACACGTCAACAAGGGCAGATTACTGCTCGACCTGCGTTGCCTTAACGATGAAGCGGCATTTGTGTTTCAACTGGGTTCGCTACAGATTTGATTATCGCCACCGCAGGTCACGTCGATCACGGCAAGACCTCCCTGGTCAGAAATCTTACAGGCGTGGAAACGGATCGCCTGGAAGAGGAGCAGCGCCGCGGCCTTTCCATCAACGTCGGCTATGCCTACTGGCGGCCGGACAGTGAAACTACCGTGGGCTTTATTGACGTCCCAGGGCATCGGCGCTTTATCAACAACATGATCTCCGGGATCAGCGGGGTCGATCTCGGCATGCTAGTCGTTGCGGCCGACGACGGCCCCATGCCGCAAACCCGGGAACACCTGCAAGCCATGAACCTGCTCGGTGTCGAAAACTACTTGCTGGTCATCTCCAAGTGCGACCGCGTAGACGAACAGAGACTCGCACAGGTGTGCAGGGAGACCGTGACGCTACTCCCTGAAGGTACGCCCATACATAAGATATCCAACACCACGGGCGCGGGCATTGATGAACTCCGTACCGAAATCAAGCGGCAGGCGCAACAATGGACCGCTCGCACGACGAACGGCCATTTCCGAATGTCTGTCGACCGCGCGTTTCACCTGCAGGGCCGCGGCCTGATCCTCACCGGCACGATCGCATCGGGATCCGTAGCAACTGGCGAGACTCTGCTGCTACAGCCGCACGGGAAAATCCTGCGCGTACGCAGCATTCACGCCCAGGATGCGCCAGCGTCAATCGGGAAAGCCGGCGAGCGCTGCGCCCTGAATGTTTCCGGAGACATTCACAAGGACAACATTGAACGGGGCGACTGGGTAGCAGGCAAGAACTGTATCGACACAACTTGCAGATTCGATACGCGAATCGGATTATTACCGGATGCGGCTTTCCCGTTGAAGCATTTATCAGAGGTCAAACTGCACATAGGCGCCAAGCGCATCAAAGCCAGACTGATGCTGCTGCATGACGAAGACTCGCCGACCTCGCGCATTCACTCGGGGGAAACCGCATTCGCCCAGTTTGTCACCGACCGGCCTATTCTTTGCTGTCACGGGGACCGGTTTCTGCTCCGCGACTATGGAGAAACGGCGACGCTTGGCGGGGGCGTCGTGCTCGACCCGCAGGGCTTGAAAAGTCGCCGCTCATCAGCAACGCGTCTCTCCTTCCTCGCCGCTATGGAGGAGGACGGCATCGAGAATGCCATTCGTGCTGCACTCGAAGACCGGTTCTGCACCCTGGACTATAGTGCCTTGCTGAAATCATGGAATCTCGACCCGGGGGACCGGCCCGGTGGAAATCTGCCCGGGACGGCGAGAATCAAGATACCCGAAGGCGAGCTTTGGCTTGCGCAGTCGCGATGGTCCGACCTTAAGCGCAGAATTTTGAAGACGCTCGCAAAATATCATCATAGCAATACGGACGAACCGGGCATCGAGCCAAACCGACTGGCTCGCGCGGCGCTATCGGCTGTCGATCAGCGCTTGTTCCAGCCGGCCATTGCGGAATTGACTAACTCGGGCGACGTTCTCGTGACGAACGGGTTGCTGTCCGCCAGCGAATTTAAGGCAAGACCGTCGGGGCAGGAAGACAGCGACTGGCTGTCTATTTCGGCGTGTCTGCAAAAATACGGCCGGCAAATCCCGAACCTGGCACAACTCGAACAGGAATGCGGACTTTCGAAGCCTGCACTGCAACGTATCCTGAGCCGTGCCCAGCGTGATCGACGACTCATCAGAATCAATCCGAAACGTTATGCCGAGACTTCATTGCTATATGAATTTGCGCAGACGGCCCTGGCACTCACCCGGGACAAATCGACACTGACCGTCGCCGAGTTTCGCGACCACTGTGGGTGCGGCCGCAATGTGCTCATCGAAGTTCTTGAGTATTTCGACTCAATAGGATTGACTCGTCGCGTGGGAAATGCGCGCGTACTCCTGGACAGGGGGCTGCCGGACAAACATTTTACTGTATAGAGATTATCCCGGAAGAGCGATGTCCCCGGTGGGGCGCCTGGTCTTCAAAACCAGTGAGGTGCATTGAATGTGCCTGGTGGGTTCGACTCCTACCTCTTCCGCCAGCCTTTCCCCTGACGAGTCGGTGAAAAGGGCCGACTACGGACATCGGTCTGTATTTCGTTCTGCTAAATTCCGCTATGGCGGCTATCGAATGAGAAGTAGGACCGGACCGGTTCCTGCCGGCAGCAATTCGCCTATGCAGTTCGTGTCCAGTTTCTCATCGCGGATACAACGCTCGAACTCACCCAGCTCTTTTGAATTGACCGCGACCAACAGCCCGCCGCTGGTTTGCGGGTCGCACAAAAGTGCGCGGTCTGCGTCCGACGTCGGTTGTATTTGCTCGCCGTAGCTTGCGAAGTTGCGCTCAGTGCCGCCAGGGACACAGCCATTTTGGATGTACTGATCCACCCCATCGATCCTGGGAACACTTTCCATATCGAGTCTCGCCCGTACGTTACTACCCTGGCAGATCTCCAGAAGGTGGCCAGCCAGCCCGAAACCGGTAACATCTGTCATTGCGCTTACCGCTTTCACTCCGCCCAGTGCGGCACCAATGCGATTCGGCTTGCACATCCAATCGCGCGCCACACCGACATGTTCCGCGCGCAGCATCTGCTTTTTCTCAGCGGTGGTCAGAATACCAATGCCCAGGGGCTTGGTGAGGAAGAGCAAATCTCCCGGGCGCGCGGTGTTATTACGCTTGAGGTTTGTCAGTTTGACCTCGCCTGTTACGGCCGCCCCGAAGATGGGTTCCGGCGAGTCGATACTGTGTCCGCCGGCCAGGCGGATTCCAACATCGGCGCAAGCCTGGCGCCCTCCATCGACGACCGTGCTTGCTGTTGCGGCATCCAGTTTGTCGATCGGCCACCCGAGCACGGCTATGGCCAGGAGCGGGTAGCCCCCCATTGCATAGACGTCGCTTATCGCATTAGTCACCGCGATGCGCCCAAAGTCGAATGGGTCGTCGACAATGGGCATAAAAAAATCCGTGGTACTGATGACACCACGGCCGTCACCCAGGTCATATACCGCAGCGTCGTCTCGCGTATCGTTGCCGACAATCAGACGCTCGTCTTTTTCCAGGGTCAAGCGGGATTTCAGAATATCCGTCAGCATTGACGGACTTATTTTGCACCCGCAACCTGCACCATGGCTGAATTGCGTGAGTCTGATTGTCTTTGGTGTATCGGGCATGAAAATTTGGCTTTATTGCGTACTGCTCCAGAATTGCAGTCAGTTTACGCAGCTAAACGCTGCTTTGGCAATTCCTCAAAACGTCCCATCTAGCCCGGTACAAGGGTGATCAGCGCGAGCATGCCGGCCGACAATTGAGCGAGCAGACCGAACAAGGGGATGTAACCCATAAAACTCAACAGAATGAGGCCGATAAATACCGCCCCGCCATATCGCGCGTTGAACACTCGATACTGATAAGCCATCCGCCTGGATAGAAAGTGCGGCAATATATAGTGCCCGTCCAGCGGGCCCAGCGGAATAAGATTGAATAACATGAGCAACAGATTTATCTGTGCAAGGATGGTAAAAAAGACCAGCCCCCCCTCGCTTTCCCAGCCACCGCCCCACGCCAGCAGGAAGAGGTTCCACGACACCAGGGCGAGCAGCAGATTCATCATCGGACCCGCCGCCGCTATGTACAGATCTGACACCGGCGATTTGAAATTGCGCGGATCCGTGGGCACCGGCTTGGCATATCCGATACCGACCAGCACCACCATGAGCAAACCCATCGGATCGATGTGCGCCAGCGGATTGATCGTCAATCTGCCCGCGCGTTCCGCCGTATCGTCGCCCTGCCATTTGGCGACGATGGCATGACCGAACTCGTGAAACGACAGAGATAGCGTGAGCGCGATGATAAGCAGTACAAAAACTTCGTACTGACCGTTTTGAATGAGTCCGATCATCGAACAAGTGTAACCTGAGAATCGTACTTTTGGGAGCGCAGGATTTGTTGGGACATCGTTCCGGGCGAATGACAACACTTTACTCGGCAGCTGAGCTTACAAAGCGCGTTGAAGCGGTCAATAGTGTGTGTGTGTGAAAGAAACGGTAACAGGCCCGAGTTAGTGGTTCTGCGGCGCGCCGGGGTCTACACTGGTGTGTCTTGATCATGACTATTATTAAACGACGGAGAATACAGCCTGCATTCGCAGTGGCCACCTTGCCGAACTGCCATGGTGGGTGCGCGGACGACCCGTTCGGATCGTCGACAGTTTGAACGTGAAACCATGAATCGCTTACGCACCCTGTCGCGCGTCGTGGCTGGTATGGCGGTATTGTGGACGTTGATCGCTGCAATTGGGTGCGCTGGCGATCAACAAATCGAGACGCTCCGACCAGGGGTGCTTACCGTCGCGGTGACATCGGGCCTCCCCACGGATCAGTACGATCCGCAGCTCTGGATCAGACGGTACATCGAGCAGTTCGCTGCCGAGCACGAGCTGACGATCTCCTGGGTCGTCGTTCCTTTCAACGAATCGTGGCTACTCGCCAGCAGTGATGAAGTTGACCTGGTCGCGACCAATGTCGCGAGCTTTCCGGACCGCGCGCATTCAGGCGCGACGTTTTCGGCGCCGTTTCTCTACGAGCGACGGGCGCTGCGCATTCGTCCTGAAGACCAGGGGCGCTACGAGCACATCGACGACTTCATCGGCGAGACGGTCGGCGTCGTGTCAGGTATGGCGGCTGAACGTGACGTCAACCGTCGCGCGCCGGATGGGGTCATCGTCAGAACGGCCGAGACATTCACTCAGCTATACGCAGAGTTCGACGCGGGGCAGCTAAATGCCATCGCTGAAGCCGAATACTACTCGCTCGACGGCCAGGTTATTCCGTCGCACGGCGGTGAAGTAATCCTGATCGACCACCATGACCTTACGCCGGGACAGCGCGAAGAGTCGGTATTCGTTGTCTGCGACCAGAGCAGAAACCTGCTTTTTGCGGTGAACGCCTTCATCGCCCGAACCGGGTTTCCACTTTGACAAGGTGTAATCCATGCGACCGGTATAGACCGAATTGAAATAATGGTGGCCGGGGGCGGACCGATTCGCGAAACGAATCAGGACAGCGCAGCTGCCCGAAGAGTGAGGATCGGCCTTTGCCGATCAGCGCCAAAACCGGCAACGCCGGTCGACAGACGCCGAAGGCGAGGCAGCAGAGTTGCCGTTCAATCAATCGGACCAAGCATGGAACACCACTGCGGTGTTCGACTGACTCATTGTCTTTCCGTGCTGGACACGCAGATTTTCAGTCCCGGCCAGGATCGCTTCAGGCTTATATTTCAATGAGTTACCGGGACGTCCGTTGCGCAATTTGTAGTACGATGCAGGACCGTGCACAACTAGGTCACGCAAAACTCACGCACGACCAAGACTTATGACAGTACCGTGTTTAGCCGGCAGCCATTCGCTTGAGTCGTTGATTTGCACCGGCGACAATTGAGTCGCGAATGGTTTCGGGAAAATCTTCGGGTAAGGCCTTGCATGCGTTAACGATTGCTTCGGGCATGTCTGCAGCAAGCGCATCGAATATGGCTTGAACATCGGCTTCTGGCATACCAGCAGTCTTAGCAGTTTGAATAAAGTGGCGCGGCATAATTTCGTGAAGGCGGTAGTGGCGGTGATCGCCAACTGCCACGGCTGAGTGATTAACTTGTCAATACCCCCAACTTGATGCACCACAATCGAATTTACATAGATGAACGATTATTCATCCCGCTTTGTCACTCAGGAGCGGTCAAGTTGTCAGTACCCAATCGAAGATTGTGCCCACAGTTCGGAGGAAAATCGTTAATCGTTCTGGTTGAGCGGACGCGGGCGACCCTGACCTGGGCGGCGACGTCGGTTTATCGTGCCATCGGCATTGGTGGTTATACTCCAATCGTGGCTCGTATCGCGTGCCAGTGTCACCTGGTATTCCTGTTTTACCGGGACGCAAAATGTCAACGCGTCATCGCAAGCGTAGTATTTCACCATCAGGTTGAAATCCTGTCCTGGTTTATCAACATCAACTTCCAGCAGGAATTCGCGGGGATCGGCATCGGCCTTCTCTTCCGGGTGCGCACCGGTCCCCTTGGCAGGTGAAATAGTTACTCCCTCTGCTGCCGTTATTTCGTATTGCAACGCCGGTGCCTCGTTATTCCAGTGGACCCGGTACAGGGGATCCAGGTGAAAACCAATGTACATGGTTCCTCGACCGGTTTGATACAGCTCCGGCGTCCCCTCTGCACGCAGTTTGGCGTAAAAAGGTGTCCGGCTTGTTTCCATTATCGGCTCAATCATCATGGGCAGGCTGCCGTCAGGTCGCTCCACTCGCTCGACGATACCCTTGGCGACAGTCCCTATTGGCGGCTGTTGTGGTAAATCCAGGTCCGATACCTTTGTCGGATTATCGACCGGACCGACGAAGCGTTCCAGGTCCTTTCTTAATTCCGAGGGGCTACTCCAGGCCCGCCTTGCTACGACCACCCCATCGGGATCCACGACCAGTTCGCTGTTCGGCGTTTGACCCATAGCTTTGTGATATTTGTTGTCCATGGTGTCCGCCAGCCAGGTAATGCTGGAGCCCAGACGACGTTTCGCCTCCATGATATGCATCAGCCGTTCCTGGATTGTGAACGGACTGACGTAATTGTTGTATTCAGGATGAGCCAGCGGCTTATAGATGTAGAAAAACTCCACACCTTTAGGCTGGTAATCCAACTTCACCGTCTCCAGACCTGGGACGTTTCTAAGAAAAGGGGGTCAGGTCAGGCAGCCGAGTACCAGCACCTTGTAGTTTTCGTTCGCCAACTCGCGAATGTTGACCAGATTGCCCAAGTCGTCGTGGATGGCAATGTCAGGGAGTAATTCGCCAATCTGTGGCGCATTGGACTCAAACCTTTCCATGAGCGGCTGCCGTGCTTGTGAAAAAGCCGTGTTCGATCCGAGATACAACAGCAGGCCAACAAGAAGACCGGCCTTGATCCGGCTAGTTGACGCTTTGTGATTGGGCACAGCCATCTGGGTAATATACACAGAGTCTGGTCCCTGTTCCATTTTTAGACGGAGACTACCGGCCCGACCCGTCGGTGGATGGTACGATGGCGGCGCGGCGCCGGTAGTGTCGCAACTTTCATGACTATTCCGTACCTACCGGATGTTGAGTATGGACCGCAGACGCACATCTCATAAAGACAAGCTCCGCATGCTGCCGTCGATCGACCGATTGTTGCTCGGGATTGACGACGCGGTCGAGGTTTACGGTCACCATGCGGTGACCAAGGCACTGCGGGAAGTCATCCAGGAGCGTCGCAAGAGGATCATCAACGGCAGATCTTCGAATACAGATGAAGACTCGATCAGGCAGGCCGCTTGTCAGATATTGGAGCATAGTACGGTTCCCCGACTACGACGGGTGTTCAACCTCACCGGCACGGTACTGCATACCAACCTCGGACGGGCAATTCTTCCCGCGGTGGCTATTGAAGCCATCAAGTCTGTAGCGGCGGACTACAGTAATCTCGAATTTGACCTGGACAACGGCGAGCGGGGTGATCGGGAAGCCCACGTCGAAAGTCTTTTGTGCGAGCTGACAGGTGCCGAAGCCGCGACTGTCGTCAACAACAATGCTGCAGCGGTTTTACTGGTACTCAACACACTGGCAATGAACCAGGAAGTTCCTGTATCCCGCGGGGAGCTGGTTGAGATCGGCGACTCTTTCCGAATTCCCGAAGTCATGCAACGAGCCAATTGCACGCTGGTCGAGGTTGGCGCAACGAACAGGACCCATCTCAATGATTACCGTGCCGCCATCAATGATCAAACGGCGCTGTTGATGAAAGTGCACACCAGTAACTACAAGATTGAGGGCTTCGCGAAAGAGGTTTCGGAAACCGAACTGGCAAACCTGGCCGCCGAGTTCGAGTTACCTTTTGTGATGGATCTCGGCAGCGGTAGCCTGGTGGACTTTGCGCGCTTTGGCCTGCCCAGGGAACCGACCGCCGCGCATGTGCTTTCACAGGGCGCAGACATCGTCACCTTCAGCGGCGACAAGTTGCTTGGCGGGCCACAAAGTGGATTGATCGCGGGCAAGGCGGACTTGATACGGCGGATCAAGGCGAACCCCCTGAAGCGGGCGTTACGTGTGGACAAGATGACGTTGGCGGGAATGACGGAAGTGCTCAAACTCTATCGCAATCCCGACAAACTACAGCAGGCACTGCCGACGCTAAATCACCTGACGCGTTCACAAGAAGATATACGAAGCCAGGCAAAACGAATCGTACCGGCACTGCTGAAAGCGTTGGGCAAGCGATATCGCGTTGAGGTTGTCGACGCAGCCAGCCAGGTTGGCAGTGGCTCGCTACCGACCAGGACGATCCCGAGTGCCGCGATCGGGATACGTTCGGACACTGCTGGCGAAGACATCACGCGGTCACTTTCGGCTGCATTTCGCAAACTTCCGATTCCGGTCATCGGGCACGTGCACAAGTGCGTTTTATTGTTCGACCTGCGTTGCCTCGACGATGAGGCAGGCTTTGTTTCCCAACTCGAGTCCCTGCCGAATTGATTGTCGCTACCGCAGGTCACGTCGACCACGGCAAAACCTCTCTGGTCAGAAATCTCACGGGTGTGGAAACGGATCGTCTGGAAGAGGAACGGCGCCGCGGACTTTCCATCAACCTGGGCTATGCCTATTGGCGGCCTGACGATGAGACCGTTGTGGGTTTTATCGACGTGCCCGGGCATCGCCGTTTCATTAACAACATGATTTCCGGGATCAGTGGGATCGATCTCGGGATGCTGGTCGTTGCGGCCGATGACGGTCCCATGCCCCAGACCCGAGAACACCTGCAAGTCATGAACTTGCTCGGCGTCGAACACTACCTGCTGGTGATCTCAAAGTGCGACCTGGTGGACGAGCAGAGACTGGAGCAGGTCTGCGGCGAAGCCGCTTTACTGCTGCCGGAAAAAACACCTTTATATAAGGTGTCCAACAGCACGGGCGCGGGCATCGACGAGCTCCGCGCCGAACTCGAGCGGCTGACGCGACAATGGCCTGCTCAGAGGGCGAGTGGCCATTTCCGAATGTCTGTCGACCGTGCGTTTCACCTGCAGGGCCGAGGCTTGATCCTCACCGGCACGGTCGCATCGGGAACCGTAGCAACTGGCGATACCCTGCTGCTGCAGCCACAACACAAAGCACTGCGCGTACGTGGCATTCACACCCAGGACGCGCCGTCCGCAATCGGGAAGGAAGGTGAGCGCTGCGCGCTGAACGTTTCCGGAGACATTCACAAGGACGACATTGAACGCGGTGACTGGGTGGCAAGCGAGAATTGTATCGACACAACTTCCCGGTTCGATACGCGAATCCGCCTGTTACCGGACGCGGCCTTCCCCTTGAAGCATTTGTCAGAGGTAAAGCTGCACCTGGGCGCTAAGCACCTCAAGGCCAGAGTGATGCTGCTGCATGGCGAGGACTCGACAGCCTCGCGCATTCACCCGGGAGAAAGCACATTCGCCCAGCTTGTCACCGAGCGACCGATTCTTTGCTGTCATGGGGACCGCTTCCTGCTACGCGACTATGGAGAAACGGCGACGCTCGGCGGGGGCATCGTACTCGACCCACGGGGTTTGAAAAACCACAAGTCATCGCCAACGCGTCTCTCCTTCCTCTCCGCAATGGAACATGATGACATCGAAAACGCCATTCGCACTGCTCTCAACGACGTGGATTGCAGGTTGGACTATCGCGCCTTACTGAAGTCATGGAATCTTGATTCCCAGGACAGGCCCGGTGGAAGTCTGGCTGAGATTGCGAGAATCAACACTCCCGAGGGGGAACTCTGGCTGGCCCAGTCACAATGGACCGATTTAAAGCAGGAAATTTTGCATACGCTGCTGGAATATCATCGTAACAACACGGACGAACCGGGCATCGAGCCAACACGGCTGGCACGCGCGGCCCTGCCAGCAAGCGAGCAGCGCCTCTTCCAGCCGGCAGTGACGGAATTGATGGACGCGGGTGACCTCCTTTTGACGAATGGATTGCTATCCGCCAAGGGGCATCGGGCAACATCGACAGAGCAGGTTGACGGCGACTGGCTGGCTGTTTCGGCGTGCCTGCAAAAGCACGGCCGGCAAATTCCAAACCTCGCACAACTAGAACAGGAGTGCGGACTCACAGAGCCCGCTTTGCAGCGCAGCTTGAGCCGCGCCCAACGTGATCGACGACTCATTAAAGTCAATTCGAAGCGTTATGCCGAGACTTCATTGTTGTATGAATTTGCGCAGGCGGTCCTGGCGCTCACCCAGGACAAACCGACTCTGACCATCACCGAATTTCGAGACCACTTTGGCTGCGGCCGCAACGTGCTCATCGAGGTTCTTGAGTATTTCGACACAATAGGATTTACTCGTCGCGTGGGAAACGCTCGCGTAATTCTGGACAGGGGACTGCCTGACAAACGGTTTACTGCGTAGCGAGTGCCCTGGAAGAGCGATGTCCCCGGTGGGGCGCCTGGTCTTCAAAACCAGTGAGGTGCATAAAATGCGCCTGGTGGGTTCGACTCCTACCTCTTCCGCCAACTTAGACGCTTCTACGGGCGAAATTATTGCGCGTCAAGGTGTCCCTCCCGTTTATTCATCCGAGCGAGGAAGTCATGCTGCCTGGCGAATATATTCATGATGTAGACCGCCAACACGTTTGAGTTCTATGACTCTGCCTTGATCTGGCGGTTGTTCCCGGCGTCCT
>JADFNG010000046.1 GCA_022563505.1 Pseudomonadota bacterium | reverse complement strand
GTCGCCTGCGCTGACCCCATGGTACAGCGTCTTATGGTGCTTGGTCTGCTCGAAGGTGCCGAGATCGAGCTTGTCAGTGTTGCCATCGGCGGCGATCCGCTGGAATTTCGTCTCTACGGAATGTCAATTTCCCTGCGTCGTGAGCAGGCACGTTTTTTCGCTGTTTCCCCGCTCGCCAATGTCAGCTAAAGAGAACCTGACGCGCATTGCCGTGGATCGGATCAAGGTTCGTCAGCACCCGGCGGGCACCGTTGCCGTTGTTGGCAATCCGAATAGCGGCAAGAGCACCTTGTTCAACCGTTTGACCGGTCTGCGCCAAAAAACCGGCAATTACCCCGGTGTGACGGTGGAGCGACACAGCGGAATTGCCCGGCTCGATAACGCGGTCGTGGAACTGATGGATTTGCCGGGCATGCATGCGCTGAGCGCGTACTCGATTGAGGAACGCATTGCCGTCGATGTGGTGCTGGGCCGAATGCCGGGTATCGACAGGCCAACCGGTATTGTTGCAGTTGTCGATGCCACGCGCCTGTATCAAGGATTGTATCTTTTGCAGCAATTGCTGGAACTGGATCTGCCCGTGCTCGTAGCCCTGACGATGACAGATGCTGCGAAGGCCGGCGGCCTGAGCATCGATCGGGAGGCGTTGCAGAAGCATCTCTGTGGAGTGACGGTCTGTCCGGTCGTCGCGACAACCGGGCAGGGCATGACTGCACTGCGCGATGCATTGATGCAATTGCCACAACAGGCACCTGCGAAGCCGCCGGAATTCTGGCCGAGACTGGCCACCGAAGTGCAGCAGCTTTCTGCAGATCTGCCGGCATCAGTGACCCGTACGGAAATTGAACGCGCACTGATCGATGGGCCCGGGGATCTGGAGACGCACGTCATTGGTGAACTCGGCGACGGTGGTCACGAGCGACTGCAGCAAACCCGGCATCGGCTCTTCGGCGATATCCCGCCACTTGCTGAGGAAGCGCGGCACCGTTACGGCTGGGTGCGCAAGGTGTTGCCGGGCGTACAGCGACAGGCTCCGGTCCTGACCACCTGGAAGACCCGCCTTGCCGCGTGGGTTAACAGACCGGTTCCAGGAACGGTGGGCCTGTTTCTTGTCATGGCCATCGTATTTCAGGCGGTCTTTGCCTGGGCAACGCCACTCATGGATGCGATCGATGCCGGGACGGCGATGCTCAGTGCGCTGGTGATGGAGAATATGCCCGCCGGAGCGCTGGCCAGCCTTATTGGCGATGGCATCATTGCCGGTGTCGGCAGCGTCATTATTTTCCTGCCGCAGATCCTGATCCTGTTCCTTTTTATCATCGTTCTTGAAGATTCGGGATATCTGGCGCGGGCTGCGTACTTGATGGATCGAGCCATGCGCTCAGTGGGGTTGTCCGGTCAGTCGATCATTCCGATGATCTCGAGTTTCGCCTGTGCGGTGCCCGGCATCATGGCCACTCGCGTGATACCCAATCGGCGCGACAGAATAGCCACAATCCTGGCAGCGCCATTCATGACCTGTTCTGCGAGATTGCCTATTTATGCCTTGCTGATTGCTGCTTTCGTACCGCACACAGACATCGGCTTCGTCAACCTGCAGGGACTGGTTCTGTTCGGTCTTTATATGCTGGGCATTGTCGCCGGACTGCTGACGACACTGATGTTGCGAAAAACCGCGTTGCACGGCCCCAAGCCGGCTTTTGCGCTGATGCTACCCGAATTTCGCATGCCGAATGCACGCACGGTGTTGATGCAATTGCGGAGCAGGGCAACGGTTTTCCTGCGCCGCGCAGGTACGGTTATTTTCGCGGTTGCCGTGTGTGTGTGGGCGCTTGCCTACTACCCTCAGTCTGATGGTGTCGCATCGCACCTGCTGGAAGAAAGAGCGGTTGCGGCAATTTCACTGACCGGGAATCAACTTGAAGAGACTTATGCACGACTGGACAATGAGGCCGCTGCTGCGCAACTGGAGCAAAGCTGGCTCGGTCGGGCGGGCAAGTTTGTGGAGCCTGTTTTTGCTCCCTTGGGTTGGGACTGGAAGGTATCGGCCGCTGTGATTGCGGGTTTTCCTGCTCGTGAAGTGGTGATTGCAGTGATGGGAACGGTCTATGCAGTAGGCGACAGTGCCGATGACGCGACTTTGTCGGAGCGCCTGCGAGCGGCAACCCGTGCGGATGGCTCATTGGTTTTTACCTTGCCAATGGTGTTTGGCTTGCTGATTTTTTACGCGTTTTGCATGCAGTGCGCGGCAACGCTTGCAGTGATCCGGCGTGAGACTAACAGCTTGCGCTGGCCGGTTTTTGCGTGGGTGTACATGACGTCGCTTGGTTATATCGGAGCGTTGCTGGTCTATCAGCTAGGCAACCTCTGATTTATTCTGGACGAAGTAGAGCAGAGGTTCCCTGGCCTCATAAACGGGCGTATCAGGCGTCCAGATCCGGAATCAATTCGCTCTCAAGGCGTATGATCATGTCCTTGAGGAGCAGCCGTTTTTTCTTGAGTCGACGTACCCTCAATTGGTCAACAAGCGGATCGTGCGAAAGTCGATCTATCAGATCGTTGAGGTTGCGGTGACTGATTCGCGTTTGCCTGAGCAGGTTCAGGCCTTTGAAGGATTCCGTGTCGATTTTATCGTTCATCAGGCCGGGTTCTGGATGCAACCACTGCATAATGTTTCAGACGATTCATGACTGGATAGTAGCCCACTATCCGTGCGGATGTTACGTGCTGCGTTGCGCGATTCCGAGCCAATCGTGATCTTGTGCACCAATCACCAGGAAATGCGGATTCAGAATGTCCGCTTTCCTGTTGTACGACAGAGGATTGCCGTCCAGTTCGAGGACCTGGCCACCGGCCTGCTCAACAACGGCCTGGGCGGCTGCCGTGTCCCATTCGGAGGTTAGACCGAGGCGGGGATATATGTCGGCACGGCCTTCTGCTATCAGGCAAAACTTCAGCGAGCTGCCCATCGGGTGCATTGCATATTCACCGAGAATTTCCAGAAACGTATTCAGGCTTGTCCCCAGATGTGAACGACTGCCAACTACGCGTACCGGACTGTCACTTTCCGCGGCGACAGTGATGCGGCAAGGCGCTTTGCCGGCTTCGCGTCGTTCGGCGCCCAGGCCCTCGCAACCGATGTAAGTCGCTCCTTTGACAGGTACGTGGACCACGCCCAGCACCGGAACGTGATTGCGAATCAACGCGATGTTGACGGTGAACTCCCCGTTTCGCTTGACGAATTCTTTGGTGCCGTCCAGTGGGTCAATCAGCCAGTAGCAGTCCCAGTGACGGCGTTCTTCAAAGTCGGGTAATCCGGCTTCTTCTGAAATGACTGGAATGTCCGCTGTCAGATTCGCCAGACCGGCAACAATGTGTGCGTTTGATGCGAGATCCGCTTTTGTGAGCGGTGACTGATCGTCTTTCTGTTCGACCTCGAAATCGGTGTCGTATATTTCGAGGATGATGCGACCCGCTTCTTCGGCCAGCGTCACCAGGGGGTCAATCCACTGAGTAATATCCATTATTTCGATTCTTGCTGATGTACTGTCGGCTTGTTTGCGCTGCATCGTGCAGATCGATCGCGCACTAGCGGCGCGATCTTCTCCCGGGCGGCCTTGAAGAACGTCCACCGGATCCCTGTCGCGGCCTCCCGGAGTGAGATCGTTGTTTTCGTGCCGGTCTGATGAGTTGCGGCAGCAGTGCGGGGTCATGGTGTGCAACCGGAATCTTGTGGCCAATGTAGCTCTCGATGTCGGGCAGCGACATGACATAGGTTTCACAACCGAAGCTGATCGCATCCCCGGATGCTCCGGCTCTCGCCGTGCGGCCGATGCGGTGCACGTAGTCCTCTTTGTCGTTCGGCAGGTCATAGTTGATCACGCACTGTACATCGGGGATGTGCAGTCCTCTTGAGGCGACATCGGTACCGATCAGCACGGCGAGTTCCCCTTGCTGAAACTGCTGCAGCAGCCGCATGCGTTTTTTCTGCGGCACGTCGCCAGAGATGGCGCTGGCATTGATCTCATTGGCCTGCAGGTATGATTCGATCCGCTCGGCCTCACGCTTGGTGTTGACGAAGATCATAATGCGGCCTTCTCCCATTTCGCGTATGAGTCCGACAAGCAATGGCAGCTTTTCTTCGTTTGAGGGAAAAAAGATCGCCTGGCGCACCCGGTCAGCGGTAATTTTTTCCCGCTGGTCGTGGATTAACTCCGGTTCATTCATGTGCTCGTAGGCGAGTTCCAGGACTCGCTGTGACAAGGTTGCGGAATACAGCATATTCAGGCGTTTTTCCGGAGTCGGCAATCGTCTTAACAAATAACGTATGTCCTTGATGAAGCCGAGATCGAACATGCGATCGGCTTCATCGAGAATAACGACTTCAATCTGGTCAAGCTTGAAGACGCCTTGCTTGAAATAATCGATGATGCGTCCGGGGGTACCGACCAGCATATCGATACCGTTTGCAATGTGGCGCCGCTGTTTTTCATAATCGGTGCCGCCAAAAGCCAGCGCGACGGTGAGACCGGTGAATTTACTCAGCACTTCCGCGTCTTTGGCGATTTGTACGGCCAGTTCGCGCGTTGGCGCCAGGATGAAAATTCGTGGTTGCTTTTGACCATTTTTTGTCGTGTCAATGTTCGTTGTCAGAATGCGCTGAAAAGCGGCGATCAGAAACGCGGCCGTCTTGCCGGTCCCTGTTTGCGCCTGGCCGGCGACATCTTTGTTCGCCAGCGCAATGGGCAGTGTGCTCGCCTGGATGGGCGTGCAGAATTCGAAGCCCGCGCCACGAATTCCTTCGTGCAAGGTATCGTCAAGTTCGAGAGAGTCGAACCGGATGTCGCTCAAATGGTTATTTGTCATGAGTTCGCTTGGAAATAGTGCGTTAAGGGCTTGCAAATTGTGCCCCGAAGGGGTCAAATCGACCTATATCGACGCGACTTTCGTCGCACCTGCCAGTTTCGCTTTTCCACGAATTCCGAGAGAACCCGCGACAAAGCTGCGACATATTGCCTGATTGATCAGGCAGCGTCATCCATTTTGCGTTGTTCGATCCGTCGGGGGACTGAGACGAACGATGTCGGCATTAATTTCAAACTCAAAATTTTCGGAGGGAAAGAGCCGGTGAGCGACAATATCGTGCAGATAAACGATGACAATTTCGAGGCAGATGTGCTGCAGTCGGAGAAACCTGTGCTGCTCGATTTCTGGGCGGAGTGGTGCGGTCCCTGCAAGATGATTGCGCCGTTACTGCATGAAGTAGCCGATGAGTATGCGGATCGTATGACCGTCGCCAAACTGAATATTGATGACAATCCAAACACACCGCCGAAATTTGGCATCCGCAGCATTCCAACGCTGATGCTGTTCAAAGACGGCGAGGTGCAGGCGCAAAAACTGGGTGCGATGTCAAAGTCGCAACTAATAGAGTTCTTGGACACTAATCTGTGAGAGGGTATTTGGGTAATCAAACTAGAAGTCGACCGAAGCAGTCGTCACGAGCAAAAAATTCCGGTGGGCAGGGCAACCGGCGCCGCCGTCGTCCGAAACGTGATTCAGCCGAGTTTCCCGATGACGGCACCGGCCTGGAGATTATTTCTCCGGACCAGCTGGAGATCAGCAAGAACGCAATGAATCTGACCGACCTGAAAAACAGGTCGCCGGCAGAACTTGTGGAGCTGGGTGAGAAGCTCGGGATCGAACATCTGGCGCGCGCGCGCAAGCAGGACATTATTTTCGCCATTCTCAAGGCGCACGCCAAAGCCGGTGAAGATATATACGGCGATGGGGTGCTGGAGATCTTGCAGGATGGCTTTGGCTTCCTGCGTGCGGCGGATAGTTCCTATCTGGCCGGTCCGGACGATATCTACGTGTCACCCAGCCAGATTCGACGCTTTAATCTGCGCACCGGCGATACGGTTTCCGGGCTGATCCGGCCGCCGAAAGATGGTGAGCGTTATTTTGCCTTGCTGAAAGTTGGCGAGATCAACTTCGATGCACCGGAAAGCACGCGCAGCAAAGTTCTGTTTGAGAACCTGACACCATTGCATCCCGACCAACCGCTCGTGCTCGAGCAGGGGAATGGCAGCACGGAAGACCTGACGGCGCGCATCATCGATATGATCGCACCGATAGGCAAGGGCCAGCGCGGTCTGATCGTGTCACCGCCGAAGGCCGGTAAGACGATGTTGTTGCAGAATATTGCCTCTGCCATTGCCGCGAATTACCCGGATATCTCGCTGATTGTCCTGCTGATCGATGAACGGCCCGAGGAAGTGACCGAGATGTCACGCAGCGTACGCGGCGAAGTCGTATCGTCAACCTTTGACGAACCGGCGAGCCGTCACGTGCAGGTGGCCGAAATGGTCATTGAGAAGGCGAAGCGACTGGTCGAGCACAAGAAAGATGTGGTTATTCTGCTGGACTCGATCACGCGACTTGCTCGTGCCTACAATACGGTCGTGCCGTCGTCCGGCAAGGTGCTGACCGGTGGTGTCGACGCGAATGCGCTGCACCGGCCAAAACGATTCTTCGGCGCTGCGCGCAATATTGAAGAGGGTGGCAGCCTGACGATTCTTGCGACCGCCCTGGTCGATACGGGATCGAAGATGGACGAAGTGATCTACGAGGAATTCAAGGGCACCGGTAACTGGGAAATTCATCTGGATCGACGGATTTCCGAGAAACGGGTATTCCCGGCGATCAATATCAATCGTTCAGGTACTCGCAAGGAAGAGTTGCTGACGGATGCGGACGAATTGCAGAAGTTGTGGATCTTGAGAAAAGTGCTGCATCCGATGGACGAACTTGCGGCAATCGAATTCCTGCTCAACAAGTTGCAGGATACCAAGACGAACGCCAAATTCTTCGAGGCGATGAAACGCTGAGCACGCACTGTCTGAGTGCATCGTGGCTTTCTTGTCAGGGAGTGTCCCAGCGATGCAGGGGCACCTGACAGCCAGCATTGAACTTGCTGATTTCCCGGGCAAGTTCAACGTAACCATCGGTTCCGCTTAGCGCTGCAAAATCACCGGATGTATTCGTACTAACGGGACTCGCTCTGAGTATCCCGCTGGTGTCGGTATGCACTCTGACCGGGAGGAAATTTGTCAGTGCGGGTTCAAAAATGACGGTTTCATCGAGCACCGCCACTTCGGCTGCGCGTGCATGGCGACCGCTTGCCCGGTGCAGGGCCGGTAGTACGTACTGACGACAGCAAACAAGCGACGATACGGGATTGCCGGGTAAGGCAAATACGGCCTGCTGGCGCGGACCCAGGCCGAACCACATGGGTTTGCCGGGTCGTTGGCTGATTTTATGAAACACTTTTGTCACGCCCAGATCCGCCAGCACCTGTGGCACGAAGTCGGCCTTGCCCATGGAGACGCCGCCGCTCAGGATGAGGACATCGGCGGCCGACAGATGCGCTTCAATTCTATCCGCAAGCAACTGCTCGTTGTCGAGCAGGTGATCGTGCGCACAATCGGTGAAACCCTGTCGTGCCAGCATCGCAACGAGCGCTGGCCCGTTTGAAAGCCGTATCTGGTGCGTTTCGATGGGTCGTCCCGCGGCGACGAGTTCGTTACCGGTTGAAATGACCCGCACGACGGGCAAGCGGCTAACCCGAACACGCCCCAGGCCGCATGAGGCGATCACTGCAATATCCATCGGCGTGATGGCGTTGCCGGGCGGCAACACTTCGACGCCCTCGCGGAAATCAGAACCCTGCTTATGTATGAAGCGGAATTGCTGCGTCTCGTAGCCCTCTTCGACCTCGGCAAATCCCGCGTTCACGAGGAGCCGCTCCACGGGTATGACGCAATCGCTACCGCGTGGCAGCACCGCACCGGTCATGACCTCAATGCAGCCCGCCGGATCGCTGAGCGACTGCTCACGATCCCCTGCGTGCTGTGTGGCCGCGATACGAAAACGTCGCTGTCCGCTATCGAGAGTCGCGAACTCCACCGCAATGCCATCCATCATTACGCGATCGAAAGGCGGTTGGTCACGCTCCGCGCAGACGGGTTGTCGCAGCACGCGACCAGCAGCGTCGGCAAGGGCGACTTCCTCCACATCAAGTGGCGGTACTGATTCGGCGATGGCCAAACTCGCCTCGCTGGAACTCAACAATTGAAGCTACTCACGGGCGACGGCTCGCTGGCCAATATCGTTGCGATGAAATTCGTCCGCCCATGTGATGCCAGCCACAATCTCGTACGCCTTGTGTTTCGCATCAAGCAGGCTCTCCCCAAGGCCAACCACGCACAAAACCCGTCCACCGCTGGTGACGACATCAGCACCATCAATCCTCGTGCCGGCATGGAAAACCTTGCTGCCTTCATCATCGTCCTCTGGCAGGCCAGAGATGACATGACCCTTGGCGTACTCATTGGGATAGCCTCCGGCGGCCATGACGACTCCAAGTGCTGCACGGGAGTCCCACTCGACGACCTGGGCATTGAGCGTCCCATCAAGCGTTGCCTCGCAAAGCTCGGCAAGGTCGGATTTCAAGCGGCTCATAATCGGTTGTGTCTCCGGATCACCGAAGCGGCAATTGTACTCCAGGACTTTCGGCGAGCCATCAGCGGCAATCATCAGGCCCGCGTAGAGAAACCCCCGATAAGGAATGTTCTCCGCGGCCAGCCCGCGAAGCGTCGGATGAATGATGTCATTCATCACGCGCTCCTGCAGTGCCTCGGTGACGATGGGGGCCGGTGAACAGGCACCCATGCCGCCGGTATTTGGGCCGCTGTCACCGTCATCCCGAGTCTTGTGATCCTGTGATGTGGCCAGTGGCAATACGTCGTAGCCATCGGTCATGACGATAAAACTCACTTCCTCGCCGGCAAGAAACTCTTCGACCACAATGCGGCGGCCGGCCTCTCCGAAACGGCCGGCACCGAGCATGTCCTCGGCTGCAGCAACGGCCTCGCTAACCGTTGCGGCGACCACCACGCCTTTACCCGCGGCGAGACCGTCTGCCTTGACGACAATTGGCGCGCCTTTGTTGCGAATATAATCAAGGGCCGGCTCGAGTTCGGTGAAACATTGATACTCGGCTGTCGGGATGCCGTGTCTTTGCAGGAAATCCTTGCTGAAAGATTTGGAGCCTTCCAGTTGCGCCGCTGCGGCACTCGGTCCAAAGCAGCGCAATCCCGCTTGTTCAAAGAGGTCAACAATGCCGTTGACCAGCGGGGTTTCCGGACCGACGATGGTCAGATCGATGTCTGCAGTGATCGCGAATTGCAGGAGTGCGTCGATATCCTCCGCAGAGATGGCTACGTTGCGTACTTTTGCTTCCAGGGCGGTGCCGGCATTGCCGGGCGCAACGATGACTTCGCTTACCTTGTCTGATTGCGCACATTTCCATGCCAGGGCATGTTCCCGGCCACCACCGCCAACGATCAGTATCTTCATGATCCGGTTAGTGCCGGAAGTGCCGCATGCCGGTAAAGACCATGGCCAGGCCGTGCTCATTGGCCGCCGCAATGACTTCGTCGTCGCGCATGGAGCCACCGGGCTGGATGATGGCCGTTATTTCGTGCTCTGCCGCTGCGTCAATCCCATCCCGAAACGGGAAAAAGGCGTCGGAGGCCATCACTGCACCGGTGATCGATAAGCCTTCGTCGTGTGCCTTGATGGCGGCAATTCGAGTGCTGTACACACGGCTCATTTGGCCGGCACCAATGCCGATGGTCATATTGTCCTTGCAGAATACGATTGCATTGGACTTGACGAATTTGGCAACGCGCCAGGCGAACAGCAGATCACGCAATTGCTGATCGTCCGGTTGTTTGTCTGTGACGACCTTGAGGTCGGTGGTACCGATCACGCCATCATCTGCCGTTTGCACCAGCAAACCGCCAGAGACTTTCTTGAAATCGTAGCGGCGACTCTTGCTGTCTTGCCAATCCCCCGTGCTGAGAACGCGTACATTTTTCTTCTCGCAAAGGATAGCTCGCGCGGCCTCTTCAATTTCTGGTGCGATAATCACTTCGACGAACTGCTGCTCGATGATGGTGCGGGCGGTCGTCTCGTCGAGGGCGCGATTAAACGCGATGATGCCGCCGAAGGCGGAGGTTGGATCCGTGGCAAAGGCGCGTTTGTACGCTGTGCCGATGGTATCGTTTATGGCCACACCGCAAGGGTTGGCGTGTTTTACGATCACGCATGCCGGCTCCGAAAATTGCCTGATGCATTCAAGCGCTGCATCGCTGTCGGCAATATTGTTGTACGACAGAGCCTTTCCCTGCAATTGCCGCGCGGTTGCCAGTGAGCCGATCACAGGCGCCTGATCGCGGTAGAACGCCGCTTCCTGGTGCGGGTTCTCGCCGTAGCGAAGTCTCATGATGCGGCTGCCCGAATGCAGGAACCGTTCGCCGAGCGTCTCATTTGCATCGGGATCGGACAGGTATCGGGTGATCGCGGTATCGTAACTTGCGGTATGGGCATAAGCCTTCGCCGCCATACGCCGCCGATAATCCAGAGACATTTCATGCTTGCGCAATTTTTCGAGAATCTCTTCGTAATCATCAGGGTCGACCACAACGGCCACGCCCTTGTGGTTCTTGGATGCGGCACGAATCATGGCGGGTCCGCCGATATCGATTTTTTCGATGGCATCGTCAAGCGTCACGTCCGGCCGACTGATCGTGTCCTCGAAGGGATAGAGATTGACGGCGAGCAGATCGATGGGGTCAATGCCGTGTTCCGCCATGACCGCTTCGTCCTGGCCACGACGCCCGAGCAGGCCACCGTGAATGACAGGATGCAAGGTCTTGACGCGACCACCCATGATTTCCGGGAAACCGGTCTTCTCTGCAACCTCAATGGCAGGAATATCTGCATCGACAAGCTGCCGGCAGGTGCCTCCGGTGGACAATATTTCGATGCCAAGTTCATGCAGTCCCCTGGCGAACGGAATCAAACCGCGCTTGTCCGACACACTGATAAGCGCCCTGCGTACGGTGAACATGACAGGCCCTTGGGTCAGGAAATGGAATAGGTTTTCAGTTTCTTGCGCAGGGTACCCCTGCTGAGTCCCAGGATCCCTGCTGCCTGACTCTGATTGCCCTGGGTGTAATCCATAACGGCTTTGAAGAGCGGTTCTTCTATTTCGCCCAATACCAGTTGATAGAGATTACCGGGACGATCGCCATTCAAGCTTGCGAAATATTGTTGCAAGGCTTCCTCGGTATGCTTGCGCAGTGGTTTATCGTTGTTTAAGGCCTTAAGATCCTGCTTTTTCTTCGTTGTTTTATGGACCACGTCGTAAAATTTCCTAACAAACCGTTGTTGTCGTGTTGTGCCGCAGGATTCGTTCCCTTTTTACGCGGCGACCCATTCCTGTTCGGCCTGCTGCCGGAAATATTCCCGCGTCAGGCGCATCTGGTCAAATGCATTGTCGACACGTAATACGTTCGATCTAAATGAATCTGATCCTGCCAGGCTGATGCAATACCATTTCAGGTGTTTGCGAGCCACCCGAACCCCGGTTGTTTCCCCATAAAACCGGTACAGACTGTCAAGGTGGTCGAGCATAATATCACGGACTTTATTTATTTCTAGCGGTTCGACTGTTTCGCCGGTCTCGTAGTAATGATTTAGTTCGCGAAAAATCCAGGGGCGACCCTGTGCACCCCTGCCAATCATCAATGCATCAGCGGAACTTACGCGCAATACTTCAAGCGACTTCTGCGAAGTGGTGATGTCTCCGTTGGCAATGACAGGAATCGACACAAGGTCTTTTATGCGTGCAATCGTTTCATATTCTGCGGCACCCTTGAATCGACATGCGCGCGTGCGGCCGTGCACAGCCAGTGCCTGGATACCACTTTGCTCTGCGATCCGCGCTATCTCGGTGCCGTTCCTGCTGGCAGTGTCCCAGCCTGTCCGTATTTTTAGCGTTACCGGCACATCGACTGCGGCGACGACGGCCTCAAGGATTTGCCGCACCAGCGCCTGGTCACGCAACAATGCCGAGCCAGCGGCCTTTTGGCACACCTTCTTGGCCGGACAACCCATATTTATGTCGATTATTTGCGCACCTCGATCCGCACAAATCCGGGCTGCCAGAGCGAGTTGTTGCGGTTCGGCACCGACAATCTGTACCGTGCGCGGTTCCGCGTCCATATCCAGGTCCAGGCGTCGCCTTGATTTGGCCGTGTTCCACAGACTGATGTCGGCGGTAGTCATCTCTGAGGTGGTCATGCCCGCGCCGAACAGCCGGCACAATTTGCGAAATGGCGCATCCGTAATGCCGGCCATGGGCGCCAGCAGGAATGGGTTTTTCAATTCGTAAGGGCCAATTTTCACGTGCACAGTGGAATTAAAATACGGTGACAGTGTACTTATTATAATACGGTGACAGTGCACCCATTTGACCGAGTATTTCGATTTACGTAGGTACAAACCGCAAATGGGTACACTGTCACCGTATTATAGTATTTAGTTCTTGAAGTCTTCGATGGCGCAGCTCAGGCGTCCCGAGTCGAGGCGATAACACACATTCAGCCTGAATCCGGTCACTTCCTCAGAGGGGGATGCGATGGATATGACTGCGGTGAATTTCTCGCCAGGTGCGACGGGCCTGCGCGGATCCGGGTTGCCGGCAAGATACTCATTGGGTTCAAGTACGCGACTGCCAACGATTTCTTCCCACCGATCGGTCAGTGACACGTGGACCAATGGGTACGGAAGCGCCTGGTCCGAGCGGTTCGCAATGCTGGAATAAATGGTCAGAAGCTGTTCACCCGCATCGGTACTGCCGTTCGTTGTCTCGAACCGCCATCCCTTGATGCCCCATGCGGGCGTGACGGGACTGCCCAATAGGCGATAAACGGGCCCGATGGTTTGATTGAACATGCCATACGTTGCAAGAAATTCACGCGATTTATGCAGGTATTGGCCTGCCAGCAGCAACACCAGGACGATGATACCGGCGACCATGCCCGGTCCGGACGCCGCCAAAAATCGCCTGCTGCCATCGCGGCGCCGGCTGAGTACGTAGGTGTCGATCAATGACTTTGGCTCGTCCAAATCGTGCGGCAATTTGCGTTCGCTCTCTTCCTGTTCAGTATGGATGGAACCGTGAACGAAATCGCCTTCCATGATAATGGTCTCTATGAGCGGTGAGCCATCCTCGCTGGTCATCGTTGCGGCGAATTCTTCATCTTCCATCGCGCGCCGCATGTCTTCGTGAATTTGCGTATTGACGGTGTATGCCTGCTGCGCGGAATCGGCCGTAGAGGAGTCAGGTTCATGCTCGGCGGAAGTGGCCAGCTCTTTTTCGATGTCGAGTTCTTCGATATCGTCAGTGGCCGGCTCTGCCGTTACTGCGTCATCTGTCGAAGTGTCCTCTTGCTCTGTCTCATCATCGTCCAGCTCGTCGGCGAGTGAGTCCTCAATCAATTCGATCTGGTGCTGGAAGTCATCGACATCAAATGCCTGGTCGTCTACAAGATCCGCTTCACCTGCCGCGTCGTCTTCACCTTCAAGCGGCTTGTCGTGCGCCATGTCTTCTTCGTCATCGGCAGCCTCCTCACTCTCCACAGCACTTTCGTCGAGATCTGATATTTCATCATCCGGCGCATCGCCGCCGCCTGCTTGCGCATCTTCATCCACGCTGCTGCTGGACGCGCCGGCATAAGGTTCGAGCGTTGCCGACAACTCGCTGTGGATAGCGGAGAGCTCCTCTTCGGCTTCCATCCGAAGTGCGGCATTGCCGGTGTCATTGATCAGGTCACGTTGCGCGGAATCTGCTGAGACGTTTGCGTCGTCTGCTTGCTGTTCAATTACTTCGTCGAGCAAGTCCAGCCACTCATCCGGATCACCGAAAGCGAGGTCTACCTGGGCATCTTCAAGCACCGGCAGTTCTTCAGCTGGCTCTTCGCTATCGGTGGTGGACAGCGGTGGCTGGGACATGGGGCGTGGCGAGCTATCGAACTCCTCGTCAGCAATTTCATCCGGCAGCGGGGTGCTGTCGTCATAACGCTGTTCTTCCGCTGCGACAGTTTCGAATTCAAGTGCGGCCTGGTCGTCGCTTGAGGCGGCGAAGTCATCTGCCTGGTCGAGTTCCTCGCCCTTTTCCAGCACGCGCCATTCGACACCCGTATCTTCAATGCGGATATCTTCGGGTCCGGCGAGATCATCGAGTGCTTTCAGGAGTTCCGTGTTGCGCTCCTCAATGCTTTGCTTTCTTTCAACGTCGCTATTTTCAATCTCAACGTCGTCAGCCGCAGTGTCCCCTGCATCAGCAGTGATCGAATCGTCGGTCGTCGGTTGTTCCACTGTGGAATCGATCGGTGCATCGGTGCCAGGCGGACTCTCGGACAGATAGTCCACAGCGTTAAATGCGAGGTTGCAACCACCACACTGGACGCGACCGCCGGCCTGCTGCAAAACTTGTGCAGTGACGCGAAATGCGATGCGGCAATCGGGACATTGGGTGTACATCGTGTTATTTCACCGTCTGGTGCCCTTGAGGAGCACCCATCCGTCTCTAACGACCGGCGCCTGGATCTCCAGCCACGGTTCGTAAGCGGCGCTAACCGCATCAATTTGCTCTTCAAGAATACCGGATAGCGCCAATACACCGTTGCTGGCCACGCTTGCCGACAGTGTTGGTGCGAGTTCAACCAGCGGCCCGGCGAGTATGTTCGCGACCACCACATCAAATGCATGCTGGCAATCCATGACATTCAGTGTCGTGACCAGTTGCGCGGACACCCGGTTTGCTGTCGCATTACTTCGTGTGGCCGTTATTGCCTGCGGATCGATATCCATTGCTGTTGCAGATTTGGCGCCGAGAAGCAGCGCGCCGATGGCAAGAATTCCCGAACCGCAGCCGAAATCCATCACGTCTTTATGTTTCAGGTCGAGAGAATCCAGCCATTCAAGGCAAAGAGCCGTGGTCGGGTGCGTTCCGGTGCCGAATGCCAGCCCCGGGTCGAGGCGAATGACGACATCGTCACTGAACTCGCCGGCGTAGTCATGTGGACTTACCCAGAGTCGTCGTCCAAATTTCATTGGTCGAAAATTTTTCAGCCATTCTCGTTCCCATATGCAATCTTCAAGTTCTTCAATGTGATGATCCGGCAATTGTTCGAGACCGAAGGACTGCAGAATATCTTCCTCAAGGAGTTCGAGATTGGCATCAGCCGGAAAGAGGCCTGTGATGCGCGTGTCGGCCCATAAAGGCGTTTCCCCCGGTGCCGGCTCAAGCACAGGATCGTCTCCCGCATCACTCAGCGTCACCGCGACGACGCCGTGCCTTGCCAGCACTTCCTCAACGCGGGTCGGATGCAAAGATTCGAGATTCATGACAAATTGACGCCAATCCATTTAATCAGAGGCGCGCACAGATACGATATATGCAAGCGCTAAATACCAAGTCGTTTTTCCAGGTAATGAATGTCGGTGCCGCCCGCCTGAAACGCAGCGTGCTGAAAAATCTCCTGGTGCAGCGGGATGTTGGTCTTGATCCCTTCAATGACCATCTCCGATAACGCGCTGCGCATTCGTGCGATCGCTGTGGGCCGGTCGTTGCCGTGTGCAATGACCTTGCCAATCATCGAGTCATAATAAGGTGGCACTCTGTAACCACTGTAAATGTGGCTCTCGACGCGGATGCCGGGGCCACCCGGCGCATGCCATAGCTGGATCAGTCCCGGCGAGGGCATGAAAGTCTTGGGGTCTTCTGCATTGATGCGACATTCAATCGCATGCCCCTGAATCCGAATCTCGTCCTGAGTGAAGCCAAGTTCCTCCCCGGCCGCGATGCGCAATTGCTCTTTGACAATATCGACGCCGGTAATCATCTCGGTGACGGGGTGTTCAACTTGCAGGCGCGTGTTCATTTCGATGAAATAGAATTCATCGTCCTGATACAGAAACTCGAACGTGCCAGCACTGCGGTAGCCCATGTCTTTGCAGGCTTGTACGCAAACCGCGCCAATCGCTTCTCGTTGTTCAACGGTAATACCTGGGGCCGGTGCTTCCTCGATTACTTTCTGGTGTCGCCGCTGCATCGAACAGTCTCGCTCACCGAGGTGTATTACATTGCCGTGGTTATCCGCGAGCACCTGGACTTCGATATGCCGCGGATATTCGAGAAACTTTTCCATGTACAGCGTGTCGTTGCCAAAAGCCGCACGTGCTTCAGCTGCCGTGACGGTGATCGCACTCGCCAGTGACGCTTCGGAATGCACCACGCGCATGCCGCGTCCACCCCCTCCGGCGGAGGCCTTGATGATGATCGGGTAGCCTATTGCGTGGGCGATACGCATGTTTTCCTCTGCGTCATCACCAAGCGGGCCATCCGATCCGGGCACGGTCGGTACTCCGGCATCTTGCATCGCTTTGATGGCGGAAACCTTGTCACCCATCAGGCGAATACAGTGCGCGGGCGGGCCAATAAAAATGAACCCCGATGATTCAACGCGTTCAGCGAAGTCGGCGTTCTCTGACAGAAACCCGTAGCCCGGATGAATGGCGACAGAATCAGTGACTTCGGCCGCGCTGATGATGGCGGGCATGTTGAGATAGCTGTCCGCAGAAGCCGGCGGGCCGATGCACACAGTTTCGTCGGCGAGCAATACGTGTTTCAGGTTATCGTCGGCCGTCGAATGAACGGCGACCGTCTTGATGCCGGTTTCACGACAGGCGCGGAGGATCCTGAGCGCGATTTCGCCGCGATTGGCAATGATGACTTTTTCGAGCATGACGGGTCGGCCCGATCAGCTGGCAGTACGTTGATCAATGATGAACAATGTCTGCCCGTATTCGACGGGCTCGCCATTTTGTACTTTGATGGATTTGATCGTACCGGAAATCTCGGCCTCGATCTGATTCATCATTTTCATGGCCTCGATAATGCACAGCGTGTCACCTTCGTTCACCGGGTCGCCCACCTTGACAAAGGGGTCGGTGTCCGGCGAGGTTGCTGAATAAAAAGTTCCGACCATCGGAGCCGTCACGGCGTAACCCTCCTCTTCTGCTTCGGCTGCCGGTGCCGCTTCAGGCGCCGCAGCGGCAACTGCTGGCGCACTCGGTGCCGCTACGGGGACAGGAAGAGGCGCCGCAACCATCGCGGGTTGTGGCGTGCCCGTCGGGTAACGCGAGATGCGAACAGAGTCTTCCCCCTCACAAATTTCGATCTCGGCAATGCCGGATTCGTCCAGGAGTTCGATGAGTTTTTTTACTTTTCGTATGTCCATTATCTTTCCTTGGCATGATCGAGCTGCCGGACAGCGGCTCGAAGTGCAAGTTCATAACCGTAATCGCCGAGACCAACAATGCAGCCTGCTGCAATATCACTGAAATAACTCTTTTGGCGAAATTCTTCGCGAGCAAACGTGTTGCTCAAATGAATTTCGATAAACGGAATATCGACGGCGAGGAGGGCATCCCGCGTCGCGATACTGGTGTGAGTGAAAGCCCCCGGATTGATCAGAATGAAACCAATACCATCGCTGCCGGCCTGTTGAACGCGGTCGACCATGGCATGTTCCGCATTGCTCTGGAAACATTGCAAATCATGGCCGAGTTCAGTGGCGATAGCGGATAAAGCGGCTTCGATGTCGGCAAGGCCGGTTTTGCCGTAAACGCCGGGTTCACGCGTTCCCAGCAGATTCAGGTTGGGACCGTTGATGAGGAGGAGCTTGGCCATGCCTTGATTTCTTGCTCATTTACCGAAGATGGCGACAATAATACCTCTTTTCACGGTATTTACGCCAAATTTGACGTAAAAAGGTAAAAGTTTTTGACCAAAGTGTGAATTGCATCGTGCGCCGCTGGCTGAGCGTAACTTACAACGTCTTCAATGCGTTGCGCGCGCCCTCGAGACTCAGTTCGCCGCGCTCCATTTTGGCGAGCACTGTCGTGATCTTGTCGATGTGAGCTTCGACGATTTCGCCGATGTGCGTTTTGATCAGGTCGCCGTCGGGCGATACCACCATCGTAAAGGGCAAGCCAATAAAGTCGATGCCGGACAATTCCGCGACGGCCATCGCGTCTTCCTGCCCAACCAGGATGGGGTAGTTGAATTCGGCCTCCTCCGCATAAGCGGCAACCTCATCCGGAAAATCGACCGCGATGCCGATAATTTGAAGATTGTCGGCGGCGAACTTGTCTTGCGTTGCTATCAGCAACGGGATCTCACGCCGGCACGGCGCACACCAGGTGGCCCAAAAATTGATGAGTCTGCCTTTACCATCCCACTCGGATGACTGGCGTAATTTACCGGTGACATCCTTGAGCTCGAACTGAATCTTGTCATTCCCGGTCGTGAGAGTGGCGTTGGCACTCTCTATTGCCGGGTTTGATTTCTCTGCCAGATTCGCCTGCAGCAGGTAGCCGCCGATGCCGATCGCAATCAACGCGACGGTCATGATTACAACTTTGTTTTTCATATGATGGTTTCTGCTTGAGCCGTTATTGTTGCCGTTGTACCAAAAGCCTGTTTTACGTGTGCCGAGAAAGCGTCTGCTTGCATATAACCGACGACCTCGTAGCCATTTTTTTGCAGGCCATCAGTGCCGAAGAAAATAATTGTCGGAGGGCCAAAAACGCCGAAGCGCTGCAATAATTCCTGGTCCAGTTCGTCGTTTGCCGTGACATCTGCCTGCAACAATACAGTGTTTGATAATGTCTGCTGCACGCCATCGTCTGTAAACGTGTATGCCTCCATTTCCTTGCACGACACGCACCAGTCTGCGTAGAAGTCCAGCATTGCCGTCTTGCCCTGGCTTGATGCGTCCACTAGTGCCCGGTCAAGATCTTCGACCGATTTGATGCGCTGAAATTCAAGTTCGTGTTGGGCCAGCCGGGTTGATGTGCCACCAACATTGATTCCGGCCAGTGGCTGCAACGGATTTTGACCGCCGGACAGTGAGCCGAGCAGCATGATTGCGCCATAAATGACGGCCATCAAACCGAATCCTTTACCGAGCTTATCGGTGCTGCCCGATGCAGTCGTGAGCGTCGTCAGGCCACCGAGGAACACGCCCGCCATCAGTGTCAGGACGCCCCACAAAGCCAGCGTGATCGCGCCCGGAATGATGCGTGACAACATCCAGATTGCGAGGCCCAGCATCATGAAGCCGAATGC
>JADFNG010000006.1 GCA_022563505.1 Pseudomonadota bacterium | reverse complement strand
GCCTAAGAGACGCTCCAACAGTTTTCTACAGGCACTTCTGTAGGAGCGTGACCTGACGCGCGACCGAACTCAAGAGGATCGCGCCTAAGAGACGCTCCAACAGTTTTCTACAGGCACTTCTGTAGGAGCGTGACCTGACGCGCGACCGAACTCAAGAGGATCGCGCCTAAGAGACGCTCCAACAGTTTTCTACAGGCACTCCTGTAGGAGCGTGACCTGACGCGCGACCGAACTCAAGAGGATCGCGCCTAAGAGACGCTCCTACAATTTTTCTATTGGCTCACGCCGAAGATTTGAGACTGTCGTTGCTTTCGCGAACGAAGAAGCGGCGTACCTTGATCGCCCGTTTCAGCCTGCTGCGGCGGACGAAGCACTGGTAGAACATGTCTTTCAGGACTTCCAGCAACACACCGGCTTGTGCACGATTGAGGGTCGGCAGTCCTTCTTTCTCGCCGCTATCAAACAATACTTTCTTGATCGGCTCGAAACTGTTGTCATCAATTTCCGCGATTTCCTGCGCCGCCAGAACCTCGTCGAATGCCCGCAGCTTGCCGCTCTCGCCCAGGGCCGAAAATGAGCTGTTTGCCGCACGGCGACACATGGATGCGAAGGCATTGAAGTTATTGCTGGAGTAGCAAGACAACGCCTCGCGAAACAAGACTTCGGTATGTTTCGGCAAATAGGAGAACGGAAATCGTTCTTTCGGTCGTTCGAGTTCAATGAAATTCTGGAAGAGTTCGATACTCGATTCCGCATAATTTTTAACGGTAAAGCGCAGGAAAATCGGCGCATGGCAGGCGTCACATTGGTACACCAGTCCGATATGCTTGGGCCGGTCTTTGTATAACGCGGCGACATCGGGTACGGACTGGGGAGACATGTGTGCGTACACGCCACAATACGGACATTCCAGTCCGAATTGTTCGTCAGTAGGCTGTCGCAGCCCATGTTCTCGCTCAAGTGTAATGGTCATTGTTTTTTTGGCGGCGCAATCCTCACGTTAGCAGAGGGTCGGGATGGCGCCGCTCAAGTATATCCGTAGTTGCGCCGAGAGCGTTATTCGCTTGACATAATGCATTATTGCCATGCAGATACGGCATCGCGTGCAACGTCGTTTGCCGGCCGTGCGATGAGTGCGTCGCGACTCAAACTCACTTCATACAGCGCTCCGTCGAGCATGGGCAGGTAGGTTGCTGCGCCGTACTGGGCATCGACGCCGGGCAATAACCAGGGGACACGGCGGGCGACGTTCCACACATCGAGCGCCGGCTTGGGGGACAGGGCATGTACGGTGCGTGGTGCGGTGCGTTCCTGGTCGATATCGCCATAACGGCCACTCAAACGATCGAGCCGGAAGATAGGGTCAAGGCCCAGGATAGTGGCGGGAGGTTTCCAGGTGATGAGCCGCGCGTCCAGTTGCCATTCGTCGCCCGCGAGCAGGAAGATGCGGTCGCGTTCACCCTCAATCATCAATCGTGCGCGGAATTCAAACGGTGCGAGCCGCGTAAATTCAATGCGCGAGACGAGCTGTTCGCTGGTCAGTCGCGCGTAGGTGAAATAACTGAAAACGAGGACTGCAACGAGCGCCGCAAGCGTCGCCGAGGCGATGCCGCTGACGCACGCGCCGCCTGCACGCAGAATCTGGCCGCGTCGTGTGCATTTCATCGTCCGGCGGACGAACAGCACCGACAGCATCGAAAAACCCAGCCCGATGGCGACCAGTATGGTCATCAGGCATCCAAGCGCTTGTACTTAATTCGTTGTGGCTGATTCGCATCGCCGCCCAGTCGCTTTTGCCGGTCTTCCTCGTAATCCGCATAGTTACCGGCAAACCAGGTCACCTGGCTGTCGCCCTCGAAGGCAAGAATGTGGGTCGCGATGCGGTCCAGGAACCAGCGATCATGAGAGATGACGACGGCGCAACCCGGGAACTCAAGCAATGCTTGCTCAAGGGCGCGCAAGGTCTCGACGTCGAGGTCATTGGTGGGCTCGTCAAGGAGCAGCAAATTGCCACCCGCTTTGAGCATCTTGGCCAGGTGCACGCGATTGCGCTCACCGCCGGACAGCAAGCCGATTTTCTTTTGCTGCTCGCCACCGCGAAAGTTGAAGTGACCAACGTAGGCTCGCGATGGCGTTGCATATTTGCCAACCGTGATCATATCCTGTCCATCGGATATCTCTTCCCAGACGGTCTTGTTGTCATCCAGGCAATCACGCGACTGGTCGACACTCGCTATCTTGACGCTCTCGCCAAGACGAATGGTGCCCTCGTCCTGGCGCTCGGTGCCCATGATCATGCGAAACAAGGTCGTCTTGCCGGCGCCGTTCGGGCCGATAATGCCGACGATTCCACCGGGCGGCAGCGTGAAATTCAAGGAGTCCATCAGCAACTTGTCGCCGAACGCTTTGCGGACGCCTTTCACTTCCAGTACGTGATCGCCGAGCCGCGGGCCAGGCGGGATATAGATCTCGTTGGTCTCGTTGCGTTTCTGGTACTTCTCGGAACACAGCTCGGCAAACTGCTTCAGGCGTGCCTTGGATTTTGCATGGCGTCCTTTTGGATTCTGTCGCACCCACTCAAGTTCAGCCTGCATCGCCCTGCGCCGCGCTTTTTCACCCGACTCTTCCTGGGCGAGGCGTCGCTCTTTCTGCTCCAGCCACGACGAATAGTTGCCTTCCCAGGGAATGCCGCGGCCGCGGTCGAGTTCCAGAATCCAGCCGGCAACGTTATCGAGGAAATATCGATCGTGCGTTACGGCGATGACGGTGCCCGGGTATTCCTCGAGGAAACGTTCCAGCCATGCCACCGATTCCGCGTCGAGATGGTTGGTCGGCTCATCGAGCAACAGCATGTCGGGTTCGGATAACAATAAACGGCAAAGGGCTACACGGCGCTTCTCACCGCCGGACAGTTTGCTGACATCAGAATCCCAGGGCGGGAGTCGCAAGGCATCCGCCGCGATATCGAGTTTGCGCTCCAGTTCCCAGCCGCCGGCGGAATCGATGCCGTCCTGCAGCTTGCCCTGCTCCTCGAGCAATGCATTCATCTGCTCGTCGTCCATCGGTGCGGCGAATTGTTCGCTGATGGCGTTGAATCGATCCAGCAGCGCCTTCGTTTCCGCAACGCCTTCCTCGACGTTGCCACGCACATCCTTGGAGGGGTCAAGCTGCGGTTCCTGTGGCAAATAGCCGATCTTGATGCCGGGCTGCGGTCGCGCCTCGCCATCGAACTCCTTGTCGATGCCCGCCATGATCCGCAGCAGTGTCGACTTACCAGAACCATTGAGGCCCAGGACGCCGATTTTTGCGCCAGGAAAAAACGACAGGGAGATGTCCTCAATGATGAACCGCTTGGGCGGCACCATTTTGGCCACTCGATTCATGGTATAGATGTACTGCGCCATAAGAGTCTTTGGGTAGCGAACGATGGGTGCATTATCCGGTATGCTGCGCCATTAGAAAACAACTGTGCGGCTTGCGAGTAACACTTGTGACACGGAAACCCGTTTACGTATACAAAGGCGACGCGATTGCCAGCTATGGTTTTGGCGAGGATCACCCGTTTGGTTCGGATCGTCACGCGGCATTTCACACAGAATTGGCGGCCGCCGGGCTGGGCAGCAGCATTCAGTACGCGGAACCGAGGCGTGCGAGCGTTGATGATCTCGCGCTGTTCCACACGCCGGAATACATCGACCATGTATCGCGAATGTCACAGCAGGGAACGGGCTTCCTGGATCAGGGCGATACGCCGGCTTTTCCTGGTGTGTTCGATGTTGCTGCGGATGTGGTTGGAACTACCCTGGCGGCAGTCGATGCCGTCATGAGCGGAGACGCGCGACGGGCATTTGTGCCGATCGCAGGATTGCACCACGCGGCACGGGACAGGGCGGCCGGTTTCTGCGTGTTTAACGATTGTGGCGTTGCGGTGGAGTATCTGCGTGCCAGGCACGATATTGAGCGCGTGGCGTACGTTGATATCGATGCGCATCATGGCGATGGTGTGTTTTACGGTTTCGAGGACGACCCGGCGCTGATATTCGCGGACGTGCACGAGGACGGTCGTTTCCTCTACCCGGGCACCGGCAGTGCGACTGAGACCGGCAAGGGCAAGGCACGTGGCACGAAGCTCAATATTCCGCTGCAGCCGGGCGCGACCGATGAGCAGTTTGATGCGATATGGCCGCAGATTGAGGCGCACCTGGCGGCGGCGAAGCCGCAATTCATTATTTTCCAGTGCGGCGCCGACAGTCTCAAAGGCGATCCCATTACGCACCTGTGTTTCAGCGAAGAAACCCATGCCAAAGCGGCACGGCGCCTGTGTGAACTGGCCGATCGCTTTTGCGACGGCCGCATTGTTGCGACCGGCGGTGGCGGTTATAACCGACGCAATCTGGCCCGCGCCTGGACACGGGTGGTGCAGGCGTTTGCCGCGGACGATTGACCGCTTGCCCTACTGAACGTGCGACACGGATCGACGCATCATCGGTCGCGCCTCGGGAGACGCTCCTACAATTGTTCTATTGGCACTCCTGTTGGAGCGTGACCTGACACGCGATCAAGCCCAGCAGGATCGTGCCCAAGCGACGCGCCTGCAAGCATACTATTGGCTCTTCTGCAGGAGCGTCTCCTGAGGCGCGACCCTCCGATATTACAGTTCGCGCCAAGAGCAGATGCATACACCACGCCATAAGGGTCAATCCCCGTTTTTTGGCCCGCCACCCGGCTTGCTGCTAATCATTCCCCGGAGATCCCCGCCCGATGTTTGCAGAGACCAGTTCCATCGAAGATTTTGATGCCGAATTATTCAGCGCGATTGCTGACGAGGCGCGTCGTCGGGAAGAGTATTGCGGTAGGATTTTACACAGTCTGGGTCAACAGTTGTCGTTGATCAGTTTAATACTCGACCGGCGCCGGCAAGCCGTTCAAATCGCTCTGGCAACGGGTCGTCGTCCTTGATCTCATCCGTCACTACTTTTTCGCCTTGTCGAAGGATCCGCCAAGTTCCTGGTAGCCAAGAATTCGCACAATGGCAATATCGTCGGCGTCGATCAGATAGTAGATCGAATGGCTGCCAAACACAGAGCGTCGCAAACCCTCACCGACTTCATCAACCCGCCGCCACTGCAGTGGATTGTCGACGATTGCCTGAAATCGAGCGATCAAGCCATCGTAATACCCGTCTGCTTGTCTTAAACCGAAGTTATGGATTCCGTGCTCATAGAGCTGATCCAGGTCGGCGAGTGCTCGGTCACTGAGCCGGTAGCCGGTCACGGACTCTCAGTCGTTGCAGCACGTCCTGTCTGACATCTTCAGGCGTACGGTCGCTCATGCCGCTGTCGAGCCCTTCCTGAACGGCCGCCCTGAGCGCCGCCAACTCGGCGTCGGCGTGCTGCCGTCGTCGAATAAGGTCACGCAACAATTCGCTGTCGTTACCGTACTCACCACTAGCAATTTGCGATTTTATCCACTCGTCCTGTTGGTGGGTTACGGTAATGCTCTTTTTCACCATGCCCATTGGGGTCTCCTCACAAAACCGGTCCCATTGGTAGGATATTATGCTACCACAACGCAGCCGAGCCGTCAGCTCCCCAGGTAGATAGCGACAACGAAGATGACGTGGGTCGTGCCATCACGAAACCGAGTTTTCAACTCATAGCGAACCATGCCCTTAATCGCCAGCGACAGGCGCTTTTCGGCGATGGCCGGTCGGCTGACATAGCGGCACAGACGCACAAACTTGTACCCCAGGGCACCTTCTCGATCACTACGCGATCTCACCTTGTCGCGCTCATCGGCTTCTGCCGAGCTTATCAGACGCCTGCCATCTCGTTGTTTACGATACTGCATAAATCGTGGCGGTTGGCGCCGAATGGAACCGATGATGCGTTTGATCTTTACGAAGGATTCATCGGCCAATTCCAGTAGTCCATCAAGGAGCCTGTCGGAGTGGCCGCAATTTGATTTGCTGATAGAATCCCATGCATGCTTGCCCCAGGCTCTAATTACGCAAAATGAATACCAGGAATTGCTCAAGCAGTATTCGCTTTCGACTGGCCATATCTGCTGAAGAATACCTGGCCTATTATCAAGGCAGCGCGCGAGATGTAGTTGCATGCTATGAAGACAACAAAACCATTCGTTTTCCCGCCAGTGCAATCCGGAAGTTCGTTACTCACGATGGTATTTTTGGCGACTTTGAAATTACTTTTGATGAGAACAACAAACTCATTGCAATCCAGTCGATAGACCAGACAGCCCGTTGAAAAATATTCACGGATAAAAGATCTCGAACTGACTATTCATGGGATAGTCGTTGGATACGTACCACGACGAACGCAAAGCAGGCGATTGACGATCATGCTAAAGAAAATCCTGATGTCTTCTCTGTTGCTGATTCCCTGGCTCTCGACTAGTGCCCAGGAACGGCCCGATGTGCTGTTCATCGCCGTTGACGACCTCAATAATTGGGTCGGTGCTCTGGCAGGACACCCCCAGGCCAAAACTCCAAATATTGATGCCCTGGCAGCCAGGGGCATGCTGTTCACCAATGCACATACGCCGGGCGCTGCCTGTTTGCCAGCAAGAACGGCGATTCTGACTGGCGTCAGTCCCTTCAATAGCGGTATCTATTCGCAGCAAGGTGACTGGCGCGAGAATCCCAGACTAGCGGGTATCAGCACGCTTCCCCGTTACTTTAAGGAAAATGGTTATCTAACGCTGGGAGGTGGCAAATTATTCCATGCCCATACCTATACTATCGAAGGCTTCACCGGTCAGCAGGATTACACAGCATGGGATGCCTATTTTCCTTCACTTGAGCGTCAATTGCCTGATGAGGTATTTCCTGCGCCAGGCCAAACAGAAGGCGACGCCATTGGTAACGGCATTAGTAGCGGGCATTTCGATTTCTACCCCACACTCACCACAGACGAAGCGATGGGTGATGGTCAGGTTGTCAACTGGGTGATCCAGCAGCTCGAGGCGACTTCTACGGGCCCGCGTTTCATATCCGCAGGCCTTTATCGGCCGCATCTGCCTTGGTACGTCCCACAAAAGTACTTCGACATGCACCCGGTTGAAGACATCATCCTCCCTGACTATTTGGAATCTGACCTGGATGACGTGCCGCCAGCCTATGCCGACTTGATCGGTGAGGAACCAGATCTTGATACATCAACGATGGCCTGGATCAAAGAACGGGGAACCCGAAAATGGCAGGAGGCAGTTCAAGGTTATCTGGCCAGCGTCAGTTTCACTGACACGATGATCGCTATCGCTATATCGTTTACTCGAACGGCGATGAGGAGCTCTACGACCATGAAACGGACTCCAGAGAATGGCTAAATTTGGCGGAGGTTCGTCGCTATCAGAGAATTAAGCAAGATTTGGCCGCACGTATTCCACCCGCGCATACTCATGCCCCTGAAGTGGTAGATACCGACGAATAACACTAGCCCGGACCAACCTCCGCGGCAATGCCGCTGTCTGTCAGGCTTTCTACCCTGCGATCGCCATGCGCGCTTTGCCGCGCGACGACCAGCTGATGGTCGCCGGGTCGGCGCTCAAGCATGGAAAAAGTCTGAAATTAACTTACAGAGATTTCTTAATGTAATTTCGAGAAAAGTTTCCGCGGTAATTATTGTGAACGGTGTGTAGCGCGCATCTCTGGTGAAGCAAGAGGAAGAGACCCATCGAATTTGCAGGTCATTTTCCGTCCTTCCATATAGAAATGGCACCGGTCTTGGTGGGTCATGTCCTGCCGACTTGCCGCAACCGAGCAAAAAGGTATTTCCCCAGAACCACCGTCAAAATGCCTCCAAGTATCATTGTCGCTGAGACCGCAAGACGAAGAGTGATTGCCTCGGACACAAATACGATACCTCCCAAAGCGGCGATGACAGGAACCGACAACTGCACAACTGCCGCTTGAGTTGGCGAAAGACCACCCAATGCGACATACCAGATCGTGTAGCCGATTCCCGACGCAATCGCGCCGGATAGTATCGCCAGCACTATACCTGCTGTCGAATAGTGCGCATTGTGCAGCGTTACAATCGCGAGAACCAGGACCAAGGGAACGGTTCGCAAAAAATTTTGAGCGGTATCTGCAAGTGGGTTATCTGAGCCGCGTCCCCTCAGTGTGTAAACGCCCCATGAAATGCCGGCTATTGCCATAAAGAGAAACCCTTTAACGGAAGGTGTAGATACACCAGGCAATACTAAATAGACAAATCCGGCAAACGCGATGGTTACCCCCAGCCATTCTGATAAATGCAATCTGTTCCCGGAAAAAAGCGATAATGTAATGATCGTTATTTGTACTGAACCAAACAGTATGAGCGCTCCTGTTCCAGTATCCAGCGTGACATAGGCAAAGGAGAAAGTAATGGCATAAAGAAAGAGCATGATGCTGGAGATCCAGCTGCCATTGGAGGACAAACTTTTTTTCTTGTTGCTCATTCTCAGAATAGCGAAAAGAACAAGGGCGCCTGAAAGTAAGCGAACAACAGTAAAACTGGATGCATCAATGGTATTTTCGCCCAGTGCTAACCGGCACAACACAGAATTTGCCGCGAACGCGAAAAGCGCCAGAATAGTAAACATCAGCGTTTTCGACACGATTTTCCCTGCATTTTCAAGCATGCAACGACTCTCAATGATGCGGTTAATCTGAGCGCCCTATCTGGCGCAGTTTGAGCCGATTGGCGGCCATTCGGTGGTTGCCGCATCTTAGCATCCAGTCATGCGATCCTCATTGTAAGCGGCGTTCTTCGGCGCAGATCTTCCCGTGCATCAAGCCAACGTGCAGTGGGCCTGGCCCGGACTGCTCATACGCAACGAAATAGCGCAGCTGTTGACCCGCTTGTGCAACGCTGGCACAGTTTCGAGCTGTTGTTCAGGAAGCACATCTTGGAACAAGCCTTCGTATCCCGCGATGAAGAACTCGAGCGACTTGGCAGCCTGCTGGGCCGAGCGATGGAAGGGCAGGGGCAGGTTTGCTTTGTAACCGGTGAAGCCGGCTTGGGCAAGACCAGTCTGACGGCCGAGTTCGCGCGCCGCGCGCAGCAAAACGACGAAGAATTACTGGTCGTGATCGGCGACTGCAACGCCCAAACGGGGATCGGCGACCCGTACCTTCCGTTTCGTGAATTACTCGGCATGCTGGTGGGCGACATTGACGATAAAGTCGCACAGGGGATGACGACCGAAGAGAATGCGAACCGCCTGCGCAATTTTCTGCGCGTATCGAAACGCATCATCGTCGATGTCGGTCCCGACCTGATCGACATATTTGTGCCGGGTGTGGGTCTCGCAACCCGGGCCGGTGCACTGGTAGCCGGAGAAAGAGGGGCTCGAAAACGCCGCAGTTTGTCGCTGGTAAGCGGCGGCGCGCAATCCCTGGCAGACGCATCACCGGGTACCGATCAGAATCACATCTTCGAACAGGTAACCACCGTCCTCGTTGCGCTGGCCAAACAACGTCCATTGGTACTGATACTTGACGACCTGCAGTGGATCGACGAATCCTCCGCGAGCCTGCTGTTTCACCTGGCGCGTCGCATTGAGGGCAGCCGCATCCTGATTATCGGTACCTATCGCCCCGAGGATGTAGCGCTGGGGCGCGGTGAACTGCGACACCCGCTGGAGCAAGTCGTCTCCGAACTGAAGCGCCACTACGGCGATCTGTTGATATCTCTCGGCGACGAAACGGAGGAAAAATCACGGCAATTTATCGACGCCTTGCTTGACAGAGAAGCCAACAAACTTGACGAGGATTTCAGGCGTGCGTTGCTTAAGCTGACCTGCGGCCATCCATTGTTTGCAACGGAGTTGCTACGAGACATGCAGGAACGAGGCGACTTACTGCAAGATGACGATGGCCACTGGGTTGAAGGAGAAAATCTGGACTGGAGTGCGCTGCCTGCGAGAGCGGAGGGTGTGATAGAGGAACGTATCAATCGCCTGCGCGATGAACTTAAAGACATATTGACGATAGCCAGTGTGGAAGGAGAGACCTTTACCGCACAGGTCATCGGGCGGCTGCAGGAGATTACGGAACGACAGCTGCTCAAGATCCTCTCGCAGGAACTCGACCGGCAGCATCGGCTGGTGACTGAGGAAAGCCACGAGCGAGTGGGCACGACCCGTATTTCGCAATTCCGGTTTCGGCATCAGATGTTTCAGAAGTATTTTTACGACCATCTGGGCGAAAGCGAGCGTGAGCTCCTTCACGAAGACATTGCGACGGTACTCGAATCTCTTTACGGCGACCAAACAGACAAAGTTGCTGTGCAACTTGCACGCCATTACGAACAGGCACGGCTGCATGACAAGGCTGCGGCATACTTTCTGCAGGCAGGCCGCGGCGCGTTTTCCGTGCATGCCCATCTCGAGGCGATTGCGCTCGCCAAAAGAGGCCTGGACTCACTCAACCTTGTTGGCGATGTCACGGCCCACGCCGAATTGGTACTTGAGCTGAATTTATTGCTCGGTGACGCGCAACACCACGTCGGCCTGTTCGCCGAGTCGATGGCTACTTTTCTTGAGACGGCAGAACTGGCCACCAGACTTGAAGCGCCCGAAGCGCTGGCGATGGCAGCGCTTGGCTACGACGAGCCCCGCTGGCGCTGTAACCTGCTCGAGTCCACCGCGGTGAAACTACTGAGCCAGGCACTTGAACTCCTCGACGGCAGTGACAGCGTGCTGCGGGTGTGCCTGCTCGCTCACCTTGCGCGGGCCAAACTGGGTTCGGAACCGGTCGAAAAGTTGTTGATGCTGCTTGATGAGGCGATAGCCATGGCCCGGCGACTCGGTGACCCGCGGGCGTTGAGCGAATCACTTCGAACACGCCTCAGTCTTGATCGGGAACCAAAGCGCTTGCAGGAACGTATTGAATTGATTGACGAAGTCCTCGAAATTGCGCGTCAAATCGATGACAAGCACTTGCTTTTGGATCTGCTCAGCTTTCGCATCTATGATGTTCTGGCGCTCGGTGATGCCGCGAGCTGGGACCGCGATCTGGAGACGCATCAAGAGATAGCCGAGGAAATCTCCGAGCCCTTCTTCCGTTACAGCTATCGCACGATGCGGACGGCCCAGACTATTTTGAGCGGTCGCTTTGCAGAGGCGGAAACGCAAGCTCAGGAGGCACTGGAAACCGGGCAAAAGCTCGGCGTAGGGAACGCCGAAGGCGTGATGGGAGTGCAGATGTTCACGATTCGGCGAGAGCAGGGCCGCCTGCAGGAGATCGCCCCGCTGGTGAAGCACTTCGTTGACGAACACGGTGAAAACGCGGCGTGGCGACCCGGTCTGGCCCTGATCTACGCTGAAATCGGACAGCCCCAGGAAGCGCGGGTCGAGTTCGAACGTCTCGCCAACGACCGTTTTGCCGCTATACCACGGGATTCACTTTGGCAGACCTGTCTGAGCTATCTCGCCGAGGTCTGTGATGAACTGCAGGACAGGGATCGCGCGACAGTGCTGTACGGCTTGCTACTGCCGTATGCAGAGCTGACCGTTGTGGTCGGCAACGCCATTGTTTGCCTGGGCGCGACCTCGCGTTTTCTCGGCCAGTTGGCGGCTACCCTGGCTCATTGGGACGATGCGGAGATGCACTTCAAACAGGCGCTGGAGCAGAATGAGAGCATGGATGCAAAGCCATGGGTCGCGCACACGCATTATCAGTACGCGCGCATGTTGCGGCGGAGGGGAGGACGCGAAGATGCGATGCGCGCCAATGTGATGATCGATGAAGCGCTCAAGATAGCGCAGCAACTCGGCATGCAGGGCCTGCTTTCGCGTATCAAGGGCGGGTTGCGCGACTGCTGAACGCGATTATTATGCTATTCTCAGCCAACAATCTGTGTGCCTGGGGGGGTCACCAAATGCCGGTATTTCTAATCGAGCGTACTTTCGCTGATAAGCTTGAAGTCAGTCCTGACGATGCAGCCAGAGTAAAGCGGATTAACGAGGAAATCGGCGTGCAGTGGCTGATATCTTTCCTCAGCGCGGACAAGAAAAAAACCTATTGCCTTTACGAAGCGTCCAATGCCGATGCCATTCGCGAAGCCGCGGAGCGTGCGGGCTTGCCGGCTGACTCTGTAATTGAGGTTGGGGAGCTCGCTCCCTCCGGTGCCACGGGCGATGTGCAAAAGGAGCGCCTGACCAGGGTTGCTAACTAGTACGCCGTATTGGATCGTTCGAATATTATTCTTAATGAGATTAAACGGGATGCGGCGTTGCCGTTTGGGTCTTAGCGGCGATTTACGAACGCGGCGCGCCGCCTCCGTAAATCATCAAGGATTTCGCATCGGCGTCGTGCCATCTCGTTCTTTACGATACTGCATAAATCGTATCGGTTCGCGCCAAGAAGCAGATGCATACACCACGCCATAAGGTACAATCCCCGTTTTTTGGCCCGCCACCCGGCTTGTTGCTAATCATTCCCCGGAGATCCCCGCCCGATGTTTGCAGAGACCAGTTCCATCGAAGAATTTGATGCTGAATTATTCAGCGCGATAGCGAATGAGGAGCGCCGCCAGGAAGAACATATCGAGCTCATCGCATCGGAGAACTATGCCAGTCCGCGGGTGATGGCAGCGCAGGGTTCGGTATTGACGAACAAATATGCCGAGGGCTATCCGGGCAAGCGCTATTACGGCGGTTGTGAATACGTGGACGTCGCCGAGACACTGGCGATCGAACGGGCGAAGACCTTGTTCGCTGCTGATTACGCCAATGTTCAGCCGCACTCCGGTTCGCAGGCCAATACCGCGGTATTGCTTGCCCTGCTCAAGCCCGGCGATACCATTCTCGGCCTGAGTTTGACGGACGGCGGCCACCTGACGCATGGATCGCCCGTCAATTTCTCCGGAAAACTGTTCAATGCCGTTCAATACGGCGTCGATCCGGAAACAGCCCTGTTAGACTATGGGCAGCTGCAGGCGCTGGCTGATGAGCACCAGCCGAAATTGATCATTGCCGGTTTCTCTGCCTATTCACGGGTCATGGACTGGCAGCGCTTCCGCGATGTCGCCGATAGCGTTGGTGCGTACCTGATGGTGGATATGGCCCATGTTGCAGGACTCGTTGCAGCGGACCTCTACCCGAATCCGGTGCCGATCGCCGATGTCGTGACGACCACGACGCACAAGACACTGCGCGGCCCTCGCGGCGGCTTGATCCTCGCGCGTGAAAATGGAGATCTTGCGAAGAAGTTCAATGCACTCATTTTTCCCGGTATCCAGGGCGGGCCATTGATGCACGTCATTGCCGCCAAAGCCGTGGCGTTCAAGGAAGCGATGGCGCCGGAGTTTCGACAGTACCAGGCCAAAGTCATCGAAAATGCCCGCGTCATGGCAGAAACGCTGATCGAACGTGGCCACACCATTGTGTCCGGGGGCACGGACAATCATTTGGTATTGCTCAGCCTGATCGGTAAAGACATTACGGGCAAAGAAGCGGATGCGGCACTGAGTCGCGCGAACATCACGGTGAACAAGAACACGGTACCGAATGACCCGCGTTCGCCGTTTGTCACCAGCGGTTTGCGTCTCGGCACGCCGGCGATTACAACACGCGGTTTCGGCACTGAAGAAACGCGCGAGCTGACCCACTGGATTGCTGACTTGCTGCAAGATATTCACGACGATGTCATGGTGCAGCGCGTGCGCAGCCAGGTCTTGCAGTTGTGCAGGAATTTCCCTGTTTATGGCTGATCAACCCATGGACGGGAAACACCGGTAGACTGTCTCTTATGCATTGTCCATTTTGTGCCCACGAAGAAACCAAGGTCATCGACTCTCGCCTGGCCGGCGAGGGGCGACAGATTCGCAGGCGTCGCCAATGCATGGATTGCAACGAACGCTTCACGACCTTCGAAAGTGCTGAGCTGGTCATGCCTCGCGTCATCAAGAGCGATAACCGGCGTGAACCTTTCGATGAGCAAAAAATGCGTGCGAGCATGCGCCGCGCCCTTGAGAAGCGGCCGGTGTCGTCCGACGAGTTCGAGCAAGCCGTCGGCAGGCTGGTGCACAAGCTGCGCACGATGGGCGAGCGGGAAGTCGGTTCTCGCCTGATCGGCGAACTGGTTATGGATGAATTGCGCAGCCTCGATGAGGTGGCGTACGTGCGCTTCGCTTCGGTCTATCGAAGTTTCCAGGATGTGACGGAATTTCAGGACGAGATCAGGCGCCTGCAGGAAATTTCAAATGCGAGCGCGAGCCGCGAACAGATGTCGCTGCTGCCGGAACTGCTGGGCAAGAAAAAATGAACAGTTTCGACACCATTGAAGCGATTGTCGCCGACTTTCGCGCAGGGAAAATGGTCATCATGGTCGACGATGAGCAGCGTGAGAACGAAGGTGATCTGATGATGGCCGCGCAAAAAGTGCGTGCGCAAGACATTAATTTCATGGCAAGTCATGCTCGCGGCCTGATTTGCCTGACACTGACCCGGCAGCGCTGCGCGAAATTGCAATTGCCACTGATGGTTGAGGCGACCGATGCCCGTCATGCGACCAACTTCACCGTTACGATTGAAGCAGCGGAGGGCGTCGCATCCGGCGTATCCGCCCATGACCGGGCAACGACCATCCAGACGGCTGTCCGCGCAGATGCGCGGCCCGAACACTTGCTCCGGCCCGGCCATATTTTTCCCTTGATGGCACAAAGCGGTGGCGTCCTGGTGCGCCCCGGCCACACGGAAGCCGGCTGTGACCTGGCGGCACTGGCCGGCTTTGAGCCGGCGGCGACAATCGTTGAGGTCATGAATGTGGACGGCAGCATGGCACGGCGCCCGGACCTTGAAAAGTTTTCGCAACGCCATGGCATCAGGATAGGAACGATCGCGGATTTGATCGAGTATCGGCGGGAGCGCGAGCGCAGTTCCGGGGACTGCGATCAAGCCATCGAACAACGCGCCTGATGCATCGCATGAAGCGTACAGACAGAGAATTCTCATGAGGAAATCAATGTCGACCGGCAAGCGCAGTCGTGCCAGGCTGTTGTTGGTGCAGTCTTTGTACCAGCTGCAAATTGCCGGTCACGACAAGGCGGAGCTGCTCTCACAGTTTCATGATCGGCCCGAGTATGAGCGCGTCGACCAGGAATATTTTGATGAAGGGCTGGCGGCCATTTGCGATTGTCGCGAATCGCTTGAGGAAAAGATCGGCCGCTTTACGGATCGGCCGGTGTCGCAACTCGATCCGGTAGAGCGGGCTATTCTGTTGCTGGGTTTCTATGAACTGGAGTCGAGACCCGATGTGCCTTACAAGGCTGTCATCAATGAAGCCGTGAATCTTGCCAGGCGCTTAGGCGCACTCGATGGGCATAAATACATCAACGCGGTACTTGATAAGGCCGGCAAATCACTACGGGACGCGGAAGCTTCCTGACGCAACACGGGAGCTGCGGTGGACGAGTTTGAACTGATTCGCCAATACTTTACGCGGACGCTGACCGACAGTGACGTGCGTATCGGCATCGGTGATGACGGTGCGCTGTTACGACCGGCGGCGGGACGCGATCTCATCACCGTGGTCGATACGCTGGTGGAAGGTGTGCACTATCCATTGAATATGGCTGCGGCGGATATTGCCTGGCGCGCCGTCGCCGTCAACCTGTCCGACATTGCCGCCATGGGCGCGCGACCACGCTGGATGACATTGGCCCTGACCTTAAGAGAGGCTGATCCGGATTGGCTGGCGGATTTTTCCGATGGCTTGTTTGCGGCGGCGGCCGAACACGATGTTTCACTGGTGGGTGGCGACACAACTCGCGGTCGGCAAGTTGTCGTCAGCATCCAGATAACGGGTGACGTCGATCCCGATCGGGTCTTGACGCGTTCGGGTGCTAAGGCCGGCGATCGGATTTATATTTCCGGCACAGCCGGTGATGCGGCGGCCGGTCTCGAACTGCTGCGATCCGGCACGGTCTCAAGCGACACGGCCAACGAGCTGGTCGACCGCTTTCGCCGCCCCAATGCCAGGATTGCGTTGGCACAGGCAATCGCGCCCCTGGCCAGTGCCGCCATTGATCTGTCGGACGGACTGTACGCGGATACACTGAAGTTATTGCAAGCCAGTGGTGCGGGAGGACGGATTGCGGTGGATGCTTTGCCAATGTCTGCCGCCCTGCGGGCGGAGTTTGACGCGCAGCGGGCACGGCAGTTTGCGCTTGGCGGTGGCGACGACTACGAGTTGTGTTTTACGCTCCCGGCTGAAGAGGAACCCAGATTGAGCGAAATCGCTTTGCAGCAGAAGGTGAGATTGACCCGTGTCGGCATCGTCACGGACGGCATTGGCTTGGACTGCACGGACAACGGTGCGCCGTTCGCGTATCTGGATGCGGGATATCGGCATTTCGACGCAGCGGAGAAAGCATGGGTTTGATTGCCATCGACAAGGAACTGGCGCGGAAAGTCCTGCGTGACCCGGTCAATCTGCTCGCTTTCGGGCTTGGAACCGGTCTGTCCCCGGTCGCACCCGGTACCGTCGGCAGCATGCTCGGCGTGGCACTTGCCTGGCTGGTGCAACCACTGGCCGTTGAGTGGCAAATTATGTTGGGTATCGCCCTTATTCCCAGTGGCATCTGGATATGCGGCGAGAGCGCCCGGCGGGTGGGTGTGCACGATCACTCCGGCATCGTCTGGGACGAGATCGCGGCCATGTACCTGATCCTTCTGATGGTGCCGCTGTCCATCCCTGGCTGGGCCCTGGCATTCGGGCTTTTCAGGCTATTCGATATCTGGAAACCATGGCCGATTCGGGACTTGGATCACAGACTGCATGGAGGGCTGGGAATTATGCTGGATGACCTTGTAGCCGCCCTGTATGCCGCATTATTGCTTGCTTTGGGTGATTGGCTGATGACATAAAAGAGTCCCAAAACATGGTTCGAAGCGTGACCAAGCTCAAGAAATTGCCCGACGTTCCGAAGAAGATCGGCAAGTACGTCATCATCAACAAGATTGGCAAGGGCAGCACCGGCATGGTGTACCTGTCACACGACCCCTACTACCGTCGCGACGTCGCCATCAAAGTCTACAATATCGAAGAAGATTCCGATCCCGATCGCGCCAAAGTTTCCCGCAAGATGTTTTTCAATGAGGCCCACATGGTCGGCATGCTGCAGCATCCGAACATCATGCCCATTTACGATGCCGGCGAGGAAGATGGAAAATATTACATCGTAACCGAATACATCCAAGGCGCCCGAACACTGGCCGCCTACTGCCGTCCCGATAACCTCTTGCGCGTTGATGATGTCGTCGAGATCATCTACAAATGTGCCAAGGCACTGCATTACTCGCACGGTCGCGGCGTCATTCATCGTGACATCAAACCCAGCAACATCATGCTCACGACCGACAACGATGTCCGCATTATCGATTTCGGTATCGCCATCGTCAGTGACTCTGAAGTTTCGCGCATTGAAGGCATTGCCGGATCGCCGAGCTACATGTCACCCGAACAGGTGCAATCCGAGGATCTGACGTCGGCATCGGACATCTATTCACTGGGCGCGGTTTTGTACGAGTTGCTGACCGGCTTCAGGCCCTTCCGCGCCGACAACCTTTCCAAGTTACTGCACCAGATCGTCTACGCCACAGCGCCGCCCATTCACACTTACAGCAGCGACTTTCCAGAGGAACTGGAACAACTCGTTGCCATGACAATGCAAAAAGATCCCACCAAGCGTTGTTCCAGCGGTGCTGTCATGGCCGCTGAATTAACGCGCGTCCACCAGGACTTGCGCACCAAATACGACAACCTGGACAACCAGGAGCATTTTGATCTGCTGCGCACGCTCAAGTTTTTTCACGATTTTTCCCACGGTGAAATATGGGAGGTGCTTCGCGCCAGCGACTGGCATGAGTACCAGGACGGTGAAGACATTGTTCGTGAGGGTGAGATCGATGATCGTTTCTACATCATCGTCTCCGGCCAGGCCGATGTCGAAGCAAACGGAAAGAGTCTGGGTGCGCTGGAGGCCGGCGCCTGTTTTGGTGAGACCAGCTACGTTCGCGGCGCAAAAAGAACCGCATCGATTGGTGCCAAGGGAGCGGTGACCATTCTGCGCGTGAGCTCAACTTTGATGGAGCAGGTAAGCTCCTCTTGTCAGCTGCGTTTCAACAAGGTCTTCTTGCGGTCGCTGATCACGCGACTGCAGGGCGCAGGGGCTGCGAATACCTGAGTTGCTATTGTAGGAGCGTCTCCTGAGGCGCGACCCTGCGAACATCAATCGCGCGTCAGGACACGCTCCAACAGGAGTGCCAATAGAAGGATTGCAAGTTCTCTGGCCGACCTAGTCGTCAGCCTCGAATGACTCCAGGGATTCTTCGCCTTCGGCATCGTGCAGCAGGATCTGTACTCTCTGCTCGGCTTCTTTCAATGCTGTCTGGCATTCCCGCGTCAGCTTTACGCCTTCTTCAAACTTCTGCAGGGCTTTGTCGAGGGGCAGCTCGCCACCTTCCAGTTCCTCGACCAGCGTTTCCAGTCCGGACAGCGATTTCTCCAGATCAAGCGGTTTCTTGGCAGTCATATGCAATTCAAATCCCGTGAGGTTGACTCGCATAGTGCCCCAGATCCCTACCATCACTCAACCTCCGTTGACAAGCTGCCACACCGGGCATAAAGTTCAGTGCACTTTAGACTGAGTCTAAAGCTCGTCATCGAACCATTGAGAGGAAGCAACATGTCACTGAAAGGCAGCAAGACCGAACAAAACCTCAAGGACGCCTTTGCCGGCGAGTCGCAGGCGAATCGCCGTTACCTGTATTTCGCACAGAAAGCTGACGTCGAGGGTTACAACGATGTCGCTGCTGTTTTCCGTTCCACCGCGGAAGGTGAAACCGGGCATGCTCACGGGCATCTTGAGTATCTTGAAGAAACCGGTGATCCGGCGACCGGCTTGCCGATCGGTCCGACCAGCGCCAATCTCGCCGCCGCGATAGCGGGTGAGACGCACGAGTACACCGATATGTATCCGGGCATGGCGAAGGCTGCGCGTGAAGAGGACTTCGAGGAAATCGCAGACTGGTTTGAAACGCTGGCGAAAGCAGAGCGTTCGCACGCCAATCGTTTCCAGAAAGCACTGGATTCGCTGGACGACTAGGTCGGTCGAGTAAGTTGCACCGCACTACCGGTGCGGCTTACCGCTTGATGAGCAATTCTACGGACAAACGCGAGGGCAGTCTCGATGCCCCGATGCGGCACCCGCTGGACTGGAAAAACGAGGATTTCTACGACGAGACCTCGTTGACCCAGGAACTGGAACGGGTCTTCAATATTTGCCACGGCTGTCGGCGTTGTTTCAATTTGTGCCATGCCTTTCCGACCCTTTTTAAGGCGGTCGATGAATCGGCAAGTATGGAACTCGATACCGTTCCCAAGGAAGTTTATTGGGACGTCGTAGACAACTGTTACCTGTGCGACATGTGTTACATGACGAAGTGTCCGTATGTGCCGCCGCACGAGTGGAATGTCGATTTCCCGCACCTGATGCTGCGCGCCAAGGCGAAGCGGTTCAGGGATAAAGGCGCGAGTCGGCGCGATCGAATATTGAGCGCGCCCGATAAAGTGGGCAGGCTGGCGAGTATTCCCATTGTGGTTCAGGCCGTCAACGCCGGCAATCGCAGCAAGACAGGACGCAAGCTCATCGAGAAAATGCTGGGTGTTCACCGCGATGCGCCGCTGCCGAAGTATTATTCGAAATCGGCGCGACAACGACTTCGCAAGCATCGCCACACTGAGGGCGCCGATGCCGTGGCAACGGCATCGACCCGTGGCAAAGTAGTGCTGTATACGACCTGCTACGGCAATCGCAACATGCCATCGCTGGCTGAAGATTTGGTGGCGGTGTATGAGCACAACAATATCCCTGTGGCGATCACGGCGAAGGAAGTGTGCTGTGGCATGCCCAAGCTCGAACTGGGTGATTTACAGGCAGTCGAGAAGGCCAAAAATATCAATATCCCCATTCTCCTGGCCTGGGTCCAAAAAGGCTGGGACATTGTGACGCCGATTCCATCCTGCACGCTGATGTACAAGCAGGAATTGCCATTGATGTTTCCGGATGATGCGGACGTTGCCAGGGTGCGCGATGCGATGTTCGATCCCTTCGAATACCTGCTGCTGCGTCACAAGGACGGCAAAATGAACACCGTTTTCGAGCACTCGCTGGGCAAAATTGCGTACCAGGTGCCGTGCCATTTGCGGGTGCAGAACATCGGCCTGAAGACACGCGATCTTCTGGCGATGGTGCCCGATACGGAAGTGCAGGCCATCGAGCGCTGTTCCGGGCACGACGGCACTTATGCCGTGAAGAAGGAATTTCATGCGATCGCAAAGAAGATTGCGAGCCCGGTCGTGAACAAGGTCAAGAAGAGCGACGCACAGCATTTCATCAGCGATTGTCCGATGGCGGCTGAACAAATTGCCCAGGGTCTTGACCAGCAGGTGGCGGAGCATCCCATGCAGTTGCTGCGCAAAGCCTACGGCATCTGAGAGAAAGAGTATGCATAAATTAACGCGCGATGATCTTCTCAGCCTCGAGCAATACGCCAGCCAGCGTGAGCAGTTTCGCAGGGACGTGATGCAGCACAAACGCAATCGGCGGCTTGAGCTGGGCACGAATGCGACACTGTACTTCGAAGATCGACTGACGATGCAGTATCAGGTTCAGGAGATGCTGCGTATTGAGCGAATTTTCGAGGCCGAGGGCATTGAGGAAGAGTTAGGCGTCTACAACCCGCTCATTCCCGATGGCAGCAACTGGAAAGCGACCTTCATGATCGAGTTCACGGACGCGGACGAGCGGGAGGCGATGCTGAGACAGCTCATCGGCATCGAAAACCACGTCTGGATGCAAGTGGGCAATCTTGATGTCATCCGGCCGATTGCCGATGAGGATCTTGAACGATCCGACGATGAGAAAACCTCTGCAGTGCATTTTCTGCGTTTCGAGCTCTCTGCCGAACAGGTTTCTGCGTTACAAGACGGGGCGGAGCTCGCCGCCGGGATTGATCATGAGAATTGCCGCGTAGAGATCCGACCCGTTGCAGAAAACGTCCGCGAGTCACTCATCGCCGATCTGGACTAAGCACTTCTTGCGTCATTTTCACCGAGATACCAATAGCAAACTTGTAGGAGCGTCTCCTGAGGCGCGATCAGACTCAAGAGAATCCCACCATCACGATTCGCAGAAGGGTTTCTATTGGCACCCTCGTAAATACGTTGCCCGGCGCACGGTCGGGCTCACGACATTCGCGCCTCAGGAGACGCTCCTGCAAGAGTGCCAACAAGAAATTAGTCTCAAGCGAAATGCTGTTCTTCCTGCTAGAATCTCGCCGGGCTCAAATCGCTTGGCTGAGAGGTAAATGAGTAAACGATACGACGCGGCTGATATCGAGGTCCTGACGGGTCTTGAACCGGTACGGCGGCGCCCCGGAATGTACACGGATACGACGCGACCGAACCATCTGGTCCACGAAGTCGTCGACAACAGTGTTGATGAGGCGCTGGCGGGGCACTGTAAAAAAATCGAAGTCACGCTGTACAAAGACGGTTCCGTCGAAGTGGGCGATGACGGCCGCGGCATGCCTGTCGATATCCATCCCAGGGAAAAAATCCCCGGCGTCGAATTAATTCTGACGCGCCTGCACGCGGGCGCAAAATTCAACAAGGAAAATTATCAGTACGCCGGTGGCTTGCACGGCGTGGGCGTTTCCGTGGTCAACGCACTGTCGAAGAACCTGGAAATCTGGATTCGTCGCAATGGCAAGGAATACAACCTGAGTTTTGCCAGCGGCAGGAAGCGCGGCAAGCTTGAGGTCGTTGGCAAGGTGGGCAAGGCCAATACCGGCACGACCATCCGCTTCTGGCCCGATCCGCAGTATTTCGATTCCGTCAACATTTCGCTACCGCGGCTGAAGCACATGCTTAAGGCGAAGGCCGTATTGTGTCCCGGTTTGAGGGTCAATCTGACCCTCGAAAAGCCCGCGGAAAAAATTGAGTGGTGTTATTCGGGTGGCCTCGAGGAGTACTTGCTGGAAGCCATCGACAACGTCGAGCACCTGCCGCAGGAGCCTTTCAATGGCAGCATGACCGGCAATAATGAGGTCATCGACTGGGCACTCGTCTGGCATACCGGTGAGGGCCAGGTCGTGACCGAAAGTTATGTGAATCTGGTGCCGACGCCGCAGGGCGGTACGCACGTCAATGGACTGCGCACCGGGTTGACCAATGCGATGCGTGAATTCTGCGATTTTCGCAGCTTGTTGCCACGTGGCGTCCAGCTTGTGCCAGAGGATATATGGGACGGCCTGAGTTTCGTGTTAAGCGTGAAACTCGAGGATCCCCAGTTCTCCGGACAAACGAAAGAGCGATTGTCGTCACGTGAATCCGCCACCTTCGTCTCCGGCATCATCAAAGACAGTTTTTCGCTATGGCTCAATCAGCATCCGGAAACTGGAGACCTGATCGCCCGGTTGGCGATCGACAAAGCGCAAAAAAGACTGAAAGCGGCGAAAAAAATCGTGCGTAAGAAGATTGTTTCCGGCCCGGCCTTGCCCGGCAAGCTGGCGGACTGTACCTCTCAGGAGCCTGCGCTGTGTGAAATTTTCCTGGTTGAGGGCGATTCGGCCGGCGGTTCCGCGAAGCAGGCGCGTGATCGCAATACGCAGGCGATCATGCCGCTGCGGGGCAAGATCCTGAATACCTGGGAAATCGATAGCAGCGAGATACTGGCATCGCAGGAAGTGCACGATATCAGCGTTGCTCTGGGTGTCGATCCAGGTACCGATGACATCAGCAATCTTCGTTATCACAAGATTTGTATACTCGCGGATGCCGATTCCGACGGTGCGCACATCGCAACCTTGCTTTGTGCCTTGTTCCTGCGCCACTTTCGTGAATTGGTGCTGGCCGGGCATGTGTACATTGCCATGCCGCCGCTGTATCGCATTGATGTGGGCAAGGCGGTCTATTACGCACTGGACGAAAGCGAGCGCCAGGGAGTTCTGGATCGAATCGATGCCGAAAAGTTGCGCGGCAAAGTGCTGGTGACCCGCTTCAAGGGGCTCGGCGAAATGAATCCCGAGCAATTGCGCGAAACCACCATGAACCGCGACACGCGACGCCTGGTGCAACTTACGGTCAAGGCTCGGGATAACACGGATCAATTGATGGACATGTTGCTGGCCAAAAAGCGTTCCGCGGACCGTCGTAGCTGGTTGGAGAAGAAAGGGAACCTGGCGGAAATATGAGCATGCAAAACCAACTGAATCTTGAAGGTGTCGAACAGCTGCCGCTGAAGGAATACACGGAGAAAGCGTATCTCGATTACTCGATGTACGTCATTCTCGATCGTGCGCTGCCACAAATCGGTGATGGGTTGAAGCCGGTACAGCGGCGCATCATTTATGCGATGAGTGAGCTCGGCTTGTCTGCCGGGCAAAAGCCGAAGAAATCGGCGCGTACCGTGGGTGATGTCATTGGCAAGTATCATCCGCATGGCGATTCGGCGTGTTACGAAGCCATGGTGCTCATGGCGCAGGATTTTTCCTATCGGTATTCCCTGGTCGATGGCCAGGGAAACTGGGGTTCGACTGACGATCCGAAATCATTCGCCGCGATGCGCTATACCGAGTCGCGGCTCAAGCCGTATGCGCGCAGTTTATTGCAGGAACTCGGGCTGGGTACGGTCGATTGGGTTGCCAATTTCGATGGCACCATGGACGAGCCGGTGGTCTTGCCGGCGCGCCTGCCCAACTTGTTGCTCAATGGCACGATGGGGATTGCCGTGGGACTCTCGACGGATCTGCCGCCGCACAATTTGCGTGAAGTGGCGAGCGCGGTTATCCACCTCATCGACAAGCCGAAAGCAACCATCACGGACATCATGAAGCATATCAAGGGTCCGGATTTTCCAACAGGTGGTGAGCTGGTTTCGCCAACGAGTGACATCAGGGCGATTTATGAAACCGGCAATGGCACGCTGCGGCTGCGTGCGTCCTACACCATGGACAACGGCGATATTGTTATCCACGCACTGCCCTACCAGATTTCGGGTAACAAGATTCTCGAGCAGATTGCGGCGCAGATGCGCAACAAGAAATTGCCGATGGTTGAAGACCTGCGGGACGAATCCGATCACGAAGATCCCATTCGCCTCGTCATCACACCGAAATCGAAGCGAGTGAATGTTGAGGAATTGATGTCGCATCTGTTTTCGACGACCTCGCTGGAACGCACCGTGCGGGTCAACATGAACATCATCGCGCTGGATGGCCGGCCACGGACGTTCACTCTGATCGGGCTGCTGACCGAGTGGCTCAAGTTTCGCAAGGATACGGTCACGCGACGGTTGCAGCATCGCTTGCAGATTGTCAGCGATCGTTTGCTGATCCTGGACGGCCTGCTGGTCGCTTATCTCAATATCGATGAAGTGATTGCGATCATTCGGCGTGAGGACAAGCCAAAACCCGTGTTGATGAAACGCTTCAAGCTGCTCGACATTCAGGCTGAAGCCATTCTGAATCTCCGCCTGCGCAATCTCGCTAAACTGGAGGAGATGAAAATGCGCGGTGAGCAGGATGAACTGAACGAGGAGCGGGACGGACTGCAAAAGATCCTGCAGAGTGCGGCCCGGTTAAAGACCCTGATCAAGAAGGAAATCCTCGAAGACGCAGAGAGTTATGGCGATGCACGCCGCACGACAATCGTCTCACGGCAGGCCGCCCAGGCTTTGGATGAAACTCAGCTGGTCGCCAGTGAGCCCGTTACGGTGGTGCTGTCGCAGCGCGGCTGGGCCCGTGCGACGAAAGGCCATGAGATCGATCCACTGACATTGAATTACAAATCCGGAGATGGATTTCTCGCCTCCGCACCCGGCCGCAGTAATCAACTCGCCATGTTCGTGGACAGTACCGGTCGCGTTTACAGCGTCCTGGCGCAGTTGCTGCCATCCGCGCGCGGGCAGGGTGAACCGCTGTCCGGTCGCTTCAAGCCGCCGGACGGTGCTGTCTTTTGCGGCGCGATGATCGGTGAGCCAACGGATCGATGGCTCCTGGCGAGCGACGCAGGCTACGGGTTTATCGCGACGCTGCAGGACCTGGTGTCGCGAAACAAGGCGGGCAAGGCGATTCTTCGGGTGCCCTCCGGAGGCAAGGCTGTTGTGCCAATGAGGGTGCCGGCTGATGCTGAATGCCTTATTGCTGCGGTGACGTCACTCGGGCGATTGTTGCTGTTTGAGATGGATGAACTGCCATTGCTTGCGAAAGGCAAGGGCCTGAAGCTCATGAATATCCCGTCAAAAATGTACAAAGCGGCTGAGGAGCATCTGGCTGCGGTCGCAGTGGTGGCCGAGGACGATGATCTGCAGGTGCACACCGATACTCGCACGATGACCATCAAGTGGGACGGTCTTGATCATTACTACGGTGAGCGCGCGATGCGTGGGCGGTTCCTGCCGAAAGGCTGGCGCAAAGTCGTGCGATTATCCGCGGGAGACTAACGTGGGTCGCGCCTCAGGAGGCGCGACCCATGAGATTCGAGCACGCGGTATGACGGCTTAACCCGCGGATTTTTTGCTATTCAGCCGTCCGGACTCAACCACCATCTCGGTGGTCGGATCGTTTTCGGCGGCAGGCAACTGTGCCGTGCGTTCGTCATTGATGCCGGTGTCATCCAGATCTGCAAACTCCTCGTTCGTGGCTTGAGCGGTGCCGGGCATCTGGACCGTCACTTCCGAGGTGATCTCGGCCTTTTCGCCTGCACCCGGCATCTCGGCTGTTTTCCCCTCAACGGTGTCGTCATCGCTGTCAGCGACTGGCATCTCGGTCGTTTTGTCAGCGGATGACTCGAGCATGCGCAGCGTCAACTCAGCAGCGGCTTTTTCGATTTCCTTATTTGCCGCCTGGGTTGCAGTCAATTCATCTTCGTAGTCCTGCTCCAGCGCATTGAGGCCGAATTTATCGTTCAGCGTGCACTCAACATCGAAATCATCGTCAGATTCCCTGTCGAACGGTACGGCATGCAAGTCTTTTTCGGTCGATGCATCGTCACCCAGATGTTGCTTGGTCGCGTCGACGATCATTGACAGGTCGTATTCATCATCGTCCGCCGGCAACTCCTCGGCTACCAATATCGACGTATCTTCAACACGCTGCGGCGGTATGATGTCGGTCGGATGCGACTCAGGTTCCTGCTCGACTTCCTCGGGAAGCAGCAAGTCCAGCTCAACGTCCGAATCACCGTTGGTGGCGAACCCGAAGTCCTGGGCAACGTCGATATCGCCGCTGTCATTCAGGCCGGTTCCCGCGCCGAGATCCGCGTCCAAAACGTATTCCTCGCCAGACGATTGTGTGTCCTGGAGCGGGAAATCGACTTCGCTGAGGGCTTCATTGCGTGCTGTTTCGTCATCGTCCTGCACAACAGGCTCAACAGGCTCAACAGGCTCAACGGGCGCACCGATGGCGACCGAGCCGAATCGGTCCCGCAGTTTGCGGCCGAACAAGAGCAGGCCAAGAATGAGGGCCATGCCTGAACCGGCGAGCCAGAACATCCACGACCAGTTGCCGCTGGTTCGGTCCAGGGAATTCGTCCCGGGCTTGCTTACCACCACCGGAACGACGGGTGTCGGCTGTGCGACAAGCGCCTCGGTAACAGTCGGTTGTTGCAGGTCTGTTGACGCAACGGGAGCTTCAACCGCGGCTTCGATGGGCGACACAAATGCGCTGTCGCCACCCACTGAAATGTCACCCGGCTGGATGGTGGCCATTGACGGGGCAGCTGTCACGGCCGGCAGGACCGGCTCACTGACCGGTGTCTCATCGACCGCATCCGCAGAAGACAGCGTTGTGGATGCCAGCACTGTTGCAGTGTCGTCTGCTACGTAGCCGGAATAAGCGGCAGACGCTTCAGCTACAGGCGCGGCAACCGCAGCGACAGGTTCTGGCGTGACAATATTGCTGCTCAGGGTTGGTGCAGTGATGTTATCGAAGCCGGGAATGGTCAGTCGGCTGCCTGCTCGCAAGCGATTGATGTCATTGTTGATGAAGGCATCCGGGTTTGCGGCGAATATGGCGTTGACGGCAGGCCACAATCCGATCGGACGATTCTCGATGCGTGTGGCGATGTCGGACAAGGTATCCCCCACCTGCACCGTGTACTCGGTGTGCAACGGAATCGGCGCAGTCTCCACCGTGGATGGGGGGGTGGCCAGGCTACGTTTGATCACCGTTTGGGGGGCAACAGAAGCAGTTGCCGGCTTGTTTGCCACTATTGCTGTGAACGGCCGCGCCGGATCCAGCATGATCGTATAGGAACGCGTGAGGTTGGCGGTGTAGGAACAATCAACAGCGATTTGCACGGCAATCATCGGTTCACGCAAGGGCGATTTGCCGGTGAGCACAATAGTGCCATTGGCGATCGACAGCGTTGTATTGCGCAACATCGGCAGGCCGTCGGGCGACTTTCCCGATCCCAGGCGGACGCAGTGATTGAACAGTTGCTCGTTTGGGTTCAATGCGAAAGCGATACTGGCCCGCAATGGTTGTCCCAGCGTGGACTGAACATCGAGTTCACCAAGCTGCAGCGCAGATGAAGGTCCCGCGATCAGGCCGCAAGCACTGCCTGCAATAAGCGCTGGTAACAGCCGCCTGTTGCTCTTGTGTGTACTCAATACTGACCACCCGGCTCTGCCGTGGCCTCCCTTTCTTTCTGGTGTTGCTGTCACAATCCTGATCTCCGCATCCATTTATTCGGTCATTTGCATGCTGTGTTGCGGCAGCATCCGTGCCTGGCACACACGCTTTAAGACGCGGCACTCTGACGACTGTAACGAATACCACCAGCGCTGTATGTGTCCCTATTCTATGTTTAGCGCATTGCTGTGCACAGGAAGTCGTCCGCGAAACGAAATGTGATTTCATTCACAGTTTGCTGCGTTATTGATTTTACTTAATCCGCGGGAGTCGCATCCTGCGATCAAGCCGGTGTCAGCGTTTGGCAATGGTCTCCAGACTGGTTTGCACGACGTCCACATGTTCCTGCAGGATGATTTCCGGCTCTTGGACGTAGTGACCTTGCATGAAGTGGATGCCGATCTGGAACAGCACCGCCATTTCATTCGCATTCTCGACTCGCTCGGCAATGGTTTCGATCTTGCGCTGGTTGGCGGCGGATACGACGCTGCGCACGCTCTCCTGAACGGCCGTGTCGGTCATCAACGAATGCATGAGTTCGCCATCAATCTTGATGTAGTCGGGCTTGAGGATATCGAGAATCTGGAAACGGCTTTTGTTGGCACCAAAATGCTCGAGTGCCAGCCCGATGCCCAGGTCGCGGAATTTCCTGGCCATTTTCGTCAGCGGTTTGATGAATCGTGCAGCAGTCCTTTCGGCAATCTGTACACACAGTTTTTCCGGGTTGACCGACTGCTTCCTGAATTCTGCTTCCATCCAGTCAACCAGCGTATTGTCCTGCAGCGATTGCTGTGACAAACGCACGAATACGCGGTCCGGGTTTTGCGTTGCGCAAAATTCGATCGCTGCTGTAATGATCCAGCGGTCGATGGTTTTCATCAGATTGTTGCGCTCGGCGGCAGGCAGGAATTCAGAGGGAATGACGGCATCACCCTGTTCATCCACCATGCGCACAAGCATGTCGCACATGTTCGATGACTCGCTGCGCAGGCCCGCGATGGGCAGTTGTGCGAGCCGGAATCGATTGTCCCGGAGCGCGGCTTTTATGCGCTTGACCCACAGCGCATCGTGGCGCCGAATTTTGGTGTCCTCGTCTTTTGCTTCGCTCATTGCGGCGGTATTGCCACCGGCGTCTTTACCCTGCTGGTGGGCGGCAACGACCGCGGCCAGGAGTTCATCCATGTTCTCGAATATGCCACTCACGGTACAAACGCCAATCGTGCAGGTCAGGCGTAATTCCTTGCCGTCGATTTTGAAATTGAAATCGTGGATATAGTCGACCAACTGGCGGGCCCAGGCTTCGGCATCTTTTTCGTTGCCGCGCTCCAGCAAGGCCATTATGGTCGTGCCCTCGAAGCGTCCGGCGAGATCGCGCGGGTGCAATCGTTTACGGATCTCATCTGCCAGGACAGCCAATACGTCTTCGGAGGCGATCAGACCCACCTTTTCCGCGATCTGGGAGAAGTCATCGGGCTTGATATACACGAGAACATGCAGTCCGGACGCCGGTTTTTTGGCCAGACGTTTCGTTATTCTTTCAATGAATTGCGCACGGTGAAAAAAGAGTGTCGTTGGATCTCGCTTGAGCGCTTCGTGCACCAGCTTGGTCGGTTCCTCCGGTGGTATTTCCGGCGGGGCAATTCGGATCTGCACATATGGACCATCGTCAAATTCGGCCAGCTGGAAATCGATCTCGAGCGTCGTCGGATCGGCTTCGCTCAGTTGTGATTTTGCGATCAGTTTCTCACCCGGTTGCCACTTCTTCTTCAAGGTGGCGATGATCGCACCCTTCACGGCAGCCTGGCTTTCTGCGATGAAATTATCCATCAACGGCAGGCCAATGACTTCGTCACGGTCAGTCGCTTCGAATAACTCGATCCAGGCGCGGTTGGCGCTGGTAATGATGCCTTCCTGAATATAGGCGATCGCACTGCTGGAACCTTCCATAAAGTTGAAAAGCTGTTTGCGATACGTTGTCGCTGACTGCAGTGTCGAATTAAGCGCGCATTCAATTCTGAACGCACGCAGTTCGCGTGTTACCACCGTGTGCAAGCGTTCCCTGTTGCGGGTCGACACGAGATCGCAGGCACCTTGCTTCATGGCATCCAGAATGTGCGCTTCATCGACCTGTTGCTGCATCGCCAGTACGGGCACTTCGGGTTGGTACGCGTCTTTCTGTTTGATGACCTGGCGTATGGTTTCTTTATAGTTATCGCAATTCTGGATGATCAGCTCGACACGGTTTTCGTGTAAAAACCGGCTAAAAGCTTCTGTTGATTCCACCCAGTGGCAATGTGCGACATGACCCGCGTCACGCAAAGTGCTATTGACGAGTTCCACGTCATCCTGATCTTCCGTCAGAACGGCAATTAATACGTCTTGGTGTTCTTGCAATTTAGAAACCTGGGCGGACCGATGTGGTCATCTGATTGAGCATCAGGCGAGTCTAACCAACCGACCCGATCTCGTCTCTGTTGCATGTGCAAAAGCGTGACAGGATTCAAACTATTGGTGCAGGTTGTTGCCGTGCGCCCGTTGCGAAGCGGACTTGCGGAACGCCCGCCTGTATTTGGGCAGTATGTTCCGTGCAACCGCAGGAACGGGTATGATATCGCCGCCGATTTCAGCTACTTCACATAACATATACGCTGCCCGCTACGGGATGCGATTCGGAAAAGAATCTATGGCCAAATACAACACGAGTGAGTTTCGCTCCGGGTTGCGCATTATCCTTGACGGTGATCCCTTTATCATCGTCGACAATGAATTTGTCAAGCCGGGCAAAGGCCAGGCCTTCAATCGCACGCGCATCAAGAATCTGAAGACCGGCAGGACCGTTGACAAGACATTCAAGTCCGGTGAGAGCGTGGAAGCCGCCGATGTTGTCGACACGGACATGCAGTATCTGTATTCGGATGGAGAGTTCTGGCACTTCATGATGCCGGATACGTTTGAGCAGTACGCTGCCGATGAGAAAGCGGTCGGTGACGCAAAGAACTGGCTCAAGGAACAGGATGTTTGCCAGATCACGCTCTGGAACGGTTCACCACTCATCGTTGCACCGCCCAATTTCGTTGAGCTTGAAATCACTGAAACGGATCCGGGTCTGCGCGGCGATACGGCAAGTGGCGGCGTCAAGCCGGCAAAGCTGGTGACTGGCGCGGTGGTACGTGTGCCGCTTTTTGTCGAACAGGGTGAAACGATTCGCGTGGATACCCGCTCCGGCGAATACGTCTCGCGCGTCAAATAAAGTCCGGCAGCCGCAATTCGTTGCGTTCAAGTGCGCTGATAAATGCAGCGCAGAGATTTTCAATTTCCTGCTGATCTGCGTCGCTGAAACGATCGGTGTGCGGGCTGTCGATATCAAGAACGCCTAACAGTCGCCCATCGCTGATCAGTGGCACGACAATCTCCGATCTTGACGCGGCATCGCACGCGATGTGACCTTCGAATGCATGCACATCTGCGACGCGGAGTGTTTCGCGATTTTCGGCAGCAGTTCCACAGACGCCACGGCCGAGCGAAATTCTGACGCAGGCAGGGCAGCCCTGAAACGGGCCGAGAACCAATTCGTTGTCGCGCAAGACATAAATACCAAGCCAGTTGATGGCGGCGATTTCAGCGTACAGAAGCCCGACGAAATTCGCGGAGTTGGCAAGCGGGTCTGTTTCGTCCGCCAGCATCGCTGCAAGTTGCGCGGACAGGTTGCGGTAGTCGGTAGCAGCAAATTTCGTCATCTATTCAGTCTCGATCGGGAAATGCCGTACGTCTCGAATATGCTTCGCTCCGGCATGCACCATCAGCAGCCGATCGAAGCCTACCGCAACGCCGGCACAGGCGGGCAATCCGCATTCAAGCGAGGCGACAAACTTCTCATCGAGCGGCCGAATCGGCGCATTTTTGTCTCTTCGCTTGTCCTGGTCTGCCTCGCAACGACGGCGTTGTTCAGTGGCGTCGGTCAACTCGACATAGCCGTTTGCGAGTTCCAGTGAAGCAAAGAAAATCTCAAAGCGATCTGCAACGGCCTCATCGTCCGGGCATATTCGTGCCAGTGCGGCCTGAGTGGCCGGGTAATGCTGTATGACGGTCAGTCGATCTGCCCTGAACTGCGGAGCAATCCGGGTGGCCATCATCAGGTCGAGGCAGGCGTCGACAGAGTTACCCAGCGAGGATCGTAAATCCGCATCGGCGTCCAGGCCTTTGAGTAATTGATCCATGCTGGTCGCCAGCGGATCAATATCCGCGAAGCTCTGGAAGGCGTCACGGTAGCTGAAGCGATCCGCTGCAGCGGAAATTCGCGATTTATCGAGCAGCGCTTCGATAAAATCCACGCTCTCCTGAATGATCGACTCGAGTCCGAATCCCAGCCGGTACCATTCGATCAGGGTAAATTCCGGCTGGTGGTTGCGACCCAGTTCAGCATCGCGGAAGACTTTGCCAATCTCGAAAATATCGGGAAAGCCGGCGGCCAGAAGCCGCTTCATGTGAAACTCCGGCGAAGTTTGCAGGTAAAATGTTTTTGTCGGCGCAAGAGCGAGTCTTGTTGCGAGGCTCTCGATGCCCGGGTCGGACACGGCAGCCTCGCCCAGGATTGGTGTGTCGATCTCGAGCACATTTCTTTGCGCGAAAAAATCACGGGCTCGCTGCAACAACAGTGCGCGTTGTCGCGCGGTGGCGACGCCGGCGATGGGCTCCCACGAAGCGTCTTTAGCCGATGTCATTTGCCGATGGCCAGTTTGCCGATAGCCTCTCCCATCAACAGCGTTTGTCCGGTCTCAAGTTGTTCCAGCCACGAGCAGCGTCCGGGCGGCAAAAGCACGATGACCGTCGAGCCCATATTGAACCAACCCAGGAGGTCACCCTTGCGGACGTTTCTCGAGACGGACGATCGCAACGAAATTTCTTCGACAATACCGCTTTTGCGCGGGCGAATTTCTCCGCTCCACGGTGTCGTGATGCTGCCGACATTCAGCGCGCCAACGAGTATCACTACCAGCGGACCGATCGCGGTTTGAAAGTGACACAGCAGACGTTCATTGCGGGCAAATAACCGCGGTACACCCGCGGCGGTCATTGCGTTAACGCTGAAGAGATCACCCGGCACGTAACGGGCCGTTACCAATTCGCCGGCCATAGGCGCATGGACGCGATGGTAGTTGCCAGGCGCCAGGTAGATGGTCGCGAAGGATCCGTCGATGAACCGGTCCGCCTCGTCCGTGTTGGTCGCAAGCAGGTCGTGCAATGAATACGTCCTGCCTTTCGCCTGCAGGATCTCGCCTTGGTGAAGCGTGCCGGCAGCACTCAAAGTGCCATCGGCAGGTGATACCAGTATCGAGGACGAAGCGTCGATCTTGCGTCGGCCGTCTGCGAGGCGCCGCGTAAAGAATTCATTGAATGAAGCGTAACCATCGGGGACCTCTTTTTCTGCTTCCTCGACGTTCACGTCATAAAGCCAGACGAACTTGCGGATAAAAAAGTTCTTAATGGATGTCTGGCGGATATGGGCGAGACGGTATAGCAGTGAAGTCAGCCAGTACTTGGGCAGCAGGTATTGCAGAACGACAAATGCCGGCGTCCAAAAGGGCAATTTGTCGCGCACGCACTCAGCCTGTTGGTTCACGGTCGAATCTCGATTGAAACGTTGTGTTGACGATGACAAGCCCGGTCACAGCGTAGTTTACATGCAGTGAAACGGGTTGTTTCAGTTGTGCGGCCTGCACGGGATTCATCAGCATGATGTGCTTGCCACCCTCTTCCAGCACGACGCAGGAGTGCGCGGGAATCAAAAGTGATTTGAGCATGGTCATACGCGCGACACCGTCGATGATGCGGGTCTCATGCATCATGACCGACGCAAACTGCGGGCTGCTGATTGATTCGACCACAATGTCGGCGGGCGTGTTGTTCTTGATCGTCATGTAAGCGACAGCAGTATGCGTGCCGGGCAAGGGTGCGAACACGGTGGCGATGCTGATCTCCAGCGGCGGGCCGGTGTCCCGCTCACAAGCAGCGCCGGCCAATACCAGCAGCACTGCCAGCGCGAAAATTTTCATTTCGCTGCAATGATGAGCGGCATGTCATGGGAAAACGCATCGACATCATGTGGCGCGCTGAAAACCGCGTGAAATTCGGCGTCGTCATTCACCACAATAACGGTCGCAGAATGTTCAACCGCATACGCGTCACCCTCGGCCGGAGTGACGCTGAAGTACACACCGAAGGTACGAGCGAGCTTGGCAAGCTCGGCAGGATCGCCACTGACCCCGATGACTTCATCCCCGAAAGCCTGCACATATTGAGCGATGGTTTCCGGCGTATCCCGCCCCGGATCGACACTGACAAAAACGATGTCAGGCAGAACGGCATCCGGATCGGCCTCAGCCATGCGGCGACGAGCGGCCGCCAACTGTTGCAAAGTGACCGGGCAAATATCCGGGCAATGCGTAAAGCCAAAAAAGACCATGCTCCATCGACCCCGAAACGAGTCTCTGTCAAATTTCGCGCCGTCCTGATCGACCAGCACGAAGTCAGACATGGGAGCGCGCGACGGCAACACCGTGGCACGCGCCGGCTTTTCAGGTGCCACCAAAGAAGAACGCAGCACAAATATGCCGATGCCGGCAAACAGCAACAAAACAGGCACGGCAACCAGAAACTTGCCGGCAATAGAATGGTTTCTCATAGGCTCGGCATTTTAACGCAGCAAGCCCGATTAAGTTCGCTTTATTGGTCGCAGGAGAGTCAGGAGTGGTGGTGCCGCGGAGCTCGCCGCGCGGAGCCTTGGATCGTGGTCGCTACGACTCCAGCAATAACTGCAGAGTCGCGCCGATTTTCCCGATAGAATACCGGGCTGAGCGTCTCCTGACACGCTATGAGCATTCATTGCATGCCATTAAATAAAGACAATTTGCCCACAGTGGAGGACAGCATCCGGGACGTCGCAGGTCGTTTCGAAGCAGCCGGCCTGTTTTACGGGCACGGCACGGATAACCCGGTTGATGAGGCCGCCTACCTGGTATTCGCCTGCCTCAAGTTGCGTCACGAAGATGCTAAAAGCGCGTATGTACAGCCGGTGACGGAACCGCAGCGCGCCGCAATCGACGCATTGGTAAACAAGAGAATCGATGCCAGAATTCCAGTGGCCTATCTGGTGAATGAGGCCTGGTTTGCCGGTCACAGGTTTTACGTCGATGAACGGGTACTGGTGCCACGGTCGCCCATTGCGGAGCTCATTGGTCAGGGTTTTGCGCCGTGGGTGACGCATGATCGGGTGCGCCGTGCCGTGGATCTGGGTACGGGCAGTGGCTGCATTGCGATAGCGATTGCACTTGAGTTTCCAGAGGCGCAGGTGGATGCGATCGATATTTCGGCGGCAGCACTTGCAGTGGCAGCGATAAATGTCGCGCAGTTCGGTCTTGAAGACCGTGTGCAGCTGATTCGCTCAAGCTTTTTCGCGGCGCTGGATGCGGGGGAGAACGGGCCGAAATACGACCTGATTGTGAGCAATCCGCCGTATGTCGATCAGGAGGACATGCAGGCACTGGCGTCCGAGTTCCGGCATGAGCCCGAACTGGGCCTGACGGCGGGTGCGGATGGTCTGGATTCAGTGATAACGATACTGCATGATGCATGCCGATTCCTTAACGATGATGGCGTGCTGATTGTTGAGGTGGGCAACAGCCAGGCGGCGCTTGAGGCGAAGTTTCGTGAAGTGCCGTTCATGTGGCTTGAGTTTGAGCAGGGCGGTGCGGGGGTATTCCTGTTGACCCAGGAAGAGCTGCAGCACCATCAGCAAACATTCGATTTGAATAAAGGGCAGGGTGATGTCGGGTAACAGTTTCGGGCGGGCGTTTACGGTGACGACCTTTGGCGAAAGCCATGGGCCGGCGCTCGGCTGCATTATTGATGGCTGTCCGCCCGGCATGGCATTGACGGAAGAGGATATCCAGAAGGACCTGGAAAGGCGCCGGCCGGGCAAGTCTCGCCACACGACCAGCAGACGTGAGCCGGATAAGGTTAAAATTTTATCGGGTGTGTTTTCAGGCGTGACAACGGGGACACCGATTGGCCTGTTGATTGAGAACAAGGATCAACGTTCGAAAGACTATCGTGATATCAAGGACAAGTTCCGGCCCGGTCATGCCGACTACACCTATCTGCAGAAATACGGCATTCGCGATTATCGTGGCGGCGGCCGTGCGTCAGCGCGCGAAACCACCATGCGTGTTGCTGCGGGCGCCATTGCTCGCAAATACCTTTTCGAGAAACTGGGCATTGAAATAAGAGGGTATCTGTCGCAACTCGGTCCCATTCAGCTTGACTGCGTCGATATCTCGACGGTGGACAGCAACCCGTTTTTTTGCGCCGATCCGGATCGCGTTACGGAACTCGCGGAATTCATGGATAAATTGCGCCGTGAGGGCGATTCCATAGGCGCGAAAATCAGCGTCCTGGCGACCAACGTACCACCTGGCCTCGGTGAACCGGTGTTCGACAAGCTGGAGGCCGATCTGGCACACGGCCTGATGAGCATCAATGCCGTCAAGGGTGTCGAACTCGGTGCCGGATTTGCGGCAGTCACGCAAAGAGGCAGTGAGCATCGGGACGAAATGGGCCCGGATGGTTTCAGCAAGAATGATGCCGGCGGCACGCTAGGCGGAATTTCATCGGGGCAGGATATTCTCGCCAGCATTGCATTGAAGCCGACGTCGAGCATTTCCGTGCCGGGCAAGACGATCGACACGGCTGGCAAAGCGACCGAGATTGTGACTACCGGCCGGCACGATCCCTGCGTGGGATTGCGTGCCACACCGATCGCCGAAGCAATGGTTGCACTCGTGCTGATGGATCACTATCTTCGCCATCGCGGCCAAAATGCAGACGTTTCCTCAGCCACCCCCGTAATTTAATCCGGTGACAGTGCACCTATTTTAATTCGGTGACAGTGTACCTATTGCGCGATCTTCGCCATGACCAAGGCCGCGCAATAGGTGCACTGTCACCGGATTAAAAGGAATCACAAACATGTCAGACGCCATTAATGTTGCGGTCGTTGGTGCCACCGGTGCCGTCGGCGAGGCCATTCTTGCAATACTGGTCGAACGCAAGTTCCCGGCGGCGAAAGTATACGCCTTGGCCAGCGAACGATCGGTGGGCAAGGATGTGCGCTACGGCAATCAGCAGCTCCCGGTCGAAGATCTTGCGGAATTCGATTTTTCGAAAGTGCAGATCGCCTTGTTTTCTGCCGGCGGCTCAGTGTCGGGTGAATACGCGCCAAAAGCGGTTGCCGCTGGCTGTGTGGTCATCGATAACACCTCACGATTTCGCTACGACGACGATATTCCGCTGATCGTGCCGGAGGTGAATCCGGAGCGGATCGCGGACTATAAGAAAACGGGCATTATTGCCAACCCGAATTGCTCGACCATACAAATGGTGGTGGCATTGAAGCCGATTTATGACGCTGTCGGCATAAAACGTATCAATGTTGCTACCTACCAGGCGGTGTCCGGCGCCGGTAAGCAGGCGATTGAGGAACTGGTGCGGCAAATGACCATGCTCCTGAACGGTCGGCCATTGGATATCGAAGGTAACCACAAGCAGATTGCTTTCAATGTATTGCCGCAGATTGACGTGTTTGAGAACAATCGTTATACCCGCGAAGAAATGAAAATGGTGTGGGAGACGCAGAAGATCCTGGGCGATACCGATATTGCCGTAAACCCCACAGCCGTTCGTGTGCCGGTGTTCTACGGGCATTCTGAGGCCATCCACATTGAAACCGGCCGCAAAATCACGGCAGCCGAAGTTTGTGAACTGCTGCAGGATTCCCCTGGAATCCAGCTGCTTGACGGCGTCGATACCGGTGAGTACCCGACCGCGGCGACCGAGGCATCCGGAACGGACCCGGTTTATGTGGGTCGCGTGCGTGAAGACATTAGCCACCCCATGGGTATTAATATGTGGGTGGTGGCCGATAACATACGTAAGGGCGCGGCTCTAAATAGCGTCCAAATAGCTGAAATATTGGCGAAAAACCATTTATAAGCTATAGTTCACACCCATACGCATTGGGCGTTTCTATTCCAAATTCATGGTTCCGGACGAGGGCGATTCGCAGCACTTCGGGGAGCCGGAGAAACAAATTATGTCGCGAAGACTGAACCGTGTATGGCTTTTGCTCCTGTGTCTCATCACTGGCGAAGTCTGGGCTCTGGGTTTGGGTGACATACGGCTGGATTCGGCGCTGAACGAGCCTTTGCGGGCTGAAATTCAGCTGCTTTCGGCGACCCCGGAAGAAATAGCCAATCTGACCATTGCCATCGCGTCTGCAGACACCTTTGAACGCTACGGTATTGATCGTCCGTTGTTCATGAGGGACCTGGAATTCTCCGTAGTACCGTCCGGTCGCACAGACGGCAATATCATTCGAGTCACCTCGATCAGTCCTGTTACCGAACCGTTTCTGACTTTCCTGGTTGAAGCATCCTGGTCGCGCGGTCGCTTGTTGCGCGAGTACACGTTGTTGCTGGATCCGCCCACTTTTGCACCGCCAGCAACAATGCAGGCACCGCGCGCGGTCACGGCGCCGACTCGATCAACACCGGCGGACAGCGGTCGCATCACGCGTTCGCCACTACCTGCCGCAACGCAAGCGCCGGCAGCAATACCTCGGCCGCGTACCGAGCCTGATGCGCAGCCCGAAGCGGATGTGGAACCCGTCGCTCCGCCGCCGGTTGCGGCGCAAACGCCGCGCGTATTTGACGCAAGCCCGGCAGGCGACGTCTACGTGCAACGCGGCGATACCTTGTGGGGCATCGCCAGCCGGGTGCGAAATGACAATCGCCTCACCATCAACCAGATGATGCTCGTGATCTATGAGGCGAACCCGGGCGCATTTGCCGGCAACATCAATCGCCTGTCGGCCGGTGCGACATTGCGGATTCCCGGTGCGGACGACGTGTTCAGGATCAGTCGGGGCGATGCGCTGTCAGAAGTACAGCGACAGCACGCATTGTGGGGCGGTGTTGACGGCGTCGCGATGAGCCAGCCTGAGCCCAGCCTGACGCTGGTGCCGCCCGACGAAGACAGTCTGACCTCCGATAGCAGCAGTTTGTATGACGCTGATGACCTGGCGACCGTCGGCGACTTTGTGGACGACTCCGACACGGATGCCGCCGATGCCCGCATCTTTGATGTCCGCGGTCTGCTACAGGATCAAAAGGATGGACTGATCGTCATCGGTGACAATGAGTTGGCCGCTCTGCGCGCGGAACTGGTTGCGCTGACGGGAGAAGAGTTGCCGCCTGAACTGATGGCGGACGATCCGGATCTCGCCGCAGGCGAAGTGCCGACTGAGGACATATTTGTTGACGGTGCAGATGAGGCGGTTGCAGGTGATGCGACGGGCGCTGACGATGCCGAGCCGGTTGCTACGGATAGCGACGCCACGACGGAAAAAGCGCCGGTTGTCGTGTTGACGCGAACTGATGAGCCCGGTCTTGTCGACACGATTATTGCCGCACTGACGGGTATATGGGGCTTGATCGGTGCAGCGTTGCTGGTCGTTGCGGGTGTCCTGGTCTGGTTTGCACGCCGCGCATCGCGCAGTGATGATGCCGACACCGGCATGTGGGAAGCGCTGGATGCTGACGAGCAGGGTGCGAAGCCGCTCGATTCAACGGAACGCTTGAGTGCCCTGGTACGGGAAGACGAATCCACCATGGTGGTCGTCGAAGAGGAGGCGCTGCCTGAGCCTGAGCCTGAGCCTGCAACGATGGAAATGCCGGCTGCCGAGGAGGCAGTTGCACCGATCGGTGACGCGCTCGCCGGTACCGGCACCAACCAGTCGCTGGAAGATACATTCTCAAGTGATACCGCCATTAATCTCGACCAGACCGATCCAATTGCCGAGGCGGATTTCCACATGGCGTACGGCCTTTACGATCAGGCCGCGGACCTTATCAACGGCGCGTTGGCGGTCGAACCGGAACGTCAGGATCTCCTGACCAAGTTGTGCGAGATCTATTTCGTCTGGGGCAATCGGGATGCGTTTGTCGATGCTGCCACGCGTCTCAAGAGCGTCAGTCCGGACGAAGCGGATCCCCAGTGGGACAAGATTGTCATTATGGGTCAGCAAATTGCGGCCGATCATGAGATGTTCGCGGATGTGACGCCGGGCGCAGCAACGCGGGCGGTTGACTTGTCTTTGGATGAGGACGGCGCGGAAGCCGGCGAGCTGGATATGGATTTTGCGGTCGAGTCTGAGGCCGCCGGTGACGACATCATCGATCTGGGTGCTGCGGGCGATGCGGATAGCGCGGGAGACGCAAGCTCGATCGATTTCGCTTTCGATGAAGAGCCGGATGTCGATGCTGCGGTGACGCAGCAAATGCCAACCGTGGACGCCAGCGTAACTCAGGAGTTGCCGGCGGCGGAGTCTCTGGATGACGTATTTGATGCAGCCACTGTCGCGGCAAACGCGGACGACAGCACGCTTGAGACGCCTACGGTGGAGACGCCTGCCAGCGCGGACGCCACAGCCGAATCGCCGACCATTGAACAGCAACTGGAGGCGACAGGTGAAATGCCATCGCTGGCCGCCGATGATGCCACGGAGGTTGCCAGTCTGGACGATCTTCTGACCAGTGAGGCCACGGCCGAGATTGACCTCGATGACCTGGGTCTCGATCTCGACTCGCTGGCCGACGGCAAGATTGAGGATGTTGCGGACGCGGATTTCCTGTCCGACCTGGATGACACGGCTGAGAGCCAGACGCTGAAGATTGACGACAGCATGATCGCGACCGGCCGGAACCAAGTGCTGGAAGTCGATGACCTGGCGGCAACCGGTCAGAATCCGGAACTGGCGGACGATATCGCTTCGACCGGCATGCATGACCTTTCCCAGATCGAGAAGGAGCTTGCCGCCACGGGCGAAATGCCGACGATTGAAGAGGTAACCGGGCGTAACCCGGCGTTGCCAGGGACCGACCTTGCGGATACTGATTTCGGTGTGGATACAAGTTTGCTGGATGCGACCGGACAGACGCAGGTGTTGCCTGAGGATTTCGTGGTGGAGACCGGTACTGGCACGAATATCCAGCAAGCACTGGCCGACGATGATGCAACGATGCTGGCATCACTCGACGATGATGAAGAAGCCGGTGATTTTGACTACGCCAAGACGGAGGCATTACCGGCCGATGCATTTACAGGTGACATGTCAACGGATGAAACCGGTGAAATGCCGGGGATTGCTGCCGGCAGTACCGACCTGGACCTGGACCTCGATGACCTGACAGCGGCACTCAAGGTCAGCGCCGTCGGCGACACGATCGATCAGAAGAGAGACGATGCGACCGTTGAACAACCGCGACCCGATGTTTCCGCGGCGCAGGATGATTCTCCCACGGCGGCAATTGCACCGGAAGATTTATCCGGTGATCTTCACGATGCCCGCACGATGACCGAGGTTGGCACCAAGCTGGATCTGGCGCGCGCCTACGTGGACATGGGGGACCCAAATGGCGCTCGCAGCATCCTTGAAGAGGTGCTTGACGAAGGTGATGAGGCGCAACGGCAGCAGGCACAACAGCTACTCGATTCATTGCCGAGCTAATCCGCTCGACATCAATGCCGATCCAGTCGCGCCTCAGGAGACGCTCCTGCGATTTGGCCAGCGGCACTGCTGCAGGAGCGTCTCCTGAGGCGCGACCGCGAATACATCGGCATTCCTGCTAAGCATGCGCATTGCTCTGGGCATAGAGTATGACGGTACCGCCTACAACGGCTGGCAACGCCAGAAAAACGGCACGGGCGTGCAGGAACTCGTGGAGCAGGCCGTAAGCGAGGTTGCCAACCACCGCGTTGCCGTTGTCTGTTCAGGAAGAACGGATACGGGCGTACATGCCAGCGGGCAAGTCATTCATTTTGATACGGATTCTGCGCGCACGGAGCAAAACTGGATCCTCGGTGCGAACAGCTTCCTGGCCGACGACATCAACGTGTGCTGGGCAAAAGTAGTGCACGACGTCTTCAACGCCCGCTACTCGGCAACCGCAAGAACCTATCGCTACCTGATTCTGAACAGCCGCATACGCTCCGCCCTTTGCCGCCATCGCGCCTGGTGCGTACACGAGCCGCTGGATGAAAAACGCATGCAGACAGGCGCGAATCACCTGTTAGGCAAGCATGACTTCTCCGCTTTTCGCGCGGCCGGTTGCCAGGCATCGACGCCGATACGCAACATGACCTGCCTGGACATAAAACGACACGACGACTGGCTGAGCATCACCGTCACCGCAAATGCGTTCCTGCAACACATGGTGCGAAACATCACGGGAACACTGGTCGCCGTCGGCAGCGGCGAACGCCCGGCAGAGTGGATCCAGACAGTACTGGAAGGCCGTGACAGGTCCGCAGGAGGCATTGCCGCACCCGCGCAGGGGCTGACGCTGGTGCAAGTCGACTATCCCGCCAGGTTCGAAATCCCCGGCCCCCCATTCCGCAGTTTTCGTTTATGATGCGATCCTATGAGCTGGTTTGAAAAATTAATGCCCTCGAGGATCAGCACCGAAAAGCGCCTGCGCTCGGTGCCCGAGGGTGTCTGGATAAAATGCACGAAGTGCGATGCGCAACTGTACCGCACCGAGCTTGAGCGTAATCTCAATGTCTGTCCGAAATGCGACTATCACATGCGCATTGGTGCGCGCACGCGACTCGGTTATTTTCTCGATCCGGATTCGCAGGAGGAGATAGCCGGGAATCTGGAGCCGCTGGATCCATTGCGTTTCAAGGACAGCAAGAAATACCGCGAGCGTATTTCACTGGCGCAGAAGAAGACCGGTGAAAAGGATGCATTGGTTGCCTGCAGCGGCACGTTGCTGGGCCAGCCGGTGGTTGTTTGTGCGTTCGAGTTCGGCTTCATGGGCGGCTCCATGGGCTCCGTTGTCGGCGAGCGATTTGCCCGGGCAGTACGTTATTGTGCGGAGCACAAGATTCCGCTGATTTTGTTTTCGGCCAGCGGCGGGGCGCGCATGCAGGAAGCGCTGTTTTCACTGCTGCAAATGGCCAAGACGTCGGCCGCTCTCGCGATGCTGGGCAATCTGAAAATCCCGTTCATTTCGGTGTTGACGGATCCGACGACGGGAGGTGTCTCTGCCAGTCTGGCGATGCTGGGTGACGTCAACATTGCAGAGCCGAGAGCGCTGATCGGCTTTGCCGGCCCACGCGTGATCGAGCAGACGGTTGGCCAGAAGTTGCCGCCAGGTTTTCAGCGCAGCGAGTTTTTGCTGGATCACGGTGCGATCGATATGATCATCGATCGCCGCAAGATGCGTGAAGAAGTGGCCGATGTGCTCGCGAAATTCGACCACCGTCCGAAGCCCTCTGCGTAAGCGGCAGCATGGGTTGCTATGAGCCGGCCAGTTTTACTTGACGGTCTGGACGACTGGCTTGGCTGGTTGGAAACGCTTTCCCCGCATGCAATAGACCTCGGGCTTGAGCGCATCAGAAAGGTTCTTGTGCGGCTGAATCTTCGCCGTGCGGCACGCGTTATCACTGTCGCCGGAACCAATGGCAAGGGATCCTCGGTTGTCATGCTGGAAGCCCTGTTGGCCGCTTCGGGGGAGAGCGTTGCCAGCTACACATCGCCGCATTTGCATGTGTTTAATGAGCGCATTCGAGTCAACGGCAAGGCGGTTACCGACCAGGAAATTGTCACGGCATTTGAACGCGTTGAGAGCGTTCGTAATGACGTAGCGCTGACCTATTTTGAGTTTGGCACATTGGCGGCGCTGGTCATTTTCGACAAGGCGCGAGCCGATAACGTCATTCTTGAAGTAGGCCTTGGCGGTCGCCTTGATGCCGTTAACGCCGTTGAACCTGATGCATGCCTGATTACCAATGTAACGCTCGATCATTGCGACTGGCTCGGCGACGATGTCGAATCCATCGCTGTGGAGAAAGCGGGCATCATGCGTGCCGATACGCCGGTCGTATTCGGTTCGGCCACGCTGCCGGAGGCGATTGCAAGCGCAGCGCAGCAGACCGGTGCTGAGTTGATCGTGGCAGGGCGTGATTTCCAGTTCGCTGACACAGGCGATCAAGAGTGGCGTTGGACGGGACGGGGCCGGACCATTGACGGGCTGGCAAGACCCTCGCTTGAGGGTCAGCACCAACTGCAGAACGCCGCTGCTGTCCTGGCGCTCATCGAGTCACTCGGGCTCAGCAACATTCTGCAGGCGCAGACGATAAACCAGGCGATGGCGGCGCTTGCGCTGCCTGGCCGACTGCAGCGAATTTGCGTCGCCGGCAATGCATTCGTCGTCGACGTTGCGCACAATGCGGACAGTGCGCGCGCCTTGTCCGCGTTCGTTGCCGCGTTGCGCGATTTCGATCGGGTGATCACGGTCATTGGCGTACTGGCCGGCAAAGACCTGGACGCAATGATCCGGGAGCTTGAGCCCGTCGTGCATCGCTGGATCGCATGCACTGCGGACGCAGCAAATGCGCTGCCTGCGGACGATATCGCCGGGCAGGTTGTACAGCGTACGGGGAAGCCGTGCCTGATTGCCGGCTCGGTGGTGGCGGCGCTGGTGTCCGCTCAGGACGCAGCGACCGGGGCCGACTTGATCCTGGTCACGGGATCTTTTCATACGGTTGGACCGGCGCTTCGCTGGCTGGATGATTTTCGATGCGCGAGATAGCGTACGTTGTTATACTCGCGCCGCGACCTGGTCGCACAAATTACCTCGATAAATTCAGGCTGGCGACTGTATAACAGGTTATGGATCGAGCTCTTAAAGAACGCATTATTGGTGCCACAGTTCTGGTGATTTTTGCGGTACTGATCGTGCCGGTCTTTCTTGACGGTCCTTCGACCGACACCGGGATGACCCGTAAACTGGTGGCGTTGCCCGGACAGGGTGACCAGGTTACCCGACAGCAGACGATTGTGCTTACTCGCGACCGAAGCAAACCCGAGCCGCAGGCGACCACGGCGAAAGTACAGGCCGCGCCATTGCCAAAGGTAGTGAAGCAGCAGCCTGCACTGACAGCAAGCACCGCCGGGGCAACGGCTAAACTTCCCGCGAGCCAGCCGCAGTCGACGGTCAAACCGTCCAGCGCATCGGCGACGGGAATGTGGGTCGTACAAATGGGCAGTTTTTCCAGCAAGGCGAACGCCGAGCGACTGGCGAGCGATCTGCGCAAGAAAGGTTTTGCAGCGTTTCTCAGTCAGCATGAGACGTCGTCCGGTGAGTTCCACCGGGTGCGCATAGGGCCGCAGAAAGATCGCCCCAGCGCCGAATCCATTGCGGCGCAACTGCACCGGGCCGACTATAAGGGCCAGGTCGTGCCGCATCCATGAGCCGCGTTTTTCCAGGCAGGGTGCCGGTCTGATGCCCGTCGTCGACATAGCGATTGCCGTCGTGGTCATGATATCGGTCGGCGTCGGCTTCGTTCGCGGCCTGGTGAAAGAGGCGCTGTCCGTCGCATCGTTACTGGCGGCCGTCTGGACCGCCTTTCATTTCGGCGCAGAGGCGGGCACGCTGAGCGACAGCTGGCTGAGTTCACCCGAGCTGCAGTTGTGGTTTGGGCGCATACTGCTCTTTATCGTCGTCCTGATGCTCGGCGGCTTGTTGAGTTGGGCGATAGCAAAACTGGTTCGCTTGTCCGTGCTCAGTGGTACGGATCGGGTGCTGGGCATGATTTTCGGCCTGGGCCGTGGTGCTTTGCTGGTCGCCGTGGTCGTAATCGGTGGGCAATACGCAGATTTCGATGACCATCGATGGTGGGAAGACTCGGTGCTCATGCCGTATGCGGAGTTTGTGGCCGACTGGTTGCGCGTTATGGCGCCCAAAGGACTGGAGTTGATACGGCCCGGTCTTGAGACGACACCGCCGATCAATTTACCCTTGCCTGATATTGCGGTACTGGATTACTAGCGCATGTGCGGCGTGGTCGGAATTGTTGCTCACCAAGCGGTCAACCAGGCGCTCTATGATACCCTCACTGTGCTGCAGCATCGTGGCCAGGATGCTGCCGGAATCGTCACGTGGAACGAGCAGGGCTTGCATGTGCGCAAAGGCAATGGACTTGTCCGCGATGTTTTCCATCAGCGTCATATGTTGCGTCTCGAGGGCAATGTCGGCATGGGACATGTGCGTTACCCGACTGCCGGGGGCGCGCAATCAGCCGAAGCACAGCCGTTTTACGTCAATTCGCCGTATGGGATTTGCCTGGCGCACAATGGCAATCTGACCAATTACGAAGAGCTTGCTGAGCACCTCACGGTGCAGGATCGGCGCCATCTGAGCACCCACTCCGATTCCGAAGTATTGTTGAATGTTTTCGCCCACGAACTGCATACGCGCGCCAATGGAAAACCGACACCCAGGCAGGTGTTTGGCGCGGTGGCGGCGGTTCACCAACGCTGTTCCGGGGGCTACGCGGTCGTCGCAATGATCATCGGACACGGCATCGTTGCGTTCCGGGATCCCAATGGTATTCGACCGTTGATCATGGGAATACGCAGCACGGACGCAGGCGATGAATACATGGTCGCGTCCGAGAGCGTGGCGCTCGACATTTTGCAATTCAAGATCATGCGCGACGTGCAACCCGGCGAGACCGTGTTCATTGAAAACAACGGCGTCCTGCACAGTCAGGAGTATGCAGGGGAGACGCGCCATTCACCGTGTATTTTTGAGTTTGTCTATTTCGCGCGACCGGATTCGATTATTGACAACTTGTCCGTTTACAAGGCACGCCTGCGCATGGGCGAACAGCTGGCCGGGCAAATCGTTCGTGAATGGCCCGATCATGACGTCGATGTTGTTATTCCCATTCCCGACACCAGCCGCACGGCGGCGGTGCAGGTTGCGCATCATCTGGGTGTGAAGTATCGCGAAGGATTCATCAAGAATCGTTACATCGGCCGGACGTTCATCATGCCCGGGCAGGAAGAGCGCGCAAAATCGGTGCGCCGCAAGCTGAATGCGATTGCGCTCGAGTTTCGCGGCAAGAATGTTTTGTTGGTGGACGATTCGATTGTGCGTGGCACGACTTCGCGGCAGATCATCAAGCTGGCCCGCGAGGCCGGTGCAAGAAAAGTCTATTTCGCCTCGGCGGCGCCGCCGGTGCGTTACCCGAATGTGTACGGAATTGACATGCCTGCGGCCAGTGAACTGATCGCAAGTGGCCGCACGGTGGAGGAGATTCGCGTGCTCATCGGCGCTGATCGACTGATTTATCAGGACCTTAACGGCTTGATTCGCTCGGTTCGCCACAACAATTCCGATACGCGTGAATTTGATACGTCCTGCTTTTCGGGCGAGTATGTGACGAATGACGTTACAGAAGAATATCTTCGTGTCCTCGAATCCAGGCGCAATGATCAGGCCAAAGCCAGCCGTGAATCGAATCAACATGCGGACGACGACCTGTCCACCGAGTCTGGTCCAGCGGCAATCGCCATATAACCGGCGGGTTTTCTTCGCCCGTTCAAATTAGCATGCGCATCAAAGTCATGATCATTGACGGGCAGGCGGCATTCAGGACGCTGCTCATGCATCACGTCACTGCGCATTGGCATGATGCCATTATTTCGGTCTACGATCCCATCACGTCCGGCAACCTGCCGGATGAATTTTCCGGTGCCGGCAATGATCTCGTGCTGCTTGGCGACGAGCAGGGAGACCGTGATGGTTTGCACACGCTCAAGCTGTTTGTCAAAACACCCGCTTTCCCTGGAGTGATCTATTTCGGCTCCGGTGGGCGCGAGCAGGCAGAGCGGGTCGCTAAGATCGGTGCGGATGGCTACATGCGACGCAAGAAAATTGGGCACGATGCCCTCATGATCCTGTTGAGCGATATTCTGCGTGCGCGGCGCCGGGTTGCCACCACGGATTCGCTGTTCGTGGGTGACATGCGCACCGGCATCTATCCGCTGATCAAAGGCTACCGTCTTATCCGCAAGCTGTCGGCGGGCGAGCACTCCGCCGTCTATCTGGTGGAAAAAGAATCCCCCAGAATCCGCATGGTTCTCAAGGTGTTGCGCCAGGATCCGGACGTGGCTGACAGCATCGGCACGTTCGACCGATTCTTGCAGGAATACGAGATGATTGCCGACCTCGATCATCCGAATATCATCAAGATTCATGCGCTTGGCGTTGCTGACGATCATGCTCACATTGCCATGGAGTACATGCCGGGCGGTGATCTGAAACGGCGCATAGAGCACGGGATAACGGTAGCGGACGCCGTGTCTTTCATTAAACAGATTGCCAGCGCACTGGCAAAGATTCATTCGGTTGGAATTTTGCATCGTGACCTGAAGCCCGGCAATATCATGCTGCGTGAAGATGGCACGATCGCCCTGATCGATTTCGGCCTGGCCAAGCGCATGCGTCTCGAGCAGGAGATCACCGGCAGCGGTGAGATATTCGGTACGCCGTATTACATGAGTCCGGAACAGGGGCATGCTGACGAGGTGGATGAGCGCAGCGACATTTACAGTCTTGGAATCATCTTTTTTGAAATGCTGAGCGGGCAGAAACCCTTTCGGGCGAGCAATGCGATGGGCATCATCTACAAACACCTGCATGCCCCCGTGCCCGTGTTGCCGGTGGCGCATGCCCGCTACCAGGCGCTCATCAATTTGATGCTGGCCAAGAAGCCGGCCGATCGCTTCCAGAGCGCAGCGGAGATCGCCGAATGGTTCTAAAGGTCGAGACACCGGCGGCAATCGCGGCATTTCTCGACACGCCGACACCGACGGCCTGGGTCGCGGAGGCTTGTGGCCGGCTGCAGGAGTTATTGCTGGATCACGCCAATTGCGAATTGAAGGCGGCATCAACGGCGCTTTCGTTTATCTACCGGTATCCCGAGCGAACGGCACTGTGCACCGGCATGTCACGTCTGGCACGCGAGGAATTGCGGCATTTCGAGCAAGCCAGAAAGATGATGGACGAGATGGAAATCCCTTTTTCGCGTTTGAGTGCATCTCGGTACGCCGGTGCTTTGCGCGCGGCCGTGCGCCCCGAAGAACCGCATCGATTGCTGGACCTGCTCCTGATCGGTGCACTCATCGAAGCCCGCTCCTGCGAACGATTCGCAACACTTGCACCGCACTTGCCCGACAAACTGGGCCGTTTCTATGCGGGCCTGCTGGCATCAGAGGCGCGGCATTTCGAAAACTACCTGGCGTTTGCGAAAAAAGAGTGCGGCGTGGGTGCTCAGGAATACGCGACGCGACTGGCAGAACTCAAAGCCGCTGAAGCGCAACTCATCAATGAGCCGGACGAACAATTTCGCTTTCACAGCGGACCGCCAATGTAGCCGCTATCAAGCCCAACGCAGTCGCGCCTCAGGAGACGCTCCAACAGTTTCTATTGGCAGCTTTTGTAGGAGCGTGACCTGACACGCGACAGACAGGCCTAAGATCGCAGCAGCGTCCGCAATTGCGGACCCCGTTGATCCCAGCGCAACACACTGCCATGCTCATGCCAGTCACCCAGGACAATGCGCTTGGCGGACATGCCATTCACCGTTTGCGCGTGTACCGCCGGACGATGCGTATGCCCGTGCACCATCAAGCGCACGTTGTGCGTGCGCATCGCCTCCTCGATCGCCGCGACATTGACGTCTGATATTTCTGCATCGATCGTTTCGCCATGAGCCTCGCTGTCGGCGCGGGACTGGTCGGCAAACGCGCGCCTTTCTGCGAGTGATTTCTGCAGCATCATCGCCTGCCATTGAGGGTCCCGTGTCATGCTTCGTACCGCCTGGTACTCGACGTCATCCGTGCAGTAAGCATCACCGTGACTCAGCAACACATCTTTGCCGTACAAGCCCAGAACAAATGGATCGGGTAACAGTTGCACACCGGTCTCTACCGAGAACTTCTTGCCAATCATGAAATCCCGGTTGCCGTGCATGAAAAACACCGGCGTACCGGTCTTGACGACCGATCCCAGCGCCGTCTGTATGGTCGCGTGGTACGGATCGGGATCATCGTCGCCAATCCAGGTTTCGAACAGGTCACCGAGGATAAACAGCGCATCGGCGCCCAGGGCTTCCTTTTTGAGGAATTCGATCAGTTGTTCACCGATCTCCGGCCGCGCGGCTTGCAGGTGCAGATCCGAAATAAACAAGGTTGTCACAAGCTCAATGCCACTGTCATTGTTGCCTAATCGGCGAGTGGGTACGCGCGCGTGATGATGACCGGCACCACCGGTACATCCGCGCGGAATTGGCCGCCCGGACCCGAGCGTACGTTCGAGATCTTGTCCACCACGTCCATGCCTTCAAGGACATAGCCGAAAACAGTGTATCCCCAACGATCAGGCTGCGGATTCAGGCCGGGATTGTCGATCACATTTACAAAGAATTGTGCCATCGCGGTGTGAGGTTCTTGCAGGCGTGCCATCACGACGGTACCGCGCAGGTTGGTCAGACCATTGCCGGATTCATTGATAATCGTACTGTCAGGCTCTTTCGACTCCAGATCACGGTTGAAGCCGCCGCCCTGGATCATAAAGTCGGCAATAACGCGGTGAAAAATGGTGCCGTCGTAATAGCCGGATTTGACCAGGCCGAGAAAGTTTTTCACCGTGATGGGCGCTCGGCGGCCATTAAGGCCAATGATAAATGTCCCCTCAGTGGTCTCTATGGCGACCCGCGAAAAACTGGCGACATCACTGTCCGCAATACTCGCTTGCCACAGCGGGAGCAGCAGCAAAAGCAAAAGTGGTTTTCTCATTCCGACTCCGGGATTCGGTTGACGCGATTGCGGGCACAATACCAAAGCTGCGGGCAAGCCTAAAGGGCCGGTGGTTCCAGGAAATCTGCTTTTTGAAATTGACCTGTTAGTGGGGCGTACGTATGATCGTGCCCCCGCCCGACCTTGCTCGTTGGGTGCCCCGTATTTTCTTGGATTGAGGGGCATTTCTAGTGCAGGCGAGGTGGGAATGGAGTCTGGAATCGGGGCATGGCGCAGCCTGGTAGCGCATCTGCTTTGGGAGCAGAGGGTCGGGAGTTCGAATCTCTCTGCCCCGACCACGGACGTCGGAAGGAAGTTCTAAGAAAGTTTTTGGGTAATTGGATAAGCGCCCGTAGCTCAACCGGATAGAGCATCGGCCTTTAAATCAAGGAGCCTGTATCGGGAAACAGAACCGGTACAGTGGACCGCACCGTAACGGGGAACCCTTAACAGGTAGTGCTGATGGCAATCCCGTGGAAACCTGTGGTTGACCCGTACGTTGGTGTAATATGTTCTTGTGAGCGCATCGCACCATACGAAACATAAGGGCGACCTGGGAGTCTTGAAGGCTCAGATTGATTTGTTTGAGCAGGGATTTACGATTTTCGTGCCGCTGACGGAGCATTGTCCGTTTGATCTTGTGGCGTATCGGGATGGTGAATTCCGCCGGATTCAAGTTAAGTATAGGACTGTAGATAAGTACGGAAAAATAGATGTGAAGTTTTCCACGTGTTGGACTGACAAACGCGGAACGCACACGGTACCAATCGACAAGAAAGAAGTAGATTTGTACTGCATTTATTGTCCGGACACTGACGAGTGCTACTATCTTGACCCCGACAAATTTCGCTCAAATGTTTCACTGAGGGTAGAGACACCCAAGAATAATCAGCTAAAGCGAGTAAAATTCGCGGCTGATTATCGCGGGGTTCCGTAGAGACTATACGTGCGGCACCTGAGATGGTGAAGAGATAGTCCAGACCACAAACGCGCAATTTGCGTGGCCGTGAAAACGGTAGTTGGTAAGCTAAGCCGAGGGTTGCAGGTTCAAGTCCTGCCGGGCGCGCCAAATCCGCCTACGATGCCAAATAAGCATCGATGGGGGTTGCGGATTTATCTTTAGTAATGAAAAAGATAGAGCCAAGAAACGAGCAATGCCGAACGAAGGGCGGATTGATCTTTAGTAATGAAAAAAGCAGGACCATGAAACAAAGCTACCAAGAACCTAGAACGAAGGAAATTTGATTGGCCGTAGTTGTTTGTCAGAACATCAAAAATTATGGTGGGCGTAGCTCAGTTGGTAGAGCCCCGGATTGTGATTCCGGCCGTCGCGGGTTCGAGTCCCGTCGTCCACCCCAAATCCGCCCAAGCACTCCGAACGAGTACTGATGCGGACCGCGGATTTATCTTTAGTCCGCCCTTTATGGGCGCGCTAAGGCGAGTCTCATTTCAAATTGGGAACGCTATTGTATCGGCACTGATGCGGACCGTCCCTAAGACCCACAAATCCAGCGACGCCAAACGAAAGCCGATTAAGCCTCGACACTGTTCGGTTTCGACCTGCTAACAGCTGCATGAAGGCCTCGGTCTTGCGTTGTTTTGGTTTGGTTGTATAGTGCCGATCTGGCTGGTTTGTGGTAGCCAGTTTAGGAAAGATTACTAAAGATCAATTTGCACCTGATCATTTTGCCCGTATTGATTGTGCGGGCAAATTGGGCCTCTAGCTCAGTTGGTAGAGCAGGAGACTCTTAATCTCTTGGTCCGGGGTTCGAGTCCCCGGGGGCCCACCAATCTTCCGCGCCGATTATGTCCCTGCCTGGCACCGTTGTAGGAGCGTCTCCCGAGGCGCGACCCAGTCCGCCCAAAACGCCAAAAAGAGAAGAAATGACCCGGTGCGGACTGACCTTCAGTGTCTTTCCTAATCAATGTGCGCCGAAATATCGGAGGATCGCGTGTCAGGTCATGTTCCTGCAACGGTGCTGATAAATGGCTCGTCTGCGGAGATCGATTATTGCGGACTTCCTGAGGGCGCGTGCCTCATCAGGCGGAAGAAACCCAACACAGCTTGAATTCTTACCGCTATAATTAGCGGTTGGACAGGGCACCAGTGGTGCCCTGTTTGGCATCCTGAAAATGCAGCGAGAGTGGCGGAATTGGTAGACGCGCAGGATTTAGGATCCTGTGGGGTAACCCGTGAGAGTTCGAGTCTCTCCTTTCGCACCATGTAATTCAGCGTGTAACTAATTGTAAATAAACGATTTAATACTGTTTTTCGGTGTCGCGAGCAGCGGCGTCAGTGAGCAGGCAGGTAACAACTTATGATGGTCACAGTGGAATCGACGGGCGTGCTTGAGCGCCGCATGCGGGTGGAATTGCCGGCAGAACGCATTGACAGCGAGGTGGAATCGCGGCTCAAGTCCATGCGGCGCACGACAAAACTCAAGGGTTTCCGTCCGGGCAAGGTACCGGCAAACGTGGTGAAGAAACGTTTCGGCAGCCGGATTCGCCAGGAAGTGCTGTCGGATCTCATGCAAAAAAGCTATGCAGAAGCGGTTGCGCAGGAAAATCTCAATCCGGCGGGCGGGCCGACCATCGTGACGGAGCCGGGCACAGACGATAAGGCCTTTGCCTATGTGGCCACTTTTGAGGTGTTGCCCGAGGTCACCCTGAAAGGTCTCGACAAGATTACCGTCGAGCAGCCGGACGTGGAGATTACGGATGCCGACTGCGATGAGATGATCGAGAACTTGCGGCAGCAGAAGGGGGCCTGGAAGGAGGTCGAGCGTGCCAGCGAAGAGGGCGATCGCGTCATCGTTGACTTCGATGGCACCTTGAAAGGTGATCTCATAGACGGCGGCAAGGGCAGGGAAGTGCCGGTGGTCCTGGGGCAGGGACAAATGCTGCCGGACTTTGAGAAGGCACTCGTCGGCGTGAAAGCCGGCGATGAAAAGATGTTCAAGGTCAAATTTCCGAAGGATTTCAGCGCCGGGGAACTGGCCGGCAACAAGGTGGACTTTGCGTCGAAGGTACACCGGGTTGAAGAACAGGAATTGCCCGTGCTCGACGATGAGTTCGCGACGCTCTACGGCGTCAGCGAGGGCGGTCTGAAACAGCTCCGAAAAGACGTTTTTGACAACATGGAGCGTGAGGTAAAGCAAAAGGTTCGACAGGACACCAAGGAGCAGGTGATGCAGGGCCTGCTTGACGGCAATCCGATGGAGGTGCCCAAGGCCCTGATCGAGCAGGAAACGCACACCATGCAGGACGAGGCCATGCAACAACTCGGCATCAAGGATCGCGACAAAGCGCCGCCGCAGGAGAATTTTAGCGAGAGTGCCGAAAAGCGTGTCCGCCTTGGCTTGTTGCTGCGCCAGTACATTCAAGACAACGCATTGACGGTCGATACAGACAAGGTCAGGGCGCGCGTCGAAGATATGTGCGGCGGTTATGAAAACGCGTCAGAAATGGTTGCAAGTTACCTGAGAAACCCTCAGCTCATCGCGCAGATTGAGCCGGTGGTGCTGGAGGAGCAGGCGGTGGACCTTCTGATCGAAAACGGTGTCGAAAAGGTGAAGAAGGTCGATTTTAAAAAGTATATGAATCGGTAAGAATGACCGGTCGTAGATGGCAACCAGCAGAAAGCTGAACAGGAATAATTATGAGCGCACAAGCATTGAACCTCGTACCCATGGTCGTCGAACAAACGGCGCGCGGAGAGCGAGCCTATGACATTTACTCCCGCTTACTGAAAGAGCGCGTCGTATTCATTGTGGGTTCGATCGAGGACCAGGTAGCGAACGTCGTCTTGGCGCAATTGCTGTATCTGGAGTCGGACAATCCGGACAAGGATATTCATCTCTATATCAATTCACCGGGCGGGTCAGTGACTGCGGGACTGGCGATCTACGACACCATGCAATTCATCAATTGCGATGTCAGCACCATTTGTGTGGGGCAGGCAGCCAGCATGGGTGCGCTCCTGCTCGGCGGCGGTGCCGCCGGCAAGCGGTTTGCGTTGCCGCATTCGAGAATCATGATGCACCAGCCGAGTGCCGGATATCAGGGCCAGGTCACCGATATCGATATCCATGCCAGAGAGGTGATGGAACTCAAACGGCGATTGAATGAAATCATGGCGCTGCATACGGGTCAGAAAGTCGAGCAGATCGAAAAAGACCTGGAGCGGGATAATTTTATGAGCAGCGAAAAGGCTGTTAAATATGGTCTTATCGACACAGTTTTGGAAAAACGAGTCGAATTGAAAGATACAAAGGATGGCGATTCGAAGTAGGTTCCGCTGTCATCATGCCCGGTGTCCTCGATTGAGACTTGGCGCTTTGCACCCTTGAGGGGCGCGTGTTATATAAACCAAGCAGTGGTAACAGATTGATTTTCGGTGATAGAGGCGAGTACACATGAGCGATGATTCACGCGGCAAGAGTGAGGACGGCAAGCTCCTGTACTGCTCTTTTTGCGGTAAGAGCCAGCATGAAGTTCGTAAGCTGATTGCCGGACCATCGGTATTTGTCTGCGACGAGTGCGTCGAACTTTGCAACGATATCATTCGCGAAGAACTCGAGGACAGTGCGGAGGCCAGTCACGAGAAACTGCCGAAACCGAAAGATATCAATGCGGTTCTGGACGAATATGTCATTGGCCAGGAGCGCGCCAAGAAGGTGCTTGCGGTCGCTGTCTACAACCATTACAAGCGCCTGGATGATCGCAGCGGCGAGCGCAAAAAAGACGACATCGAACTTTCCAAGAGCAACATCCTGCTGATCGGCCCGACCGGTTGCGGCAAGACGCTGCTGGCGGAAACGCTGGCGCGGTTTCTCAATGTGCCCTTTACGATTGCCGATGCCACGACCCTGACCGAGGCGGGTTATGTGGGTGAGGACGTTGAGAACATCATCCAGAAGTTGCTGCAGAAGTGTGATTACGACGTCGAGAAAGCGCAGACCGGCATTGTCTATATTGATGAAATCGACAAGGTGTCGCGCAAGTCGGACAATCCATCAATCACGCGTGACGTATCCGGCGAAGGCGTGCAACAGGCGCTCCTGAAGCTGATCGAAGGAACCATTGCCTCGGTTCCGCCGCAAGGCGGCAGAAAGCACCCGCAGCAGGAATTCCTGCAGGTCGATACCAGCAACATCCTCTTCATCTGTGGTGGTGCATTCGCCGGCCTCGAAAAAATCATCGAGCAGCGCTCGTCGAAGAGCGGCATCGGCTTTGTTGCCGAGGTCAAGACGGCCGATGACAAGCGGAATATCGGCGAAGTACTGAACACCGTGGAGCCGGAGGATTTGATAAAATTCGGCTTGATTCCTGAATTTGTCGGTCGCTTGCCCGTCGTTGCCACCCTGGAAGAGCTGGATGAAGATGCGCTCATCAGCATACTGATCGAACCAAAAAATGCGCTGACGAAACAGTACAAGAAACTCTTCGACATGGAAGGTGTGGAGCTGGAGTTTCGCGATGGTGCCTTGCGTGCCATCGCCAAGCGCGCCATGAAGCGCAAAACAGGTGCGCGTGGCTTGCGCACCATTCTTGAGGGTGTCTTGCTCGATACCATGTATGAATTGCCCTCGAGCACGACGGCGAAGAAAGTGGTCGTGGATGAGGCTGTCGTGATTGGCGAGACTCAGCCGTACATTATGTATGAGTCCGATGGGCCACCGACGGTGGAAATCGAACCGCAGGCACTGCAGACCGGATCGGATTGAAATTATTTCTGGCGGCCGCCAATGTCATGCAGATTTCCTCGGGCAAACAGACGCATTGGCTGCTTGATATTGTTTATTTCGGACGCACGTCGTCCAGTAACACGCAAATTTTCAGCGACCTGGACGCAGTTGAGCTGCGGCGGGCCGCTTCCCCTACCTGAGCGAGGGCAATATACAGGTGTCTAAGAAAGATCTTACAACCACCGTTGATCGCGACGATGAAGTTTCCGAGGAAGTCACGACCGATGTGAGCGAGGAAACGCCGGAATACGGACGCATTTCGGTACTGCCCTTGCGCGATGTGGTGGTCTATCCACACATGGTGATACCGCTGTTCGTCGGCCGTGAGAAATCGATCGTCGCGCTTGACCGCGCCATGGACGGCGGCAAGAAAATACTGCTCATCGCGCAACAGAAAGCGGATCTTGACGATCCAAGCGGGGATGACCTGTATGAGATCGGCACCCTGGCGACTATCCTGCAATTGCTCAAGCTGCCTGATGGCACCGTAAAGGTTCTGGTTGAGGGCGGCGAACGTGCGCGTGTCGATAATCTTATTGTGGAAGACCACTTCTCGGCCGAGTTTACGATACTGGTCGATGAGGAGAGAGAAGGTGATCGTGAGGTCGGCCTGCTGGTGCGTTCAATCGTCGGCCAGTTCGAACATTACGTAAAACTGAACAAGAAAATTCCACCCGAAATTCTGACGTCGCTGGCAGGCATTGACGAGCCTGGCCGGCTTGCCGATACCGTCGCAGCACACATGGCGCTCAAGCTGTCGGAAAAGCAGCGCATCCTGGAGATTATTGACGTCAAGGAACGTCTCGAGCAGATTCTGGGAATCATTGAAATTGAACTCGACGTTTTGCAAATCGAAAAACGCATCCGCGGTCGCGTGAAACAGCAAATGGAAAAAAGCCAGCGCGAGTACTACCTGAACGAACAAATGAAGGCGATTCAGAAGGAACTCGGCGATCTGGACGATGTGCCGATGGAACTCGATGACCTGGAAAACAAGATCGAAGCGGCCGGCATGTCCAAGGAAGCGTATGAAAAGGCGACTTCGGAACTCAGTAAGCTGAAGCAGATGTCGCCGATGTCCGCCGAAGCAACCGTCGTGCGCAATTACCTCGACTGGTTGCTTAAAGCACCGTGGAAAAAACGCAGCAAAGTCATTCGCAAGCTGGATCGGGCCGAGAAGGTGCTCGATGAAGATCATTACGGACTGGAGAAGGTCAAGGAGCGCATCCTTGAGTACCTTGCCGTGCAGCAGCGCGTGAAGCGTCTTAAAGGGCCGATTCTTTGTCTCGTCGGCCCACCGGGTGTGGGCAAGACCTCTCTCGGACAGAGCATTGCCAGGGCGACCAACCGCAAGTTCGTGCGCATGTCACTCGGTGGCGTGCGTGACGAGGCGGAAATTCGCGGCCACCGTCGCACCTATATTGGCTCGATGCCCGGCAAAATCATCCAGAATCTGGCGAAAACGGGCGTCAGGAACCCGCTGTTCCTGCTGGACGAAGTGGACAAGATGGCCATGGATTTCCGCGGCGATCCGTCGTCTGCACTGCTTGAGGTCCTGGACCCGGAGCAAAATTCGGCCTTCGCGGATCACTATCTCGAGGTCGATTTCGACCTGTCCGATGTGATGTTCGTGTGTACCGCGAACAGCCTTAATATTCCGCCGCCATTGCTCGATCGCATGGAAGTCATTCGCATCCCGGGCTACACCGAGGATGAGAAGCTCAACATCGCGATGCGCTACCTGATCAAAAAACAGTTGAAGGCCAACGGGCTGAAAGATACCGAACTGAACCTGACCCGTGCGGCAGTGCTCGACATCATCCAGCATTACACTCGCGAGGCCGGTGTGCGAAATCTTGAGCGCGAGATCTCGAAGATCTGCCGCAAGGTTGTGAAAGCGCTGCTGATGAAACCCCGCGATAAGATCGTTCGAGTGACGCCGAAAGGGCTGGAGAAGTATCTCGGCGTGCGGCGCTTCCGTTACGGCAAGGCAGAAGAAAACGATCAGGTCGGGCAGGTCACCGGGCTGGCGTGGACCGAAATGGGCGGAGAACTGTTGACCATCGAGGCGGCCGTCGTGCCGGGCAAGGGCAAGTCGACGTATACCGGGCAACTCGGTGACGTGATGAAGGAGTCTATTCAGGCCGCGATGACCGTGGTTCGCAGCCGCAGTCGCATTCTTGGCATTGATGAAGACTTTTACCAGAAGTTCGATGTGCACGTTCACGTGCCGGAAGGGGCGACGCCAAAGGACGGTCCGAGTGCGGGAGTTGGCATGTGTACGGCGCTGGTATCGGCCCTCACGAAGATTCCTGTGAAGAGCGACGTTGCCATGACGGGCGAGATCACCTTGCGCGGCGAAATACTGCCGATCGGCGGGCTGAAAGAGAAGCTGCTGGCGGCACACCGGGGCGGCATCACGACCGTCCTGATACCCCTGGAAAACGAGAAAGACCTGGTCGAAATACCGAAGAACATCAAAGACAAGCTGACGATTCTTCCGGTGAAATGGATCGACGAGGTGCTGCAGCATGCACTGCAACATATGCCGCTGCCCAAGGCGCCGTCCAAGGACGAAAAAGCCGCCGCTTCGAGCGCCGATGAGGAGCAAAAAACGGCCGACCAGGCCAGGCCTCACTAGGCGCTGAACCCCGCAGAAACACTGGACTTATTGACGATTTGACGGTCGCTTGGTATAAGCTACGCGTGCCTCGTCAGGTCGTGTTCGTGATGCGGCGAAGGCGCGACGGATTTTTCATAAAGCCGTCAGAACAAAATGGGTAAAGAATCGTTCTGCTTGCTTGGGGACGAGTACGGGGATGCGGCGGAGATTTTTTTACTTGTCCGCATAACACTATTGAACATCAATCGGCAAAGGTGAATGCATGAACAAGGGCGAACTCATTGAGGCAGTAGCAGCAACCGCGGATCTTTCGCGGGCAGACGCAACCAAAGCGGTCGACGCAGTGCTTGGCACCGTGACCTCGACTTTGGCAGGCGGCGGCAACGTTGCGTTGGTAGGTTTTGGTACGTTCTCGGTTAAGGCTCGTGCAGCACGCATGGGACGTAACCCAAGAACGGGCGAGCCCATCCAGATCAAGGCAAGCAATGTCCCTGGATTTAAGGCTGGCAAAGCCCTGAAAGAAGCCGTAAACTAGCGCGCGCTTCGGTACTCGAGGGTCGAAAAATCGCCGCGTGTTGGCGATTTTTCGTATTTAGGCCGGGGTTTGAGTCGGGAGGTAATGCTCATTGAGCAGTGCTGCCGCGATTCATCCGGGTGCTTAGCTCAGCTGGTAGAGCATCGCCCTTACAAGGCGAGGGTCGGGGGTTCGAACCCCTCAGCACCCACCAGGTTATGGAGTGGTAGTTCAGTTGGTTAGAATACCGGCCTGTCACGCCGGTGGTCGCGGGTTCGAGTCCCGTCCACTCCGCCAAAATGAAAAAGGGTTCCTCCGGGAACCCTTTTTTTTGGCACTCCTGTAGGAGCGGGACCTGACCCGCGACCAAGCTCAAGAGGTCGCGCCTCAGGAGACGCTCCTACAGCTTTTCTATC